>NZ_CP044231.1:0-326271 GCF_008727755.1 Microbacterium caowuchunii
ATGGCCGTGCAAGAGTCACCGGACGTCCCTGTCTGGTCCGAAGCGCTGGGAATTCTGGCCCGCGACGAACGCGTCTCGCCGCAGATGCACGGTTTCCTCAACCTCGCGGTGCCGCAGGGCGTGATGGCCGGCACCCTCTACCTCGACGTCCCCAACGACCTCACCGCCGCGCAACTGAACAAGCGTCTGCGCGCGGTGATCCTGGAGGCCCTCACCCAGGCATCGCCGACGGATGAGGTGAGCGCCTTCCGCGTCGTCGTCAACCCGGATCTCGTCGGCCAGCACCTCTCCATGCCGCAGGCCGTCCAGACCGCCCCCATCGAGACGCCTCCCGCCCCCATCGAGGAACGCGTCGAGAGTCCCGGCAACGCTCGCGCCGACACCCGGCTGAATCCGAAGTACACCTTCGACCGCTTCGTCATCGGCCAGTCCAACCGCTTCGCCCATGCCGCAGCGGTGGCTGTCGCCGAGGCACCGGCCAAGGCCTACAACCCGCTGTTCATCTACGGCGACTCGGGACTGGGTAAGACGCACCTGCTGCACGCCATCGGCGACTACGCCCTCAGTCTGTATCCCGGGATCCGCGTCCGGTACGTCTCCAGCGAAGAGTTCACGAACGACTTCATCAACTCGATCGCCAACAACCGAGGGGCCGCGTTCCAGGCGAGGTACCGCGAGGTCGACATCCTGCTGATCGACGACATCCAGTTCCTGCAAGGACGCGCCGAGACGCAGGAGGCGTTCTTCCACACCTTCAACACCCTGCACGACCACGACAAACAGGTCGTGATCACCAGCGACGTCCCGCCGAAGCACCTCACCGGGTTCGAAGACCGGATGCGGAGCCGCTTCGAGTGGGGCCTGATCACCGACGTCCAGGCGCCCGACCTCGAGACGCGTATCGCGATCCTGCGCAAGAAGGCGCAGAACGAACGGCTCCAGATCCCCGACGAGGTCCTCGAGTACATCGCCACGGTCGTCTCGAGCAACATCCGGGAACTGGAGGGCGCCCTCATCAGGGTCTCCGCGTTCGCCAGCCTCAACCGCTCGACGCTGGACATCTCCCTGGCACAACAGGTGCTGCGAGACATCATCGATCAGGACGATGCCAACGTCATCTCACCGACGGACATCATCACCGCGACCGCCCAGTACTTCAAGCTGTCGGTCGACGACCTGTACGGATCGAGCCGATCGCAGGCCGTGGCCACCGCCCGGCAGATCGCCATGTACCTCTGCCGGGAGCGCACGAACCTCTCTCTGCCCAAGATCGGGCAGCTGTTCGGGAACCGCGACCACACCACGGTCATGTACGCATACAAGAAGATCAGCGACCTCATGAAGGAGCGACGCTCGATCTACAACCAGGTCTCCGAGATCACGACGCAGCTCGGACGCGTCGGCCGCTGAGCCCGGATCGCGAGAACGCCCCCAGGAATCCCTGGGGGCGTTCTCGCGTCTGCGGCGGACCGGACGCGCCCGCGAGAGCCCGGACGAAGACGACGCGCCGTCTCATGACGTCTTGACACGCGCGGGGGACCTCCCGACAATCGGCTTCTGCACATGTGGACAACCTGTGGATAACTGTGAGGCGCGCCGACACGAATGTGAGTGGATCCGCCCCGACCTGTGGAGAACCGAATGACAAGGTGTTGTCATTCGATCCCGATTCGACAGCGGATTCCTCACGGATTCCACAAGTCACACGTGTGTAGTTCCCGCTCGCCGACAGTCATCCACCGAGTTATCCACAGTTCCCACAGTTGTTAACAAGATGACAATCACTTCTCAATGGAAACTCCTGCGATCACCTTGGGAGCCGGATGCGGGCTCGGTATTCGCCTGGGGGAATCACAGCACTAGCATGGGAAGGCCCAACCCGACTTCGAGGGAGCGTCCGTGAAGTTCCACGTCAATCGCGATGTGTTCAGCGAGGCTGTGTCGTTCGTCGTCAAGCTTCTGCCCCAGCGCAACCCTCAGCCGATCCTGGCCGGTGTCCTGATCGAAGCCGGCGAGAACGGTCTTTCGCTGTCGGCCTTCGACTACGAAGCGTCGGCACGGACGACCATCGATGCCACGGTGGACGAACCCGGCACGATCCTGGTGCACGGGCGTCTGCTCTCCGACATCGCCAGCCGTCTCCCGAACGCCCCGGTCCAGATCTCCGTCGACGACGACGGGATCCTGCTCACCTGCGGGTCCGCCCGATTCACCCTGGCGTCTATGCCGGTTCAGGAATATCCCGCGATCCCCGAGGTCAGCGGCGAATCCGGTCTCGTCCCCGCCGAGGACTTCGCCACCGCCATCGCTCAGGTCGCCTTCGCCGCATCCCGTGACGACGTCACGCCGGTACTCACCGGCGTGCAGCTCGAGGTCAGCGGCAACCAGCTCAGCCTGGTGGCCACGGACCGTTATCGCGTTGCTCTGCGCCAGATCCCCTGGGACGGGCCCGCGACCGCCGAGGGGGAGACCACCGCGGCACTCGTCCCGGCACGCACGCTGCAGGAGGTGGGCAAGACCTTCTCGCACGGCGAGAACATCTCGATCGCCTTCTCCGGGTCCGGAGACCGGGAGATCATCGCGTTCAGCTCGGGCAACAAGACCGTCACCTCGCTGCTGATCAAGGGGAACTTCCCGCCGGTACGCCGGTTGTTCCCGGAGCAGACCGAGCACCACGCGGTGGTCAACACCGCCGATCTGGCCGAGGCCGTCCGCCGCGTCTCGCTGGTCCTCGACCGCTCCGCGCCGCTGCGTTTCACGTTCAGCGCGGAGGGCGTGGCCATGGAGGCATCCGGTACCGAACAGGCCCGCGCCTCCGAATCCGTCGACTCGACCCTGACCGGGGAGGACGTCACGCTGGGCCTCAACCCGCAGTACCTGCTCGAGGCCCTCTCCGCCGTGCGCAGCGAGTTCACCCGGGTCACCTTCACGTCCAGTGAGAACGCGAACAAGCTCAGCCCGATCCTGGTCACCCCGCAGACCTCGGTCGAGAAGGGCGGCGAGGGATCGTTCAAGTACCTGCTCCAGCCGAACCTGCTGCTTCGCTGAGTACTCCCCCGTTCGGATGACCGAGGTCACGGGTAGTCTGACTCGGTGATCGTGGAGCAGCTGAGTCTCGTGGACTTCCGCAACTACGAACACGCGGAACTGTCGTTCGCGAGCGGTGCGAACCTGCTGGTCGGACGCAACGGCCAGGGGAAGACGAACCTCGCCGAGGCGATCACCTACCTCGCGACGCTCGGGTCGCACCGGGTCTCGGCGGACGCTCCCCTCGTCCGGGCCGGGGCGGACGCCGCGATCGTCCGCACAAGACTCGCGCACGGTGAGCGCCGGGTGCTCCTCGAGGTGCAGATCAACAAGACCGGATCCAACAAGGCCCGCGTCGGCGGAGCGCCGGTGCGGACCGCCGAACTCCCCCGCTACGCGCAGGTTGTCCTCTTCGCGCCCGAGGATCTGCAGATCGTGCGGGGCGACCCGTCCGCACGTCGGCGGTTCGCCGACCAGCTGCTGGTCCAGCGGATCCCCCGGATGGCGGGTGTGCTGGCCGACTACGACCGGGTCCTGCGCCAGCGCACGGCACTGCTGAAGTCGGCGCGGGCCCGGGGCCTGCGCGCCGACGGGCTCCCCACCCTCGACGTGTGGGACGACAAGCTCGTCGCGCTCGGCACCGAGATCATCCAGGCCCGCGGCCGCCTCGCCGACGATCTGCATCCTCCGCTCGTGGCGGCCTACGCGGCGATCGCGGGCGCGGACCACTCCCCCGAGATCGGCTGGGTCTCCTCGCTGGCCGGCGCGGACCCGGAGGAGGATGCGGATGCCTCCGGCACGCTCGCCGCGGGCGACACCGCTCAGGCGTTCCGTGCCGCCCTCGCCGCCCGGCGCACCGCCGAGCTCGAGCGCGGGGTGACGCTCGTCGGTCCGCACCGCGACGACCTCCTGCTGCGCATCCGTTCCCTCCCCGTGAAGGGGTACGCCTCCCACGGGGAGTCCTGGTCGGTGGCGCTCGCGCTCCGGCTGGCGTCGGCGCAGCTGCTGCGTGCGGATTCCGCGCTGGGCGACCCGATCGTCATCCTCGACGACGTCTTCGCCGAGCTCGACGCGGACCGCCGGGCGCGCCTCGCGGCGCTGGTGGCGGACTTCGAGCAGGTCATCGTGACCGCTGCCGTCGAAGCGGATGTCCCGGCCGGGCTCCGCGGCAGGACAGTACGGATCGAAGCCGGCCGCATCCGGGGAATCGACGATGACTGACGCCGAGGACGACCTGCCCGAGACCCTGTCCACCTATCTGCGGCTGCGGGGGCTCGAACCGACGGGCCGGCGCTCGCGCCGCAAGCGGCGGGTTCCCGGCGACGGCGAGAGCATCCCCTTCGCTCCGGGCCGTGACCCGCACGGGCTCGGCGACGTGATCGCGGTCTGGACGCGCCAGGCCGGATGGGACCCGCTGCTGGCCCGCGAAGACCTCATCCTGAAGTGGCGCGAGGTCGCCGGCGACGAAACCGCCCAGCACACGCGTCCGGTCGGTCTGGACGCCGGGGTGCTGACGGTGCAGTGCGACTCCACGGCGTGGGCGAAGCAGCTTCGCATCATGCGCACGCACATCGTGACGGAGATCGCGCAGCGGTTCCCGGACGCCGGTGTGCAGAATGTCCGCTTCGTCGGACCGGACGTCCCTTCGTGGAAATGGGGTCCCAGAGCCGTTCCAGGCCGGGGTCCTCGGGATACCTACGGATAACCCACGTACCGAGGTACCTTGGCGGATTTCATCACGCCACACGGGCGCACACGCCCCGCGGAAGATGCTGAGTTGATAGAATGACCAGGACCCGTCTACTGAACCGGAGCGCTCGAAACCCATGACGTCCTCTACACCTCCCAGCGTGCCCGGCGACAACGGAAACGACGACGCGACCGACGGCCGGAACGACTACGGAGCCGACGCCATCCAGGTGCTCGAGGGCCTCGAGGCCGTTCGCAAGCGCCCGGGCATGTACATCGGATCGACCGGTCCGCGCGGTCTGCACCACCTCGTGTACGAGATCGTCGACAACTCCGTCGATGAGGCGCTCGCGGGGTACTGCGACCGGATCGAGGTGACGATCCTCCCCGACGGCGCGGTCCGCGTGATCGACAACGGCCGTGGCATCCCGGTGGACATCCATAAGGCCGAGGGGAAGTCGACCGTCGAGGTCGTGCTCACCGTCCTCCACGCCGGTGGCAAGTTCGGCGGCGGCGGATACGCGGTCTCCGGCGGTCTGCACGGCGTCGGCTCCTCCGTCGTGAATGCTCTCTCCAGCCGGCTCGAGGTGGAGGTCAAGCGTCAGGGGGCGGTGTGGCGTCAGTCCTACCGCGACGGCGGCGTGCCCCAGGCGCCTCTGGAGAAGGCCGAGGACAGCACCGAGACCGGCACGACCATCACGTTCTGGCCGGACGCCACGATCTTCGAGTCCGTCGATTTCGACTACGACACCCTGCGGACGCGTTTCCAGCAGATGGCGTTCCTGAACAAGGGACTGGCCATCTCCCTCCGCGACGAGCGGGCGGACCGGGCGATCGACGAAGAGGTCGACGGGCAGCTCGTGGTCACCCAGCCGCACGACGAGTTCCTCTACGAGCGGGGTCTCGTCGACTACGTCGAGTACCTCAACCGCGTCCGCAAGGCCGAGGCGGTCAACGACGCCATCATCGACTTCGAGTCCGAGGACACCGAGCGCAAGATCGCGCTGGAGCTCGCGATGCAGTGGACCACGTCCTACACGGAGAACGTCTTCACCTACGCGAACACCATCAACACGCACGAGGGCGGCACCCACGAAGAGGGATTCCGCGCCGCGCTGACGACACTGGTGAACAAATACGCCCGCGCGAACAACCTGCTCAAGGAGAAGGACGACAACCTCTCCGGCGAGGACGTGCGCGAGGGCCTCACCGCCGTCATCTCGGTCAAGCTCGCAGAGCCCCAGTTCGAGGGCCAGACCAAGACCAAGCTCGGCAACACCGAGGCGAAGGCGTTCGTGCAGAAGGTCGTCGGGGACCAGCTCGGCGACTGGTTCGACAGGAACCCGCAGCAGGCGAAGAACATCATCCGCAAGGCGATCGATGCGGCGACCGCCCGGATGGCGGCGCGCAAGGCCCGCGAGACCGCACGCCGTAAGAGCGTGTTCGAGTCCGCCTCGATGCCGGACAAACTCAAGGACTGCACGAGCAAGGACCCCGTCATCAGCGAGATCTTCCTCGTCGAGGGTGACTCGGCCGGCGGCTCCGCGGTGCAGGGCCGGGACCCGTACACCCAGGCGATCCTCGCGCTGCGCGGCAAGATCCTCAACGTCGAACGCGCACGCCTCGACCGTGCGTTGGGTAACAACGAGGTCCAGGCGATGATCCAGGCCTTCGGTACGGGTATCGGCGAGGACTTCAACATCGAGAAGGCCCGGTACCACAAGATCGTCCTGATGGCCGATGCGGATGTCGACGGTCAGCACATCACGACGCTGCTGCTCACCCTCCTGTTCCGTTACATGCGCGGGCTGATCGAGGCGGGGTACGTGTACCTCGCGCAGCCCCCGCTGTATCGCCTGAAGTGGTCCAACTCCGCGCACGAGTACGTCTACAGCGACGCGGAGCGCGACGCGCTGCTCGCCGAGGGACTGGCCGGCAACAAGCGGATCCCGAAGGACAACGGTATCCAGCGCTACAAGGGGCTCGGCGAAATGAACGCCAAGGAACTGTGGGAGACGACGATGGACCCGCAGACCCGCACCCTGCTGCAGGTCACCATCGACGACGCGGCCGCCGCGGACGAGATCTTCTCCACGCTGATGGGTGAGGACGTCGAATCCCGGCGTCACTTCATCCAGCGCAACGCCAAGGACGTCCGGTTCCTCGACATCTAGGTCCTCTCGAGATCTGAGAGACCCCGGTTCCGGCTTACATCACGAAGAAGAGAAGAATGACTGACGAAGAGCGTCCGAGCGAGGCCCCCGAGCACGACCACGGCAGGATCGACCAGGTCGACCTGCAGTCCGAGATGCAGCGCAGCTACCTCGACTACGCGATGAGCGTCATCGTCGGCCGTGCCCTGCCGCGCGTGGAGGACGGCCTCAAGCCCGTCCACCGCCGTGTGATCTACGGCATGTACGACGGGGGCTTCCGTCCCGACAAGTCCTTCTCCAAGTGTGCGCGCGTCGTCGGCGAGGTGATGGGGCAGTACCACCCGCATGGTGACGCGCCGATCTACGACGCGCTGGTGCGCCTCGTCCAGCCGTGGTCGCTGCGCTACCCGCTCGCGCTCGGCCAGGGGAACTTCGGCTCCCCCGGCAACCAGGGGGCCGCCGCCCCCCGGTACACCGAGACGAAGATGGCTCCCCTCGCGCTCGAGATGGTGCGCGACATCGAAGAGGAGACCGTCGACTTCCAGGACAACTACGACGGTCAGACCCAGGAGCCCGTCGTCCTGCCGGCGCGGTTCCCGAACCTGCTGGTCAACGGCTCGGTGGGTATCGCCGTGGGTATGGCCACCAACATCCCGCCGCACAACCTGCGCGAGGTGTCCGACGGCGTCCTGTGGGCGCTCGAACACCCCGAGGCGACGCGGGAAGAACTCCTGGAAGCCCTGATGCAGCGCATCAAGGGCCCGGACTTCCCCACCGCTGCGCAGATCCTCGGCACCCGCGGCATCCAGGACGCCTACCGCACCGGTCGTGGTTCGATCACGATGCGCGCCGTGGTGAACATCGAGGAGATCCAGGGGCGTACCTGCCTCGTCATCACCGAGCTGCCGTACCAGGTCAACCCCGACAACGTCGCGGTGAAGATCCGTGACCTCGCCCGTGACGGCAAGATCACCGGCATCGCCGACATCCGCGACGAGTCCAGCGACCGCACCGGCCAGCGCCTGGTCGTCGTGCTCAAGCGCGACGCGGTCGCGAAGGTCGTGCTGAACAACCTGTACAAGCACACGCAACTACAGGACAACTTCGGTGCGAACATGCTCGCGATCGTCGACGGTGTGCCCCGCACGCTGCCCCTCGACGGTTTCGTCTCGCACTGGGTGACGCACCAGATCAACGTCATCGTGCGGCGCACGATCTATCGTCTGCGCAAGGCCGAAGAGCGCATGCACATCCTGCGTGCATACCTCAAGGCGCTCGACGCCCTCGATGAGGTCATCGCCTTGATCCGCCGCTCCCCCACCGTGGATGAGGCACGCGCGGGCCTGCGCACCCTGCTGGACATCGATGACGTGCAGGCGGATGCGATCCTCGCGATGCAGCTGCGCCGTCTGGCAGCGCTCGAGCGTCAGAAGATCGTCGACGAGGCCCAGGAGATCGAGTCGCAGATCCTCGACTTCCAGGACATCCTCGCCACCCCCGCGCGCCAGCGTACGATCGTGCGCGACGAGCTCACCGAAATCGTCGCGAAGTACGGCGACGAGCGGCGCACGCAGATCCTCTACGGCTTCGACGGCGACATGTCCATCGAGGACCTGATCCCGGAAGAGGAGATGGTCGTCACCATCACGCGGGCCGGGTACATCAAGCGCACCCGCAGCGACAACTACCGCTCGCAGCACCGTGGTGGCAAGGGCGTGAAGGGCGCGCAGCTGCGCGCGGATGACGTCGTCGAGCACTTCTTCGTGACGACGACCCACCACTGGCTGCTGTTCTTCACGACGAAGGGCCGGGTCTACCGCGCGAAGGCCTACGAGGTCCCCGAAGCCGGCCGCGACGCCAAGGGCCAGCACGTCGCGAACCTCCTCGCCCTGCAGCCGGACGAGGAGATCGCCCAGATCCTGGACATCCGCGACTACACCGCCGCGTCCTACCTGGTGCTCGCCACGCGCGGCGGTCTGGTGAAGAAGACGCGTCTGACCGAGTACGACACGAACCGTCAGGGTGGAGTCATCGCCATCAAGCTCCGTGAGGAGGACGAACTGGTCAGTGCGCTCCTCGTGGACGAGACCGACGACATCCTGCTGGTGAGCCGGCTCGGCATGTCGCTGCGGTTCACCGCCACGGATTCCTCGCTGCGCCCGATGGGACGCTCGACCGAGGGCGTGAAGGGCATGTCCTTCCGTGACGGCGACAGCCTGCTGTCCGCATCCGTCGCCGATCCCGACGAGGACGTCTTCGTCGTGACCGAGGGCGGCTACGCCAAGCGCACCGATGTGGACCAGTACCGGGTCCAGAGTCGCGGCGGGCTGGGCATCAAGGTCGCCAAACTGAACGAGGACCGAGGGGTGCTCGCCGGTGCTCTGATCGTCGGTGACGACGACGAGGTCTTGGTGGTTCTTGCCAGTGGCAAGGTGGTACGCTCTGCCGTGGCCGAGGTGCCTGCCAAGGGTCGCGACACGATGGGTGTGGTCTTCGCCCGACCGGACGATGACGATCGAATCATCGCGATCGCCCGCAACTCCGAGCGGCGACTGGCAGAGGTAACCGAAGAGGCTTCGGACGTGGAGGAAGCGTCCGCCCCTGTCCCCGACGAAAGTACTGACGCATGAGCACGGTAGCCGACAAGCTCGCCAAGAAGTCGAGCAGCAAGAGCAGCGCCAAGCAGGTGCGCCTCCGCCTCGTCTACGTCGACTTCTGGTCGGCGGTGAAGCTGTCGTTCCTGGCGGCGGTCGCGCTGGCGATCGTGACGGTCGTCTCGTTCTTCCTGGTCTACATGATCGTCCAGACCACCGGACTGATCGCGAAGGCCGACGAGTTCTTCGCGTCCTTCTCCGACGGCTCGCTCTCGCTGAGTCAGTTCGTCGGACTGCCGCAGGTGATGGCGTTCGCCGCGGTCGTGGCGATCCTGAACCTCGTCGTCGTCACGGTCCTCGGAGCCGTCGTCGCGGGGATCTACAACCTCGCGGTGAAGGTGACCGGCGGTCTCCTCGTGGGGTTCACATCCAACTGACCGCCGATTCGTGAAATCGCGCCGATTCCGGTAAAGTCTTGGAGGTTGGCGGCGCGAGTCGGCAACAGTTCGGGGCTATAGCTCAGGCGGTTAGAGCGCTTCACTGATAATGAAGAGGTCCCAGGTTCAAGTCCTGGTAGCCCCACCGAACAGCCCCGGGGCCTTAGCTCAGTTGGTAGAGCGCCTGCTTTGCAAGCAGGATGTCAGGAGTTCGAATCTCCTAGGCTCCACACCTCGCAAGAACCCCCGGAACCCCGCAGAAACAGCGGAGTTCCGGGGGTTCTTCGTTTCCCGTGGAACGGCTCAGACGGTGCCCGCGGGATGCCGGCGCCCCCGCGACGGCCGGACGTCGTGCAAGCGCCGCCGAGAGCGCTGTGGCGGTCACCAGGGCCGCGAGGGCGCCGGCGACCGTGCGACTCGGGATGCCCGGGACCATGAGGTACCAGTCCGAGCGGCCGGACATGGGCGTAACGAGGAAGTCTCCGATCCCGTTCCGGGGGGATCGGCATCCTCGGGCGAAGAGAACGCCACTGGCCGATATAGTCACGGGCATGGATCTGCGCGTCGCGGCGTACGCGATCGTCACCGATGAGGAGGGACGGATCCTGCTCGCGCACTGGAACGAGGGGCGCCGGAGCGCATGGACGCTCCCCGGCGGCGGCCTGGAGCAGGGCGAGGACCCCGTGCACGCCGTGCGCCGTGAGGTGCGGGAAGAGACGGGCTACCGTGTCGGGGTGGGCGACCTGCTCGGCATCCATTCCCGCGTGATCCCCGCACATCGCCGGATCGCGAAGTCCGACACGCCGCTGCACACCCTGCGGATCATCTACCGAGCAACGATCGTCGGTGGGCGACTGCGCGCCGAGGTGAACGGCTCGACGGACCGGGCGCAGTGGTTCGCGTTGGACGAGCTGAGATCCGTGCCTCGGGTAAAGCTGGTCGCCATCGGGTTGCGGATGGCGGGGCTGAAGGCCTAGCGGGCGGGTTGCGGAGCGGAGATGTCCGTCACCGTCGCGGAGAGCGCCTCGAGCACGTCGTCCGCGTCGACGAAGAGGCTGTAGCCGCGGGCGCCGGCGCCCATGGCGATCCGCCTCCCTCGCATGCTCTCATCGGCATATACCGGCCACGCGGTGGTGCTGCCGAGCGGGACGATCGTGCCGCGCTCGTACCCGGTCGCCTCGAACGCCCGGTCGGGATCGGGCAGATGCAGTTTGTTCACGCCCACGGCGGCACGCAGCTTCGGCCAGGAGATGACCCGGTCCCCCGGGATCAGGGCGAACAGAAAACTGTCGTCGCTGCGCGCGACCACGAGGGTCTTCACGATGTCGGCCGGCGGGATCCCCAGTAGCGCTGCCGCTCCGGCCAGGCTCGTCGCATCCGGGCGCTCCCGGATGTCCACGGAGAGACCGAGGGCGGATGCGGCACGCCGCACCCGCCCTGTCGGATCCTGTGTCACGCGTCGGGTGCGCGGAGCGGGTCGTCCGCGACCCAGAGTTCGTCGTCCGCGCGCAGGGTCTGCCACGCGGCGTACAGCACGCCTGCGGCGGCCGCGACACCGAGGAGGATGGCGATGACGCTGCCGGCCCCCATGCCCTTCTTCTTCTTCTTCTGCGGCTCCAGGGCGGACAGCTTCCCCGTCAGCGCGCGAGTGGCCTGCTTGCCGTACTTCGCGGCGTTCTTCTGGTAGGCGGCGCTGTCGAAGGACACGCCGCGGCCCGACTGGAGGCGGGCCCGGGTGTCGTTCGCCGCATCCCAGACGGACATGGCACTGCCGACGACCGCGCCCGCAGCGGGCAGGACGTTCTCGGACAGCACCTTGCGAGACGTCTTCACGCCGCGGTCGACGTACGGTGCGGCGTACCGCTCGTAGCCGCCTTTGACCGTGGGCACCACGTATTCGCGGTTGTAGTGGCCGAGCTGGCGTCCGGCCTCTCGGGCGACATCGGCCGCCTCACCGACGAGCACCTGCTGGGATTCCCACACCTTCGTGGCGTGGTTCTGGAGCTTGCGGAGCTCCTTCTTCCGTTTGCGACTGAGGCTCACGTGAGATCCCCCTATTCATGGGTTGTGGTGTGCCCATCCTGCCAGAGGATGACTCTGTAGACGGCAGGGCTTGCAGCGAACTCTGAGAGAATGTAGCCATGGTCCAGCACACTGCCGTCGCAACCGTCCACACCAACCACGGCGACATCGTCGTCAACCTGTTCGGCGACCACGCGCCGCGCACCGTCCAGAACTTCACCGGTCTCGCCGACGGTTCGCAGGAATGGACCGACCCCGCCACCGGCAAGCCGGGCGATCGCCCCCTCTACACGGATGTCGTCTTCCACCGGATCATCCCGGGCTTCATGATCCAGGGTGGCGACCCGCTGGGTCAGGGCACCGGCGGCCCGGGATACACGTTCAACGACGAGATCCACCCGGAGCTGACGTTCCAGAAGCCGTACATCCTCGCCATGGCGAACGCCGGTCTCCGCCGCAACGCCATCACCGGTGCCGCCGAGGGGACGAACGGGTCGCAGTTCTTCATCACGACCGACCCGACGCCGTGGCTGCAGGGCAAGCACACCATCTTCGGTGAGGTGGCCGATGACGCCTCCCGCGCCGTGGTCGACGCGATCGCGGCCGTGCCCACCGGTGCCGGGGACCGCCCGGTAGAGCCCGTGGTCATCTCCTCCATCGACGTCGCCGCGGTCTGACCTCCTTCCTGGCGTGACGAACCCCGGGTTCGCGGGAAACCGCGAGAACTTCTGTTACCGGCATCCCGATCGGCAGAGCTTCGTGCTGTGCCAGCGGTGTCTGCGCACGATCTGTCCGGAGTGTCAGACGCAGGCGGCCGTCGGTGTGATCTGCCCGGAGTGCATGCAGGAGCAGCAGCGCTCCGCCACTCCGGCGCAGCGCACGGCGCAACGCCGGTGGCAGAGGTCGGGGGTCGTCGCGGCCGGGTCGGGTCGTCCGGTCGTCACGTACACCATCATCGGCGTGACCGCCGCGGTGTACGTGTTGCAGTTCCTGTTCGGGAACGTCATCACGCGCGCTCTGGGGTTCTACGCGGGCGCCCTTTATCCCCAGCTGACGGGCGGGCCGTTCGAACCCTGGCGGCTGCTGACGGCGAGCGTGGCGCACTCGTCGCTCTGGCATGTGGGCCTGAACATGCTGGCGCTCTGGATGATCGGGCGCAGTCTCGAGCCTCTGCTCGGCAGGGCCCGGTTCCTCACGTTGTACCTGCTCAGCGCCCTGGGCGGGTCGGTCGCCGTCGCCCTGCTCGCGCCCGGCAGTTTCGTGGTCGGCGCGTCCGGCGCGATCTTCGGGATCTTCGGCGCCCTCATCATCATCGCGCGACACATCGGCTCGCAGATCACCGGCATCCTGATCGTGCTGGGCATCAACCTGGCGATCGGATTCATCCCCGGGATGGGGATCTCCTGGCAGGCGCACGTGGGTGGCCTCGTGACGGGTGCGGTGATCGGTCTGATCTACGCGCGCACACGCGCGCCGCGTCAGCGTCCGCTGCAGATCGGTCTGCTCGTCGGGTGGGCCGTGGTCCTCGGGCTGCTGCTGCTCGTGCCGCCGGTGATCTACGGGTGACGGAAGTTATCCACAGGTTCATCCACAGCTTGGGGATGAATCACACCGGTGTCATTCCGATCCGGGGTCAGCGCCAGCGGGTCGTCATCAGGAAGCCGATGAAGGCGATCCCGAAGCCGATCACGAGGTTCCAGGCGTCGATGCCGGGAATCGGGAACTGGCTCCCGCTGAGGTAGAACACCAGCACCCAGACCAAGCCGACCAGCATGAGGCCGATCATGATGGGCTTGAACCAGACGGGATTCGGTGCGGGCTCACCGGCCTGTGCGGGCGTGAGGTCCTCGTCGTTGTCCGAGCGTGCCATAACGACATCCTAGCCCGAGGGCCGCGCGGGGTCCGAGTCCCGTGTCCCCGATCGCCGGAGGGGTCTCAGGGCGTGGGCACGGCGGGGGTGAGGTACTGCCGCTGCAACCAGTCGCCGAAGTGCACCCGGCGCAGACAACTCGTCGGGTCGCTGCACTTCAGGACAGGGTCGTGCGAGGCGTACGCGGAGAAGGCCGCGAGCTTCCGTGCCAGTTCCGCGTCACCGACGTTGACCGGCTGGGCATCCGAGGGATAGCCGAGGGCGTAGCGCACCCGGTCGGCCAGGTCCTGGGCGACGGCGGCGCTGACGATCTCGCCGACGGCCCGATGATCGGGATGGTCCGGCGTTCCGCTGTCGGAGGGGGTGGGCTGATGTGTGAGCACGGTCGCAGCGTCGTAGCCCTCGATGAGCTCCCGGACGGTCTTCTCGAGCGTTGCCCGCGACACGGACCGGCCGGTGTCGAGGGTCCGCAAGGACAGCAGCTCGCCGGAATTGAGCTTGGTCAGGGTCTGCTCGCCGGTGTACTCGAACGTCGCCCCGGCCAGGCCGCCGTCCGGCAGCCGGAGGAAGAACAGGGTGATGCGGTCGTCGTCGACCGGACGGCTCATGGTCAGGACGGCGCCGCTCGCGAGCTGGATCGTCCGGTCTGTCCACGGGCCCGACGATCCGCGCATCACGTCGTAGGCGGCCCGGATGCCGGCCTCCCGCTCCGAGGCGTACGTCGATTCGCCCTCACCGGCATCCGAGTAGGTGAAGAAGAACGTGCGCACACAGTCGCCGGCCTGCAGCGCCCGGTCGAGCTCGGGGTTGCCGAAGATGAGGTCGTCGTCGTAGTGCGCCCAGAAGGACACCAGGGTGTCGCCGGGGCAGGGCGGATCGAGGACCTGGACGGGGGAGACGAACGGGACGGCCGGATCCCCGGACTCCCCGTCGAGCACGGTGGGGATGTCGTCGCACTGTGCGCTGGAGGCGAGGAAGACGACCGCATCCGCCCGGAACTGGTCCAGCGCACGCACCTCAGCCACGGGATCGCCGCCGCGTGCCGCGAACACCGGTCCGCACTGCTCGGACACGATCGCGCTGATCTCCTCGTCGGTGAGGTCGTTGGCGACGACGGGCTGCGGCGGGGGAGGCGTGATCGAGGGCTCCGGCGCGGATGCGGGGCTGCTGCAGCCCGCGATCACCGCGGTCGCGCCGACCAGGGCGCAGAGCACAGCCGTCCACCGTCTCGGGTGCGCCACGCGTCACCGCCTTTCCCTCCGCGACCATTGTCCCACCCGGCCCGCTCCCGGGCCCATCCCGTACACTTCCGGTATGTCCGCGGCGCGCCCCCCTGAGAGTGGTTCGGCGGGTCCGTCCACCCGCCGTGGTCGCCGCCGCAGGTCGCGCGTGAGCGTGGTGGGGGTCATCGGCGAGGTGCTCCTCACCGCCGGTGTGATCGCGTTCCTTTTCGTGGCGTGGCAGATGTGGATCGGCGATGCGATCGTCGGTGCGCAGAACAACGCCGAGGGATCCCAGCTCGCCGAGCAGTGGGAGCAGCAGTACGAGACCGTATCCCCCGATGCCACGCCGGATCCCGAAGCCACGGACTCGGCCGCGGTGACGGCGGACCCGATAGCCATCCCGGAAGCCGCCGAGGGGGAGACCTTCGGGATCATGCGGATCCCCCGTTTCGGCGCGGACTACATGGTCAAGCTCGCCGGCGGGGTCAACGCCTCGACCAGCCTGAACGTCGGCGCGATCGGGCACTACCCGGGCACGGCCATGCCGGGCGATGTGGGCAACTTCGCTGTGGCCGCCCACCGCGGCAGTCACGGCGCGCCGTTCATGAACCTCCCCGCACTGCAGGCCGGTGACGCGATCGTCATCGAGACGCCGGACGGGTGGTACACCTACCGGTTCCGCAACTCCGAGTACGTCACACCCGATTCCGTCGACGTGCTGCTTCCCGTTCCCCGCCAGGACGATGTGGCGGCCGACGATCGGTACATCACGATGACCACGTGCAGTCCCCGCTACGGCTTCTCGGAGCGGCTGGCCGCCTACGGGGTGTTCGAGTCCTTCACCCCGCGCTCGGCGGGGGAGCCGGCAGCGCTGACCGAGGCGGTGGCCTGATGTACGGCGCCCTCTGGCGAGTCCTGCCCGGACCTTGGTGGGTCCGGTTGCTGATCGTCCTCGTCCTGGTCGCGGCGGTCCTGTACGCGCTCTTCTTCTACGTGTTCCCCTGGGTCAGCCCTCTGCTCCTGCCCGAAGACGTCACGGTCGAGTGAACGGGACGTCCGTCGCAGGCGTGCCCGTGCTGGTCCTGGACAACCATGACAGCTTCGTCCACACGCTGATCGGCTATCTGGTGGAACTCGGGGCGCGGGTGACCGTGCGCGAGGCGGACGAGATCTCCCTCGATGCCGTCCCGGACGCGCTGGTGGGGTTCGCCGGGGTGCTCATCTCGCCGGGGCCCGGCAGGCCCGAGGATGCGGGTGCCTCGATCGCCGTCGTTCGTGCGGCCGCGGCGACCGGAACGCCGCTGCTCGGGGTGTGCCTCGGGCATCAGGCGCTGGCCGTGGCTTTCGGTGCGCGGGTCGCGGTCGCCCCGGAGCTCATGCACGGGATGACCTCCCCCGTACACCACACCGGAGAGGGCGTCTTCGCCGGTGTCCCCTCCCCGGTGACGACCGGCCGGTATCACTCCCTGGCCGTCGTGCCCGAGACCGTGCCGGACGAGCTGCGCATCACGGCACGGACGCCGGAGGGAACGGTCATGGGCATCGTCCATCGGACCCTTCCGCTGGCCGGGGTCCAGTTCCACCCGGAGAGCGTGCTCACCGAGCACGGTTACCGGATGATCGGGACCTGGCTGGAATCCATCGGGGTCCCGGATGCGGCAGCGCGCGGTGCCGGTCTGTCCCCGCACCGGGGGCGTGCCGTGGTCAGCCCGAGCAGTACGTCAGGGTGATCTCCGAGGAGATCGGCACCTCGCCCGGCGCCAGGGACATGACCTTGACCGTGCTGGGCGTCGTCGCCGGGCAGCCCGGATCCTCCGCGGCGGTCACGACGAGCCCCAGGTTCTCGAGATCCCGGGTCGCCGCATCCATGGTGTAGCCGGTCACGTCGTTGAGCACGACCCGTCCGCTCGCCACCCGGAGGTTGATGATGGTCCCCGCCGGCACCTCGGTGCCCGCCTGGATCTCCCCGTCGGCGGTGAGCGCGGCGAGGACGATCCCGCCGGCGGTGCGCGGGTCGTTGACGGGGGTGATGGTCCCCATCGTGAGACCCGCCGCCGCCAGGGCGTCCCGTGCCTCCTGCTCGGGGATGCCGGTGAGCGGGGGGACCGCCACGCTCTCCTTGCCGGTGGAGACGAAGACGGTGACGGCCTGACCGGGGGAGACGGACGTACCCGCCATCGGATCGGTGCGGACGACGTTGCCGACGCCGATGCGATCGTCCGCGATGTCCTCCCGTTCGACGAGCAGGTCCTCCGCGGTGAGCAGCTCCACGGCCCGCTCGAAGGTCATCGTGGACACGTCCGGAACGATCCGCGCCGAGTCCGGCACCGGGTCCGCGGGACGGATGGTGAGGACCCAGAACAAGACGGAGATCAGGAGCACGGCGAGTATGACGACACCGGACCAGATCCACGCGACGGGCGGACCCGCCTGCGTGCGCCGCATCGTGGTGTCGTTGGACAGCTGCCGCAGCGAGCGGGCGGTCTCGGTCGCCTGACGGGGGTTCGCGCCGTACAGCTGGCTGGTGAGCGTGCCGACCTGGCGCTTGGACGGCGCCCGTCCGCTGAGGCCCTCCTCGATGGCCGCGCGGAAGGAGGCGGCATCCTGGTATCGCTGGTACGGGTCCTTCGCGAGCGCACGCAGGACGACGGCGTCGAGGCCGCGCGGGATGTCCTCGACGATGTCCGTCGGCGGCACGGGCGTCTCGCTCACGTGCTGGTAGGCGACCGCCACGGGGGTCTCCCCGCGGAAGGGCGGGCGTCCGGTGAGCATCTCGTACAGGACGACACCGGCCGAGTAGAGGTCCGCGCGCGCGTCGACCGGTTCGCCCTTGGCCTGCTCGGGAGAGAAGTAGGCGGCGGTGCCGAGGATCGTGGTGGTCTCCGCGACGGTGGACGACGAATCGGACACCGCGCGTGCGATGCCGAAGTCCATGACCTTCACCTGACCGGAGCCGGTCACCATGACGTTGCCGGGCTTGATGTCCCGGTGGACCACGCCCGCCCGGTGCGAGTACTCGAGGGCTTCGAGGATGCCGTCGGCGTACCGGGCCGCCTGCTCCGGCGTCAGGGGACCCTCGGCGATGATGTCCTTCAGCAGGGCTCCGTGTACGAGCTCCATGACGATGAACGGCACGGGATGCACGGAACCGTCGGGCGCGGTCTCGGATCCCTCGCCCGCATCGAACACGCGCACGATGGCGGGATGCGCCATCCGGGAGGCCGCCTGCGCCTCGAGGCGGAACCGCGTGCGGAACGCCGCGTCGTCGGCGAGTTCGCGCTTGAGGATCTTCAGCGCCACCTCGCGGCCGAGGGTGAGGTCGTACCCCCGGTAGACGCTGGCCATTCCGCCGCGGCCGATGAGCTCGTCGACGCGATAACGGCCGGCGAGCACACGTGGATCATCTGACACGGCGACTCCCTGGGTGCAACGTGTGCCAGCCTAACCGACCCGCCCGTGGACTCCCCGCGGGCGGGTCGGGACATCTCAAGGAGTGCTGTCCGGCGTGGGGTCGGGGTCGGGCTCGGGAGCGGCCTGGACGGTCGCCTGGGTCTGCGGCGACGATTCGCTGTCGCGCGTCGTCCCGTTCCCGGATCCAGAGCAGGTGACCGTGTAGCTGACGATCAGCGCCTGGTTCGTGTTGCTGCCCACCTCGAGCTGGACGGGGCGTTCGTTCGGTCCCGCCTTGGCCGTGGACTGACCGGTCGAGGCGAAGATCCCGTTGACCGCCGTGAGGTTGTAGCTGACGACCGATCCGGTACCGGAGGGGCAGGAGAAACCGTCCCAGTTGATCTGCACGGTCGAGCCCGGGGTCACGGTGTCGACGGACGAGCCGTTCACCTGGATCCGGGGTGCCGTGGGGGCGCCGATCTGGATCTGCTCCCCGTAGACCGTGAGCGTCACCGCCTGGGTGGCAGGCACGTTCCCGGTCGGGTCGACCTGGTACACCCGGCCGACCTGATCCGCGGAGGACGCGGCGTTCCCGGTCTGGCAGGAGATGTTCTCCAGCCCCGCCTCGGATGCCACGGCCCTGGCCTCGTCGCAGGTCTTGCCCACGAGCCCCAGTCCGTCCACGTTCACCGCGTTCGAGGTCTGGGTGGGGGCAGGAGTGCTCGCCGTCGGGCGGGGCGCGCTGCTGGCCGGGGAACTGCTCGTGGTGGAGGAATCCGGTGCCGGGTTCCCGAACAGCGCCCAGATCGTTCCGCCCAGGACGATGACGAGCAGGGCGATGAGCGCGATGAGCGGCCACGTCCACGGGCTGCGTTTGCGCTTGGTTGTCTTCTCGGCGGTCGCGGCCGGCGCGGTGCCCGAGGGCAGGAGCTGCGTGGCCATGCCCGTCTCCCCGCCGAAACCGAGCAGTTGGGTCGCGTCGTCGTCGTCGTCGGCGACGCCCGCCGCGACGGCGGGGACGGCGGCGGCTGCGGCGGCGAGGTCGCCACGGCGCAGCGCGCTGGCGGCACGCGCGACCGCGGCCGACGAGGCGGGGCGGTCCTCGGGCTTCTTGGCGATCATCGCCAGGACGAGGTTCTGCACGGGGACCGGCACGGTCGACGGCAGCGGCGGCGGCTGCTCGTTGATCTGCGCCATCGCGATGGCGACCTGGGACTCGCCGGTGAACGGACGCTTCCCCGCCAGGCACTCGTACGCGACGATCCCGAGCGAGTAGGTGTCGGTCGCCGGCGAGGCCGCGTGACCGGACGCCTGCTCGGGCGAGAGGTACTGCACCGTGCCCATGACCTGACCGGTGGCCGTGAGCGGCACCTGGTCGGCGATCCGGGCGATGCCGAAGTCGGTGATCTTCACCCGGCCGTCCGGCGTGATCAGGAGGTTCCCGGGCTTGATGTCGCGGTGCACCAGGCCCGCGGCATGCGCCGCCTGGAGAGCCGACGCGGTCTGGGCGACGATGTCCAGCGTCTTGTCGGTCGAGAGGGGTCCCTCGCGCTCCAGGATCGTGGACAGCGCTTCCCCGGGGACGAGCTCCATGACGAGGAAGGCGGAGCCGTTCTCCTCGCCGTAGTCGAAGACGCTCGCGATCCCTTCGTGGTTCACCAGCGCGGCGTGGCGGGCCTCGGCGCGGAAGCGCTCCAGGAAGCCCGGGTCGCCCATGTACTCGTCTTTGAGGATCTTGATGGCGACGGTCCGGCCGATGACGTGGTCGGTAGCCTCCCACACCTCGCCCATGCCGCCGATGGCGATCCGAGAGTCCAACTCATACCGGCCACCGAAAGTCGCACCCTGCGTCGGTCTCATCTGCCCAGCACCGCCTCCATGACCTTTTTTGCAATGGGAGCCGCGATGGAGCCACCGCTGCCCGACTGACCCTGTCCGCCGCCGTTCTCGACGACGACCGCCACGGCGACCTTCGGGTCCTCCGCCGGTGCGAAACCTGTGAACCAGAGAGAATACGGCGCGCTACCACCGTTCTCCGCGGTACCGGTCTTACCGCCCACTTCGACCCCGTCTATTCTTGCATTCGACGCCACACCCGAACTGACATTGGCGACCATCATCCGCACCATCTCCTCTGCGAGCGGGGATTCCAGCGCCCGTCCGAACTCCGTGCTCTCGGTCTGCTGCTGCACGGACAGATCCGGCCCGATGACCTGGTCCACCATCCGCGGATTCATCACGACCCCGTCGTTGGCGATTCCCGCCGAGACCATCGCCATCTGCAGCGGCGTGGCGATCACCTGACCCTGACCGAAGCCGGTGAGGGCGGTCTGCGGGTCGTCGAGACCGCGCGGGTAGCTCGACGCGGTCGAGGTGAGCGGCATCGTGAACGCGTCGTTGAAGCCGTACTTCTCGGCCTCCTCGCGGATGGCGTCGTCGCCCAGCCGGACGGCCAGCTCCGCCATCGGGATGTTGCAGCTCAGCCGCAGCGCGTCCGCGATCGTGACCTCCTCACCCTCACCGCAGGTGCCGCCGCTGGCGTTGCGCACGGTGGAGCTGGACTGCGGCAACTGGTAGACGGCGGGGTTCGGCAGGGTCGACTCGGGCGTGTACTCGCCGGAGGCCAGCGCCGCCGACACCACCACGAGCTTGAACGTGGACCCGGGCGGGTTGAGTGAACCCGCGATCGCCCGGTTCGAGAGCGGATGCAGCGGATCGGCCTCGAGCGCGTCGTAGGCAGACTGCACGGACTGGATGTCGTGGGAGGCCAGGACGTTCGTGTCGTAGCTGGGCGTGGAGACCATGGCCAGGATCCGGCCGGTGTCCGGCTCGATCGCGACGATCCCGCCCTCGAAGCCCTCGAGGGCGTCGTAGGCGGCCTGCTGGACGCGGGCGTCGAGCGAGAGGACGACGTTCGAGCCCTGCGGCGGCTGTCCCGTGAAGACC
This sequence comes from Microbacterium caowuchunii, assembly GCF_008727755.1. Taxonomy (NCBI): domain Bacteria; kingdom Bacillati; phylum Actinomycetota; class Actinomycetes; order Micrococcales; family Microbacteriaceae; genus Microbacterium; species Microbacterium caowuchunii. The sequence continues at coordinate 21,352 of NZ_CP044231.1, forward strand.
TGCTCGACGCGGTTGAAGAACTGGGACCCGCCGGTGCCGCTGAGATCCTGGTTCATGGCCTGCTCGATCCCGGTGGCGGAACCCAGGGCGGCGTTGATGTAGCCGGTGACCGGCGCCCAGATCGCGGGGTCGGTGTAGACCCGCTGCCAGCTGTACACGTCCCCCGAGGGCACGGACGAGGCGATGGCGGTCCCGCTGGCGATGATCGACCCCCGCTGCACCTCGTAGGAGTCGTAGAGGGCGCGCTTGTTGTATCCGTTCTCGCCGAGCGCGTCGGCCTGGACGACCTGGATCCAGCTGGTCGATCCGAACAGGACGAGGAACATCATCAGCATCACGATGCTGAGACGGCGCAGCTCTTTGCTCATCCGATCACCACCCGCGGCTGATTGCGGACGGCGTCCGAGATACGCAGGATGAGCGCGACGATGATCCAGTTCGCCACGAGCGAGGAACCACCCGCCGCGAGGAACGGGGTGGTGAGGCCCGTGAGCGGGATCACCCGGGTCACGCCGCCCACCATGATGAACACCTGCAGGGCGATCGTGAACGAGAGTCCCGTGGCCAGGAGCTTCCCGAAGTCGTCCTGACCGGCGATGCCGACGCGCAGGCCCCGGCTGGTGAACACCATGTAGAGGCAGAGGATGGCGAACACGCCCACGAGACCGAGTTCCTCACCGAGGCTCGGGAAGATGTAATCGCTCTGGGCGAGCGGCGTGAGCGAGGGCCGCCCGCGTCCGAGTCCGGTGCCGAGCAGTCCGCCCTGGGCGAGGCCGAAGATGCCCTGCACGAGCTGGTAGCTGCCGCCGTCCCGGTCGATGATCGCCGGATTGAACGCGTCCAGCCAGTTGGCGAAGCGCCACCCGACGTAGGTGAGCACCTGGGACGCCGCGGCGGCGCCGGCGACGGCGAGACCGAGACCGAGCAGTACCCATCCGGTCTTGCCGGTGGCGACGTACAGCATGGCCACGAACATCCCGAAGATGAGCAGGCCGGTACCCAGGTCGCGTTGCAGCACGATGATGGCCAGGGACACGAGCCAGACGACCAGGATCGGGCCGAGGTCGCGCGCCCGTGGCCAGGTGATGCCGAGGAACCGCGTCCCGACGGAGGTCAGGCTCTCCCGGGTGCGGACCAGATATCCGGCGAAGAAGATCGCCAGCGCGATCTTCGCCAGCTCACCCGGCTGGAACGAGAAGAACCCCAGCGATACCCAGACGTCGGCATTGGCGTCGGTGCCGAGGCCCGGGACGAACGGCAGCAGCAGGAGGGCGACGCCGATGAACCCGGACACGTAGGTGTACCGGAACAGCACCCGGTAGTTGCGCAGGAACAGGACGACGGCGACGGCTGCGGCGATCGCGATGGCCGCCCAGGCCAGCTGACGGGTGGATGCCGCCGCCCAGCCGGACTGACCGAGTTCGAGGTCGATCCGGTAGATCATGGCGAGTCCGAGACCGGTCAGCAGCGTCGCGATCGGCACCACGAACGGGTCCGCGTCCCGCGCCACGAAACGCAGCACGATGTGGAGGGTCAGCGCGAGCACACCGATCCCACCGCAGTAGTAGAGGAAGCTCGGATCGATCGCGTCCGTGGCGCCTAGCTGCACCAGGGCGACCGCGGCACCGTTGACCACGAAGGCGAACAGCAGCAGCCAGAGCTCGCGGTTGCGCTGCTTCTGCGGCATCCGGATGCGTTTGAGTGCCCGCATCACCGCGGTGTCGGGGGCGATCTGCGGTTCGGTCGTCATCCGTCCTCCCCGATCGGAGCGAGGCGTGAGACGATCAGCTTCGCGTCGGCGAGGGAGCGCGCGGAGATGGTGGACTCCACCGTCTGGCGGTCGAACGGACTGAGGTCGGCCAGGGCGATCCCGGTGTCCTCGTACGGGCTGGACAGGCTGATCGGACCGATGCTCTGCTGGACGCCCTGGTAGATGACGACCGAATCGTCGTCCGCGCCGACGAAGTAGCGGGTCTGGGTCCAGTTGTAGCCCAGGAAGAGCGCGCCGGCGATCACCGCGAGCACGAGCACGAAGCCGACGAACCAGCCGACCCGCCGGCGGCGGGCGCGGCGGCGATCCTCTTCGATGAGTTCCTCGAGGAACTCCGGTGCCGGCTCGTAGTGGGTGGGCTCGTTGGCCGCCTGGCGGCCGGGATGCAGCCACGAGGACCGTCCGGATCGGGCGGCGGGCACCTCGATCCCGGAGGGGTTCGAGGCGGAGCCGACGATGGCGGGCGTCCCGGAGAAGACCGGATGGTGCCCGCCGATGTCGACGATGACCATCGTGACGTTGTCGGGGGCGCCACCGTCCAGCGCCTGCTTGAGCAGGACGTCGGCGATGCGGGCTGGGGCGTTGCCCGCGGCCAGCGCCTTCTGGGTGTGCGCGTCGTCCACGACCCCGGAGAGTCCGTCCGAGCACAGCAGCCAGCGATCACCCGGTTGGGTCGGCATGATGAACGTGTCGATCTCGGGGTCGGGATCCATGTCCCCGAGCACGCGCATCAGCACGGATCGACGCGGGTGGTAGCGCGCCTCCTCCGGGGTGATCCGGCCGGAGTCGACGAGACGCTGCACGAACGTGTGGTCGGTCGTGATCTGCGTCAACGCACCGTCACGGAAGAGGTAGATCCTCGAGTCGCCGATGTGCGCGATCACCGCGTAGTCGTCGACCATGAGCAGCGCGCTCACGGTCGTGCCCATGCCGGCGAGCTCGGGGCGGGTGCGCACCGTGTCGATCAGGTCCGTCGCGGTCTCGGTGATGGCCCGCTGCAGGGCGCGTTCGGCATCCGCCGTGTCGGCGAAGGGGCGGTCGAGTTCGGCCAGGCGGGAGACGGCGATGCTCGAGGCGACGTCACCGCCGGCATGCCCGCCCATCCCGTCGGCGACGACGAACAGGTTCGACCCGGCGTACCCGGAGTCCTGGTTGTTGGACCGGACCTTCCCGGTGTGCGAAAGCGCCGCGCTCGATCCTTGGAAGACCATGTCCGGGACTCAGTCCTGCAACTCGAAGGTCGTCGCGCCGACCTTGATCGGTGCGCCGACCAGGACCGGCACCGGTGAGACCACGCGTTCCCCGTTGTGCCAGGTGCCGTTGGTCGAGTCCAGGTCCTGGATCATCCACTGGTCGCCCCACAGCATGAGGCGGGCGTGGTGGGAGGAGGTGTAGTCGTCGCGGATGACGAGGCCGGATTCGCTGGAGCGCCCGATCGTCAGCGGTTCGGTGCCCAGGGGCAGCACGAGGCCCGCCTTCGGGCCGCTCGTGATGACGATGCGGGAGACCGTGTCGGTGGTCGCCTTCCCGCCCTTGCTCTTCTTCGTCGCCGGCTTCGTGGTGCGGGGCGCGGCGGCGGGCGCGGCAGTGGGTGCGGCTCCGGCGGCGGCGGGTTCCGGGAGCTTGCGTACCCGCACCCCGAACAGGTCCGCGCGCAGCGAGTACACGACGGCGAACACGAAGAACCAGAGCAGGACCAGGAACCCGATCTGCAGCAGGAGGAGTGTCAGTTCACTCACGAGGACGATCCTCCCCAGCTGTCGAGGTCACCCACGGTGAAGGCCCGGGTGGCGTCGTCCGAGCGGGGCGGGCGCGGAGCGCCGGAGGACTGCGCGACGATGCGGAACACGATGTCCGTGCGGCCGATCGTGACGGTCGCGTCCGGCGGCAGGGGTGCCTCGGAGATCTTGCGCCCGTTGAGCTTCGTGCCGTTGGTCGACCCCAGATCACGCACCATGGCCCGCTCGCCGTCCCACAGGATCTCGACGTGCTTGCGGCTGGTCCCGGAGTCGGCGATGGTGATGTCCGCGTCGCTGCCGCGTCCGATCACGGTGCGCGCGGCGACCAGCGGATGCCGGGTGCCCTTGATCTCGACGACCGCGCGCCAGCTGACCTGCCCGGACGCAGTCTGCGACTCCACGCGCAACTGGCCGGTCGACAACCGCTCGTCGCGTGCCAGCGTGATCGACAACGGCCCGGCCAGGGAGTATCCCTGTGCGCGGGCGTGCTTGGTGACGAGGGCGTCGAGCTCGTCGGTGAGGGTGCGTCCGATGGCGCGCATCTTCTCGTCGTCCGTCGGGGACAGGAACACGGTGAAGGTGTTGGGCGTCAGGATGCGGTCGCGCGAGACGACCGCCGCCTTCGCGTCGAGCTCGCTGCGGAGGGCGGACGCGATGTCCACAGGCTGGATGCCGCTACGGAAGGTCTTGGCGAACGCACCGTTGACGGCGCGCTCCAGACCTCTCTCGAAGCTGTCAAGTAGTCCCACACGACTCCTCAGGCAGGCAGACCGGGTGGGACCATCGTAGTTGCACGGACGCGTCAGGACGTGAGCATGTGCTGGATCAGGTCCCCGACGCCGGTTTCCCGCGGCTCAGGAGACCCGATCCGGCGTGGTACGATCGGGAAGTTGAGTTCGCGATTCCCCGGAAAAGCGACTCGCGCGAGTGGCGGAATAGGCAGACGCGCTGGCTTCAGGTGCCAGTGCCCGAAAGGGCGTGGGGGTTCAACTCCCCCCTCGCGCACAGCGACGAAATAACCCCGACCAGGGATTTACTGGTCGGGGTTATTTCGTTTTCGGGGTCATGCAACGATCTGTGCAACAGCACGAGCTGTAGACGTGCGTCACCACCGCCTCCCAATCGGGAACCGTGCTCGGAATCTTCGCCGTGCCCACCTGCGTGAAGGTTCTGTACGTTGAGCCATCTCGCAGGATCTCAGGAGAGGCCCCACCTCCGAGGTGGCGTTGACGAGGCGCCGACGGCCCGGGCGCTCCATCCCTCACCTGCGAGGCGGCCTCCCAGTCGGCGAGGTAGCCCCGGAGCTCTGTGACGTCCTCGGCGCTGAACTGACGGGCCCGTCTTCGTCAGCCGGCGTCGCGCCAGGAGTGCCGGGGCTCGTAGCCGAGCAGGCGTCGTGCCTTCGCGATGGACAGTAGCGTCTCGTGCTCCGCGAACTCGCGGGCGATCGGCACGTCGGGGAACACCTCGGCGAGGAGCTCCTTGTTCGGCCGGGACATCACGGTGTCCGCGGCCGCGATGATGAACTGATCGAATCCGGGCGGGGCGACCTCGAGTGCGCGCTGCACGGCCTGGGCACCGTCCCGCGCGTCGATGTACCCCCACAGGTTCCATTTCCGCGCGTACGCGTTCGCGTCGAAGGAGGGGAACGCGGCGTAGTCCTCGGGGTTCATGACGTTCGAGAACCGGAGGGCGGTGAGCGAGAGGTCAGGGTGCCAGCGGACGAGTTCGACCGCCAGCCTCTCCTCCAGCGTCTTCACCAGGGAGTACACGGACTCCGGACGCGGCGCGTACTCCTCGTCGACCGGGACATACGGCGGCGGCACGTCGAACGGCAGGCCGAGGACCGTCTCGCTGGACGCGTACACGATGCGACGGATCCCGAGCCTGACCGCGGCCCAGAACACATTGAAGGTCGCGGTCATGTTGTTGTGGAAGGTCGCGATGTCGCTGCGGATGCCGGGGGCGGGGATGGCCCCGAGGTGGACGACGGCGTCGATGCCGTCGTGGCGGTCTCCGACACCGCCGAGCGCATCGATGACCTGCCCGTAATCGGTCAGGTCCACCTGCACGAAACCGGGTCCGCGTTCGCCGGCGATGTCGAGCCCGATGACGTCATACCCGTTCGCCCGTAGCTCGCGGGCCACCACGGTGCCGAGCTTGCCGGATGATCCTGTTATCGCGATGCGCACCGGTACATCGTCCCACCTCCGCCAGCGGGTGGAGCGGGGCCGGGGCGGCCGGGTCCGCCCGGAGTGATCGAGGCCGTGCCCGCGCCGCGGATCGCCCTGGCCGGGATGAACCTGAGTGTTCGTCCTGTGTCGGCTGCGTGCGGTCTCCGCGGGCGGCAAGGGAGCGTATCCTAGTAATTGCAATTCCGTCATTCCCCCAGTGCCGGGATTTGCGCCCCCTCCGCTCCCCCCAGCTGGAGGGGGCTTCTCTTTTCCCCCGCCGAGCGGGTGGACTTCGGGTGATTTCGCGGAATCCGGGCGAAATCCTCTCCCGGCGACGCGCCCGAGCCAGTAGAGTGATCGCTGTCGCGCTCTGCGCGGCATATCCGGGGGGATCCGTCGACGCCCGGGCCTGTGAGCTCTGCTCGGCCCGGGCGTCGAATGGTTCGTGGCGTCTCCTTCTCTGCAACGTTTCGGTCACCATCTGTCTACCCCTCGCCCCAGGGGCTTCCGGCCGGTACGGTAAGGGGCAATTCCGGCGCACACGGTGCCGGGCAGCACAAGAAGGCATTGCATGAGCACGCAGGGTACGGTCAAGTGGTTCAACTCGGAGAAGGGCTTCGGCTTCATCGCTCCGGACGAGGGCGGCGCTGACGTCTTCGCGCACTTCAGCGCGATCGAGGGCAACGGATACCGCTCGCTGGAAGAGAACCAGCGCGTCGAGTTCGAGGTCGAACAGGGTCCCAAGGGTCTGCAGGCCGCCAGCATCCGCGCGGTCTGAAACGATCAAGGAAGGGGTGGGATGCTTCGGCATCCCACCCCTTCCTTGCGTCTGCGTCAGCCGCCCCTGACCAGTTCCAACCCCGCATCCGCGAACTGCCGCAGCGTCGCGGTGGGCAGGAACGCCCGGGTGAGCCCGAGTCCGATCCGCGCCAGGTCGCTCTCATCGCGGTAGAGGAGGTACATGGTCTCGTACCGCGGGTGGAACTTCTCCTTGAAGCGGTGCAGGGACTGGAACCCGTATACCGGTTCCAGTGCGTCGGCCAGCTTCGCGCTCAGCTCGGCGATGACGCCGGCTCCGGGCGGGTAGTCGTGCGTCAGCGGGGCACCGGAGAGCGACATGATCTGTGCGCCCTCCTCGGAGAAGAGCTTCGCGGACGAACCGATCAGGTACTCCATGACCGGCGGGAACCCGCCATCCCGACGACGCATCAGATCGAGCGTCCAGCCGTGGATGCTCCCGGTCGGACCGTAGACCGGCAGCCAGGAGAGGAAGCCGTCGACGTCCCCGTTCGGGGCGATCGCCAGCGCCAGGCGCACCTCCGGATCCTCGGCCTCGACGAGTGTGCCGAGGGTGAACCCCATCTCCGGCAGGCCCTTGTCTCCCACCCAGCTCTCCGAGATGGCCCGGAGCTGCTGACGGACCCCCCAGCTCTCCTCCTTCACCCGGCTCATCCGGAAGGTCATCTGCTCGCGCTCGGCGCGGTTGAACGAGGAACGCACCGAGTTCCACGCCTTCCCGGTGAACGCGAGTCCCGGGAGGTCCACGATCGTGTCATCGGCGACGATGAGGCTGCGCCAGGTCGGCGGCACGGCCGCTCTCGTCGCCTCGTTGCAGCTGAAGAAGCACGGGATGAGCCCGGCACGCTCGGCATCGTCGATGAACTCCCGTACCGAGTCCGGGCGCCCGGACTCGGCGCCGAGCGGGTCGGCGAGGGCGATGGCCACCCCGGCTCGGTTCTGGTAGGCGACGATCCCGCGCGAGGTGCGCGCGTACCGGTTCCCCTCCCACGTCGTCATCCAGGAGAGCGTGCCGCCGCCGTGGGCGTGCAGCTCCTCCTTCACGTCGTCGACCGTCGGGCGGGGCGGGACGCCGATGTCCGCACCACGGTGCGCGCGGAAGGCGCTGCGGACCCCGATCAGGTACAGCAGGAGGAAGATCCAGGTGGCGCCGGTGGCGAGCGTGAGCGAGGGGTCGCCGTCGATCGCCTCATGCACCTCGGTCCACCCGACGGTGGCGAGCAGCACCACCACGACGACTGTGGTGAGGAGGTTGAGCACGCACAGCAGCACGGCGAGGATCCACGACCAGCGGCGGCCACGGCGCAGACCGTTCGCGATGAGGGCGATCACGACCACGTCCACGGCGATGTCGGCGAAGGATCCGGATGCCGGACTGCTGACCCCGAACGGCCCGTCCGTCGGCACCAGGAGCACGATGATCTCGAGGACGCCCAGTACGACGAGCGAGACGAACGCGACGAGACGCTGCTCGCGCAGCGTCGTGCGCTGCACGCGAAGGGTGCGATCCACGAAGACGACGAGGACGACGGCGAGCAGGTGCTCGATGTCGTCCAGCGTCCCCCAGAAGACCATGGTCACGAAGACGTAGGCCAGCAGCACCAGCCACGCGCGCACCCGCCACGGCGGGACGAACAGGCTGATGGCGGCGGCGAGGCACGCGAAGCTGCCTCCCGACGGCCCGACGTCCAGCGCGGCGCCCTGCGTGAGCGCCCAGTTCCAGCCGAGCGGGGAGAGTGCCCAGAGGAGCAGGGCGGCTCCCAGTACGGCGAAGAGCTGCCCGCCGAAGAAGTACGCGAGGGCGACCAGGGATCCGCGCCGGTACTCGAGGTACGCCATCCCCGCGAAGGTGGCGAGCACGAGGGGATAGACCCAGGTATGGGCGACGAGGAACGTCCCGGTCAGCGGGGTCCACCAGCGGCCCTGCTCCAAAGCGGGCAGGCCGTAGCCCCATGTCTGCAGGCCCGTGCTGTCGGCGAACGACGCCCAGAGCCCCCCGGAGAGGACCCCGACGGCGAGCAGGAGGACGACGACGGCGAGCGTCGCGGGAATGCGTTGCAGGAACCGCAGGGCAGCGGGGCGGGCAGCGGTGTCCGTCGTCATGCGCTCACCCTATCGGCGGGGGAGGAGCGCTCCCGCGGAGGTCAAGCGGTCGGTTCGTCCACCAGCAGCAGGGACCGCAGCGCCGCGACGTCGTCCACGACGGCCTGGGCACCCTCCGACTCGTGCGGCCAGCTGAACCCCCACCGGACGAAGATCACCGGGACGCCGTGGGCGGCCCCGCCGTCGACGTCGTGGTGGCGGTCGCCGATGAGCACCGGGCGGGACACGTCCACGCCGGCGGCCTCCATCCGCCGCAGGGCCTCGGCCACGATGTCCGCCTTGGAGGCGAGCGTCTTCTCATCCGGGGTGGCCCCGGTGATGGCGACGAGTTCTTCGGTGAGACCGAAGAACTCCATCAGTGCCACCACCTGTACCTCGGGCTTGGAGCTGGCCGTGCCCTGCGGCACGCCTGCCGCCGCGAGCTCGTGCACCAGCTCTGCCATTCCGGGGTAGAGCCGGGCGTCCTTCGTGTAGCCGTCGGCCCGGCCCAGGTCGCGGTAGAAGGCGACGGCCTCAGCCGCGCCCTCCGCGGTCATCTTCGCGTGGTGCTGGAAGGAGTCGTACAGCGGCGGACCGATCCAGTGCACGAGTTCGGGGCGGGTCGGCGCGGGCAGTCCGTAGTGGGCGAGCGTGACGGACAGCCGTCGCAGGATGCCGTCGGATGCGTCCACGAGGGTGCCGTCCACATCCCAGAGGATGCAGGTGAAGGGGGAGCGGGCGGTCATGCTCCTACGCTATCCGGGCCCGAGCGGACCGGGGACCGCCGAGCGCACGGACGGGCGCCCCGCCGTCGCCGCGTCGGTCTGGAAGGATGCGGAGGCATGGACGAGGTTCTGATCGGACTGCAGCGCGACGTGGCGGCCGCCTTGAAATCACGGGATCTCCCCGCGCTCAGCGGGCTGCTCGCCGCGCAGGACGCCTCCGTGATCATGCGCCTGCTCGAGCGGGAGGGGGCCGCGGATCGAGCGGTGCTGTACCGGCTGCTCGGCCGGGACGCGGCGCTGGAGGTGTTCGAGCTGCTCGACCCGGGCATGCGTATCGAGTTGTTCCAGGGCCTGCGCGACGAGGACGTCGCGCGCGTCTTCGAGCAGCTGGACCCGGACGATCGTGCTCAGCTGGTCGACGAGCTCCCCGCGGGGGTCGCGCAGAAGCTCATGCGCGGCCTGTCGCCCCGTGAACGCGAGCTCACGGCACCGATCCTCGGGTATCCGAGATCCAGCATCGGCCGCTACATGAGCACGGAGTTCGTCCGGCTGCAACCGCAACTCACCCTGGGCGATGCGCTCAGCCATGTCCGTCACCGCAACGCGGAGGCCGAGACGGTCTACATCCTCCCCGTCACGGACGGAGCGCGACGGGTTCAGGGGGTCGTGGAACTGCGCGAGCTCGTGATGGGGCGCTCGGACGCCCGGGTCGAGGACGTCATGGGCGAGGCGCGGGTCGTGCAGGCGACGGAGGATGCCGAGGTCGCGGCGCGCAGGGTCGTCGATTCCCGGCTCCTGGCGGTCCCCGTCGTCGACAGCGAGAGTCGGCTGGTGGGTCTGCTGACGGTGGACGACGCCGCCCGGATCCTGGAGGACGCCGAGGACGAGGACGCCGCCCGGCAAGGGGCCTCCGAGCCGCTGCGTCGCCCGTACCTGTCCACGAGCGTGCTCGGGATCGTGCGGTCGCGTGTCCTGTGGTTGCTCGTGCTGGCCATCTCGGCGCTGCTCACCGTGCAAGTTCTCGGCTTCTTCGAGGCGACACTCGAGGAGGTGGTCACGCTCGCGCTGTTCGTCCCGTTGCTCACCGGAACGGCGGGGAACACCGGGGCGCAGGCCGCCACGACCGTCACGCGCGCCCTCGCGATGGGGGAGGTGGCCGCTCGGGACGTGCTCCGGGTCGCGTGGCGGGAGGTGCGGGTGGGCGCCATCCTGGGCGGGCTGCTCGGGATGCTGGGGCTGGTGCTGGCCGGACTCGTGTTCGGCATCCGGTTCGGCCTCGTCATCGGGATCACCCTGTTCGCGATCTGCACCCTCGCCGCCTGCGTGGGCGGGGTGATGCCGATGCTGGCCCGGGCCGTGCGCGCCGATCCGGCGGTGTTCAGCACGCCGTTCATCTCGACGTTCTGCGACGCGACGAGCCTGATCCTGTATTTCCTCGTCGCGACCTGGGTGCTCGGGCTGTGAGCACGCCGGCGCCGCGAGCGGGGTCGGGTGTCGTCAGAACAGGCGCGGAACGCCCGATTCGATGCCCTTCATGCCCTCGTAGTCGAGGGTCACGCAATGGATACCGCGGTCGGTGGCGAGCACCCGCGCCTGCGGCTTGATCTCCTGCGCGGCGAACACGCCGCGCACCGGAGCGAGGTGCGGGTCACGACCGAGCAGTTCCAGGTAACGGGTGAGCTGCTCGACGCCGTCGATGTCGCCGCGGCGCTTGACCTCGACGGCGACCGTGCCGCCGGCGGGGTCGCGCAGGAGCAGGTCGACGGGACCGATCGCCGTGGGGAACTCGCGCCGTACCAGGGTGAGGTCCTCGCCGATGACCTCCACCTGCTCGGCGAGCAGGCGCTGCAGGTCCGCTTCCACGCCGTCCTTCTGCAGTCCCGGATCGACGCCCAGCTCGTGCGCGGAGTCGTGCAGCACCTCGTAGATGCGCACCAGCAGCGCGTCGCCGGTCTTGGCGTGGGTGACCCGCCACTGCTCGATCACGCCGGCGCTCGCGGAATCCTCATCCGGCACCTCGGTGACCAGCCGGCAGGGCGGACTCATCCAGTTCAGGGGCTTGTACGAGCCCCCGTCGGAATGCACCAGGAGACTGCCGTCGCCCTTGTGGACGAGCAGGCGGGTCGCGAGGGGCAGGTGCGCGTTGAGGCGACCGGTGTAATCCACGGAGCAGCGGGCGATGACGAGGCGCACCCGAAGAGCCTACCCGCGGCCCGCGCCCGTCCGGCGCGTCGGAGGGGATCCCCGGTCAGTGCTGTCCGGAACCGACGGTCGCCCCGGGGAGCGGTCGGGCGGCAGGAGAGGCGAACCCGGATGCGGCGACCAGGACGACGAGGATGTACAGCGTGTTGAGCAGGCCGATCTGCTCGCTGATGACGCCGAGCAGCGGCGGACCGGCGAGGAAGGCGACGTAGCCGATGGTCGCTGCGGCGCTGACCCGGGCGGCCGCACGGGCGGGGTCGTCACCGGCCGCGGACATACCGAGCGGGAACCCGAGCGATGCCCCGACGCCCCACAGCGCCGCACCGACGAAGACGAGCGGCGTCGTCGGCGCGAGGATGAACAGCAGGAGTCCCGCGACCGCGGCTACGGACAGAACGCGCAGGACGGCCACCCGCCCGAATCGGTCCACGAGGGGCCCGCCGAAGACCCGCACGACCGTCATGCTCACGGAGAAGACGGCGAGACCCAGCGCGCCCATCTCCTGGGGCGCGCCGTGGCCTTCCACGACGCCGAGCGCGAGCCAGTCGTTGGCGCCGCCCTCGGCGAACGCCATCCCCAGCATCACGACGCCGAGCGCGTAGGTGCGCGGCTCGCGCCACGCGGACAGCGTGACGCCCAGGCGCGCCTTCCAGCCCGCCGGTTCCGCGGCGGCGGGATCGCCCGCCTGTGCGCGGTCGGGGACGTTCGCGATGCTCACGCACGCGACCACGGCGATCACCGCCGCGACGATGGAGAGGTGGACGAAGACGTTCGATCCCAGGGAGATGAGCAGTACTCCCAGCCCCGCGCCGACGACCGTGCCGGCGCTGAAGAACGCGTGGAACAACGGCAGCAGCGTACGGCCGGACTCCGTCTCGATCGCGGCGCCCTCGACGTTCATCATCACGTCCAGCGCACCGTTGCCGAAGCCCCACATGACCAGCCCGAGGACCACCAGCGGGACGGACCCGGCGATGTCGGTCCCGAGGCCGATCACGGCGAGGCCGGCAGCGAACACCAGCATCAGCGTGAGCATGCCGCGGCGGGCGCCGAAGCGCGCCACGATGACCGAGCTCACCGAGAGTCCGAGGATCGAGGCCAGCCCGCCCACCAGCAGCACGCCGCCGATCTGCACGTTGTCGATCCCCAGGGCGGCCTTGATCGCGGGCACCCGCGAGGCCCAGGTGGCGATGCTCAGCCCGCTGACCAGGAAGATGGCGAAGATCGCGGTGCGCCAGCGCACGAACTGGGAGCGAGTGAGGACCGTTTCCATCCGATCACCATACCGAATCGATTCGATACCGGCGCGCGGGACGGGCTAGCATCGAGTCACCATGAACGTGCGCCGAGCAACGATCGCCGACGTCGCCCGGCTGGCCGGGGTCGCCGCGTCGACCGCGTCGGTGGTGTTCAGCGGCAAGACCCCGGTGTCCGACGCGACGCGCGAACGGGTCGTGGCCGCGGCGAAGCAGCTCGGCTACACCGGCCCGGATCCGCGCGCGGCGTCGTTGCGCCGCGGACGTTCCGGCATCGTCGGCGTGGTCATCGGGGACCGGCTGCAGAACGCCTTCCGCGATCCGGTGACCACCGTGATGCTGGACGGCCTCGCCGAGGGGATGGCGGAGCAGGATGCGGGGCTCCTGCTCCTGCGGGACGGCGCCGACGGCGGCGAGCCCAGCCTGCGGTCCGCGCCGGCCGACGCCTTCGTGCTCGTCGGCTGCAGCGGCCGGCTGGCCGATTCCCTGGACGCGATCCGCGCCCGCGGCATCCCGGTCGTCGTGATCGAAGGGGATGCGGGGGAGGGGGTCCCGCAGATCCGCCTGGACAACCGCGAGGCGCAGGCGGTGATCGCCCGGCACGTCCGGGATCTCGGCCACGAGCGTGTCGCCCTCGTGACGCTGCAGGCATCCGTGCCCGCCCACGCGGGATGGATCGCCGACGGGGCCCCGATCGCCGTGGACGTCACGCGCGACCGCCTGGCCGGTGCCCGGGACGTGTTCCCGGACGCCCCCGCGTTCGCCGCCGGGGCGAGTTCGATCGACCAGGGCTACGCCGCCGCAGAGGCCGTGCTGGCCGGTCCCGGTCCGCGCCCGACCGCGATCCTCGCCCAGAGCGATCTGCTGGCCGTCGGGGTCATCCGGGCGGTGCAGGATGCCGGCATGGTCGTGCCGGACGACGTGTCCGTCACCGGCTTCGACGGCGTCTGGGTGGACGGTGTCGCGCCGCTCACACTCACGACGATGGTGCAGCCGGCGGCGGAGAAGGGGCGGGCGGCCGGAGCCGCGATCTCGGCGATGCTGGCCGGTGGCCAGCCGGAGTCGATGCTGCTTTCTTCTGCGTTCCGACCGGGGAATACGACGGGGCCGGCGCCGATTTCGCGCGGGGAGCCCGCATCGTCCGTTTAGAATAAAGCGGACACCCCGATCGCCTGAGTCCTCCCGTCCTCCGGAGGCCGACGACCCCGAGGAGGCCGCAATGCTGGTGATCCTCGCTGCATTCGGGATTCTGCCCCTGCTGCTGCCCTGGCTGGTGCGCCGGATCGGCGCGCGTGCCTTCTACGCGGCGGCGGTGCTGCCGATCGGGGCGTTCGGATACACCGTCTGGCTCACCCCACAGGTCCTCGGCGGAGACATTCCCTTCGAGACATACGAGTGGATCCCCAGCCTCGGGATCGCGCTGTCCATGCGGATGGACGTCCTCAGCTGGGTCCTCACCCTCATCGTGACCGGCGTGGGCGCGCTCGTGATGCTCTACTGCCGGTGGTACTTCGAGGGGAAGCATTCGGGGCTCGGACAGTTCTCCGCCGTCCTCCTGGCCTTCGCGGGCGCCATGTACGGGCTCGTGCTGACCGACGACCTCGTCGTGCTGGTGATGTTCTGGGAGGTCACGAGCGTGCTGTCGTACCTGCTCATCGGGTACTACCACGTCCGTGGTGCCAGCCGGCGCGCGGCCCTGCAGGCTCTCTTGGTGACCACGCTCGGCGGGCTCGTCATGCTCATCGGCGTCGTGCTGCTGGTGGTCGAGGCCGGCACCTCGAGCCTGTCCGGCATCCTCGCCGAGGCACCCACGGGTCCGGTCGTCAACGCCGCCCTCGTGATGCTGCTGGTCGGCGCCCTCAGCAAGTCCGCGATCTTCCCCTTCCACTTCTGGCTGCCCGGCGCCATGGCCGCGCCGACCCCGGTCAGCGCTTACCTGCACGCCGCCGCCATGGTGAAGGCGGGCATCTATCTCATCGCCAGGTTCGCCCCGGTGTACGCGATCGCCGAGCCGTGGCGTCCCATCGTCGTCTCGCTCGGTGTGTTCACGATGCTGCTCGGCGGCATCCAGGCCCTCCGTGAGAACGACCTGAAGCGCATCCTCGCGTTCGGCACCGTCAGCCAGCTCGGTTTCCTCACGATCGTGCTCGGGTTCGGTACGCGGGACGCCGCCCTCGGCGGTCTCGCCCTCCTGGTGAGCCACGCCCTCTTCAAGTCCGCGCTCTTCCTCGTGGTCGGCGTCATCGACCGCCAGCTCTCCACACGCGACATCACCGAGTTGTCCGGCGTGGGCCGGCAGGCCCCGACGCTCGCGGTCTTCTCGATCATCGCGGTGTGCTCCATGGCGGGGATCATCCCGACGCTCGGCTTCGTGGCCAAGGAGACCGTGCTCGCCGCCTTCCTCGAGGACCCGTCGCCGTGGGCTCTCGTGGCCCTCATCGGGGTGCTCATCGGGTCGGTGCTCACGATGGCCTACGGCATCCGCTTCGTGTGGGGCGCGTTCTGGACCAAGCGGGACGCATCCGGCGCCGCGCTGCCGCGCACCGAATGGCCCGACCCGCCGGTGGGCTTCCTCGCCGCGCCCGTCATCCTTTCCGGCCTGACGGTCGTCGGCGGCTTTGCCGCCCCCGCGCTCGACACGGCCTTCGCCGGATACGCGGACACCGCGCCGCAGGTGAGCGAGTACACCGCTCACCTGGCGCTCTGGCACGGATGGGAGACCGCGCTCTTCCTGTCGGTCGGCTCCGTGCTGCTCGGCGCGCTCGTGTTCTTCCTCGCCCTGCGCGTGCGCTGGTCGGCGCGCCGGAGGGTGCTCCCGTTCACTGCGGCGGACGTCTACAACGGCGTGCTGCGCGGTATCGCCCGGGTGTCGGTCTGGGTGACGGGTTTCACCCAGCGGGGATCGCTGCCCGTCTACGTGGGAACGATCTTCGTCGTCTTCGTCGCCGCCCAGGGAACCGCCCTGCTGAGCGGTTCGCAGTGGCAGGTGGAGCTGGAGCTCTGGCAGTCGCCCGTGCAGGTGTTCGCCGCGCCGGTGATGATCGTGGCGGGGCTGATCGCCGTGCGGGCGCAGAAGCGCTACACCGGGGTCGTCCTCGTCTCGGTGACCGGACTCGGGATGGTGCTGCTGTTCGCCACGAGCGGCGCCCCCGACCTCGCCCTGACGCAGATCCTCGTCGAGACGGTGACGCTCGTCGCCTTCGCCCTCGTGCTGCGCCGCATCCCGGCTCGGATGGGGGACCACAACGACTCCGTCGCGCCCATCGCACGCGCCGTCCTCGCCGCCGCGGTCGGGCTCACGATGGCACTCGTGGCCATCGTCGCCACCGGTGCCCGCGTCGCCGAGCCGATCTCGCTCCGGTTCCCCGACCTCGCATACGAACTGGGGCATGGACGCAACGTCGTCAACGTCGCACTCGTGGACCTGCGCGGGTGGGACACGATGGGGGAGCTGTCGGTGCTGATCCTCGCCGCGACCGGCGTCGCCTCACTGGTGTTCGTCACGCACCGATCCGACACGCTCTCCGACCTCACCCGACCGCTGCAGACCATGCCCGCGCGGCGCCCGCTGCTCGAGACGTCCGAGGGCCTGCAGCCGCAGGGCGCCGGGGTCACCGGTCGTCGCGCCTGGCTCGTCGGCGGACAGCGCGTCCGCGCCGAGGACCGCTCCATCCTCCTCGAGGTCGTCGTCCGCATCCTCTTCCACACGATCATCATCGTGTCGCTCTACGTCCTGTTCGCCGGGCACAACCTGCCCGGCGGTGGCTTCGCCGGCGGTCTCATCGCCGGGATGGCGCTCGTCATGCGATACGTGGCGGGCGGTCCGTACGAGCTCGGCGCGGCGGCGCCCACGGATGCCGGTCGCCTCCTCGGCGCGGGGATGCTGATCGCGGTGGGAAGCGCCGTCGTCCCGCTGTTCTTCGGCGCCGCGCCCCTGACCAGCACCTTCTTCGAAGCGGAGATCCCGGTGCTCGGCCACGTCGAGTTCGTGACGTCGGCGATCTTCGACGTGGGCGTGTACCTGGTCGTCATCGGACTCGTGCTCGATGTCCTCCGCAGCCTCGGCGCCGAGGTCGACCGGCAGACCAAAGTGCTGCGCGACCGGGGGGTGATCGTGCGATGAACGTCTCCCTCGTGCTCATCATCATCATGGCCGTGCTCTTCGCGTGCGGTGTCTACGCCATGCTCGAGCGCAGCCTCACCCGTGTCCTGATCGGGTTCCTGCTGCTCGGGAACGCGGCGAACCTCCTCCTGCTGATCATGATCGGCGCGCCCGGCGACGCGCCGTTCTTCCAGGAGGGCGCGGATGCCGAGACGTTCTCGGACCCGCTGCCGCAGGCACTCACCCTGACCGCCATCGTGATCACGTTCGCCGTCTCGGCCTTCCTCCTCGCCCTCATCTACCGCTCTTGGCAGCTCGGCCAGGCGGACACGGTCGAGGACGACGTCGTGGATGTGGCCGTGCGCCGGCGCAGCGCGGAGGCCGACGAGGAGATGGACGAGGAGATCACCGAGGAGGACGACGACGCGACGACGGACTTCGTGGATGTGGCGAGCCTGCCCATCACGGTCCTCGGCAGCCGCGACGTGCCCGGACTCCGCGAGGACGCCCCGGTTGACCGGGGATACCTGCCCCGCACTGACGACGACGACCCGGACGGAGGCACGCGATGAGCGCCCTCGTCCCGCTGCTGGTCACCCTGCCCCTGATCGGGGCGGCCCTGACCCTCGTCTTCGGCCGCCGCCGCCGCATCCAGGTCGCCGTGTCGATCACGACGCTGACCGCCGTCATGGTGATCGCGGCCGTGCTGCTCACGGTCGTCGACAGCGGCACCCCGCTGGCGGTCGCGGTAGGCGGGTGGCCCATCCCCTTCGGGATCGTCCTGTACGTCGACCGGCTCGCGGCACTGCTCGTACTCATCTCGAGCATCGTGCTGCTGGCCGTCCTCCTGTTCTCGGTGGGACAGGGTGCCGCCGACGGCGATGACGAGACGCCGGTCTCGATCTTCCACCCCTCGTACCTGATCCTCGCGGCCGGCATCTTCAACGCCTTCATCGCGGGGGACCTGTTCAACCTGTACGTCGGGTTCGAGATCCTCCTGGTCGCCTCCTACGTGCTGATCACCCTCGGCGGGACGGCGCCCCGCATCCGTGCCGGAGTGGTCTACATCGTCGTCTCGCTCGTCTCGTCGATCCTGTTCCTGGCGGCGATCGCGATGATCTACGGCGCCCTCGGCACGGTGAACATGGCGCAGATCGCTGAACGGATGGCGGAGCTGCCGCAGGACGTGCAGCTCGTCCTGCACTTGATGCTGCTGCTCGCCTTCAGCATCAAGGCGGCGGTCTTCCCGCTCTCGTTCTGGCTGCCGGACTCGTACCCGACCGCCCCGGCGCCCGTGACGGCCGTGTTCGCCGGGTTGCTGACGAAGGTCGGCGTCTACGCGATGATCCGCACCGAGACGCAGCTGTTCCGCGACAACGACGTGAACACGCTCCTGCTGATCGTCGCCCTCGCCACGATGATCGTCGGCGTGCTGGGCGCGGTCGCGCAGGCGGAGATGAAACGCATCCTGTCGTTCACCCTGGTCAGCCACATCGGCTACATGGTGTTCGGGCTCGCCATCGCGACGCCGGCCGCGATCGGGGCGACGATCTACTACATGATCCACCACATCGTGGTGCAGACGACCCTCTTCCTCGCCGTGGGGCTCATCGAGCGACGCGCCGGGACCACCTCGATCCTCAAGCTGAAGGGGCTGATGCGCGCGGCGCCGATCATCGCGGTGCTGTACTTCATCCCCGCAGTCAACCTGGGCGGCCTCCCGCCGTTCTCCGGCTTCATCGGCAAGTACGCCCTGTTCGACGCCGCCGCCGAGGTGGGCACGCCGCTCATGATCGTGCTCATCGTCGGCGGGATCGTCACCTCGCTGCTCACCCTGTACTCGCTCATGCGCGCATGGAACCTCGGCTTCTGGCGCGAGGACGGCACCGAGGAGCCGGAGGTCGAGGCCCGCGTCGAGTACCTGGGCCACTCGCCGGCCGCGGGTGTGCAGACCGAGCGGCGCGTGATCCCGCGGGTGATGACCGCCGCCACCGCCGGCATGGTCGCCGTGACTTTGGCGCTGACGGTGTTCGCGGGTCCCCTCTACGACATGTGCGCCCGCATCGGCGAAGGCCTGTTGCAGCCCGTCCACATCTCGCAGCTCGATGACACCCCCTCCGCGGAGGTGGCACCGTGAGCCCGACCACCCGCAAGACCCGCTGGACGCAGGTGTGGCGGCAGCTGCCCTTCTTCGTGTGGCTGATCGCGCTGTGGATGCTGCTGTGGGGACAGTTCACCGTGGTGGCGTTCGTGACGGGGCTGCTCGCTGCGATCTTCGTCACCCGCGTCTTCCAGCTGCCGCCGGTGGAGCTGTCCGGCCGGGTGCATCTCTGGCACGGACTGGTCTTCATCGCCACGTTCAGCGTCGCGCTCGTGCGCGGTTCGCTCACCGTCGCCTGGCAGGTCATCAACCCCCAGCACTATCCGGGAACCGCCATCATCGCCGTGCCGATGCGGACGGACGACGACCTGATCCTCTCGCACACCGCGGTCACCGCATCCCTCATCCCGGGGTCGCTCATCATCGACATCGACCGCGACCGCCGCATCCTCTACCTGCATGTCATCGGGGTGCGGTCGGACGAGGACGTCGAGGCGCAGCGGCGAAGCGTGCAGGAGTGGGAGCGCCGGATCGTGCGCGCCCTGGGTTCGCGGGTGCAGGTCGCGCAGGTCATGGCCGAGAGCGAGGCATCATCGTGAACGTCCTTCTCATGGCGATCTACGTGATCTTCGCGGTCGCCGCGATCCTCACCGTCTGGCGCATCGTGCGCGGACCGTCCATCCTGGACCGCGCGGTCGCCTCGGACGTGCTGCTGACCGAATTGATGTGCGTGCTGGGGGCCGAGATGGCGATCAACGGACACACCGCGACCCTTCCGGTGCTGCTGGTCATCGCCGCCATCGGCGTGTTCGGGTCGATCTCGATCGCCCGGTTCGTCGCACGCAGGGACGGATCGAACTGATGCGCGTCTGGAACACGGTCCTCGCCGCCGCCTCCGACTCGACCATCGCGGAGGTCACCGGCCCCTGGGATGCGGTGCTGGACGTCACCGTGCTCGTCCTCATCCTGATCGGCGCCCTGCTCTGCCTGACGGCCGCGATCGGCCTGCTGCGCTTCCACGACGTGCCGACCCGCCTGCACGCCGCGACGAAGCCGCAGGTGCTCGGGCTGATCCTGATCTGCCTGGCCATCGCGCTGTCCGCGCGTTCCTGGCCCGTGGTCGCCTTCCTCGTGCCGATCGTTCTGGTCCAGCTCGCGACGGCCCCGTTGTCCGCTCACATGGTGGCGCGGCAGTCGTACCGGAACGGGACGGTGGACGAGGCCGGTCTGTACGTGGACGAGCTGGCCGATTCGCGGCGGACACCGCCCGCATCCGGCGGCTGAGTCCGCGTCACCGGCAATCTTTCTCCCGCGAGACAGCACGCTACGCACGAGACTGCGGCTGGTTACGTCTGTTTCGTGCTGCCGATGCAGTCTCGCGGGGAAGGAGACCCCTGGCCGACGGGACGGTGGAAGCCGGGGGCGCGTCAGCTCATCAGGCTGGGGGCGAGGTCGCGGAGCGTTCGACGGTGCGTCATCCGTGTGACCCCGATGGCGGCGAGCAGGAGCGCGACCGCCGTCCAGATCAGCATGATCCCGGCATCGCCCGCGATCCGGCCGAGGTCCCCGCCGTACATCAGCTGGCGCATCGCATCCACCACGAAACCCATCGGCAGGATGTGATGGAGCCCGGTGAGCGGTGTCGGGAGGGTCTGCCAAGGGAACGTTCCGCCCGCGGTCACGAGCTGCAGCACCATCAGCACGAGCCCGAGGAACTGGCCCACGGACCCGAGCCAGACGTTCAGGGCCAGGATGATGGCTGCGTACGTGAGCGCGGCGAGCACCATGATCCCCAGAGTGGCGAGCGGGTTCGCGAAGGTGAAGCCGAGAGCGATGGAGAGCACGCCGAACAGCGCCACCATCTGGACGCCGCCGAGGAGCCCCGGTGTCAGCCACCCGGCGAGCGTGATGCGCACGGGGGAGTGCAGGGCGGTCACCGCACGTCGTGACACCGGTTTCACGATCAGGAAGAGCGCGTAGATGCCGATCCACCCGGCGAGGGCGGCGAAGAACGGCGCGAGACCTGCCCCGTAGTCGGCGGCGGCGGCGACCTTGCTCGATTCGATCAGCACGGGGTCGGAGATGGTCGTCGCCTGCTGCTCGCGCAGCGACTCGTCCGTCTCCGGGATCTGCGTCACCCCCGACGCGAGTCCATCGCGCAGGGTTCCGGCTCCGTCCGCCAGTGCGCTCAGACCGGTCGCGAGTGTCCCCACACCGTCCCGCAGCTGACCGCTGGCGGATGCGGCCGCCTCCGTACCGCTCGCGAGCTGCGCGGTGCCGTCGGCCAGCTGCGCAGCGCCGTCGGCGACCTGTGCGGCGCCCTCCGCCAGGCGGTCGACCTGCCCGACCGCCGCCTGCACGGAGTCGTTCGCCGAGGTGATGCGTGTGCCCAGCGGATCGAGCTGTGCGAGCACGTCGGCGATCTCCTCCGGGGTGAGGCCGCGGGCGGCCATCTCGTCGGCGAGGGCGGCGCGCACCTCGGGAAGGGCGTCGACGGCGCTCTGCGCGGCGGCGGCGGCGCGGTCGGCGTAGCCGTCCAGGGCGGCGGTGCCGTCGGCCACCTGCCGGGTCCCGGAGGCCACCTGCGCGGCGCCGGATGCGGCATCCGCGGCGCCGGAGGCGAGGGTGGCGGTGCCGTCGGCGAGCTGGCCCGCCCCGTCCCCGAGGCGGCCCGCACCGGAGACGGCATCCACCGCTCCGGAGGTCAGCTCACCGGCACCGTCGGCAGCCGTCTGCAAGCTGTCCCGGACGTCGGACAGCGCGGTCAGCAGGCGGAGCGCCGCCTGGTCGCCGACCAGCTTCGCCACCGAGGACCGGATGCGTTCGATCGCCTGGGCGCCGATGGTCGAGGCGAGGTAGTTGTTGGCGTCGTTCGTGGCGAGTTCCAGCGTGGCCTGGCGCGGTTCATCGCCGGCCGGGGAGACCAGCGCGTCGGAGAAGTCGGTGGGGATCGTGACCGTGAAATCCACCGCTCCCTGCTCCAGGGCCGCAGCGGCGCCGGCAGCCGGCATCCGCTGCCAGTCGAACGCGCCGTCCTCGACGAGGCTCTCCGCGACCCGATCGCCGTAGTTGGTCACGACGCCGGACTCGTCGACACCGCTGTCCTCCACGACGAGGGCGACCGGCACCTGGTCCAGCCGTGCGTACGGGTCCTGGTTCGCCCACAGGTAGAGACCGCCGTAGAGCACCGGGACGCAGATGAGAGCGGCGAGAGCGAGTACCGACATCCGGCTCGACGTGAGACGGCGCAGTTCCGCCAGGATCATGGCCGGGATCTTCATGCCGTCACCTCCACGGGCTCGTCCTGCGCCGCATCCGAGACGAGCGGAGCGGCGGGTCGGGCGAGGGTCGCGCGTCCGGCCAGGACCGTCCCGGATGCTTCGCCCGCCACCACCAGCACGGCGTACCCGCGCCCGGCGAACTCCTCGGCGAGGTCCCACCACACCCGCGGATCGCCGCCGTGCCGGTCGGGGGACACCAGCACGATGCCCTCCACCCCGTCCCGGAGGACGGCGAGCTCGAGCAGCATCCGCAGCCGATCCGCAGGGCGGACGTCGGCGATCGGCACGCGCAGGTGCTCCGCCTGGCCGTGCTCGCGGAGCCAGGCGCGCGTGGCCTTCGGGTTCGAGGGGCGCCCCGCGAACATGAGCTCCTCCGCGACGACCGTGCCGACCGTGACGTTCGGCGCCGGCTCGGACACCTGGGGCGCATCCACGAGAGCGACCCGCCGTCGCAGCGCCGAGGCGTTCGCGGCGCCGTCGATCGTCACGGAGCCGGCGTCCGGCTGCATCCGTCCACTCGCGATGAGTCCGAGGACGGTGGGACGCTGCTCGGTCTCCGCGATCGCGAGGCGCGCCTCCCGGGAGGCGTAGGAGAGGGACGTGGCGGGCAGGGCCTGCCCGCGCCGCCCCTTCGTGACATGGGAGAGGTCGACGTGCATCATTCGGGTCCGGTCAGGTCGGGGTGGGCGGACAGCAACTCGTCACTCTCCCGCCAGGACAGTCCGGCGACGCTGAGCACGGTGCGCACGGCCAGGAGGCGGGCGGCGGCGGCGGAGGAGGTCTCGAGCCGGATGATGATCATCCGGCCGGTCTCCTCGATCAGCCGGGCGAGGGTGCCGGCGGGGATGTCCGTGCGGAGGGACCGCGCCTCCTGCCCGGCGAGGACGAGGTCGAGGAGCCGTCGGCGCAGGGGGGCGAGGGCGGCGGCGGTGTGCTGGACGTGTGCGTCGTCCAGGGCGATCGCCGCGGCCACCTGCACCTGCGCCGCCTCGTCCCACAGCCGAGCGGTGAGGCGGGCGATGGCGATGGGCGCACCGGCGCCGTCATCCGCGGGTACGGCCGCGGCGATGGCGTTGAACCGCTCGGCGCCCAGCCGCACGAGCTCGCCGAGCAGCGCCTCGCGGTCGGCGAAGTGGCCGTAGACGGCACGACGGCTGAGGCCCGCCTCGCGGGCGATGGCCTCCATCGATGCGTGGGCGTCGCGCCCCAGAAGGCGCTCGGCGGCGGTCAACAGCGTCGCGCGGTTGCGTTCGGCGTCACGGCGGAGGGCGCGCGCGGGGAGGGCGGACATGCGTCCCATTGTAGAGCTAACATGCACACGTCTGTGCACATTATGGCTTGCTCACAGCGAACCGGATGCCGCGGAAAAGCGCGCGCTCGCGGGCCTGCCGACGAACGCGTTGGGTACGCTTGTGGTGGCGCGTCGGGAAGTCTGGTCGACATCCTCCTTCGTCGAACGTTCCGATTGGTGTCACCTGTGGCTGCACGCACCCCCCGCACTCGTTCCCGCTCCGGCTCGGTCTTCCCGCGCCGTGGCAGCTATACCGAGGCGCGTCGTATCGGGACACTGCTCCGCCGGGAATCCGTCGGCGGCGCCGTTCTGGTGGCCGCCGCCGTGATCGCGATCATCTGGGCCAATTCCCCCGCGGCAGACTCCTACTTCGCCTTGCGCGACTTCACCTTCGGATACGAACCGTGGCACCTCGAGCTGTCCGTCGGCGCCTGGGCCGCGGACGGACTGCTCGCGATCTTCTTCTTCCTCGTCGGACTCGAACTCAAGCGCGAGGTGATCGCGGGCGACCTGCGGGATATCCGCACGGCCGTCGTCCCCGTCGCCGCAGCGGTGGGCGGGGTGCTCGTCCCCGCGGCGATCTACGCTGCGATCGTCTGGCAGGAGCCGGGTCTGCGCGGCGGATGGGCCATCCCCACGGCCACGGACATCGCCTTCGCGGTGGCCGTGCTCGCTCTCGTCGGGTCGCATCTGCCGAGTCCGCTGCGCATCTTCCTGCTGACGCTCGCGGTCGTCGACGATCTCATCGCCATCGTCATCATCGCGATCTTCTACACGAGCGACCTGAACCTCGTCGCGCTCCTGCTCGCCGTGCTCGTCATCGCGGTGTACGGATTCATCGCCCAGCGCTACCAGAGGTTCTTCCGGCTCAAGTCCTCGGCGGCCTGGTTCATCCTGCTGCCGCTGGGACTGGTCGCATGGGGCTTCCTGCACGCATCGGGGATCCACGCCACGATCGCCGGCGTCGCGTTGGCGTTCACCATCCCGGTGCGTCCGCCTCGGGGTGCGAGCCCCGCCGAGGCGGAACAGTCGGGACTCGCGGAGGTCTTCGAGCACCGGTTCCGTCCGCTGTCGACCGGGTTCGCCGTGCCGGTGTTCGCGTTCTTCGCCGCCGGTGTCGCGATCGGGGGATGGGACGGCGTCGTCCGCGCCGCGACCGATCCGGTCACCCTCGGCGTCGCCGCCGGGCTGGTCCTGGGAAAGCCCATCGGGATCGTCCTCGCGACCAGGCTCGTGACCGCCTTCACCCACGCGCGACTCGACCCCTCACTGCGATGGGTCGACCTGGCCGGGGTGGGGGTCCTGGCGGGCATCGGCTTCACCGTCTCGCTGCTCATCGCGGAGCTCAGCTTCGGCATCGGCAGCCCGCACAACGACGACGCCAAGATCGCCATCATGCTGGCCTCGCTCATCGCCGCCCTCGCGGCATCCAGCATCCTGATCGTGAGGAACCGTCAGTACCGGCGCATCGCCGAGGCCGAGGCGGTCGACGCCGACGGCGACGGCATCCCGGACGTCTACCAGACCGGCGACGAGCCGCGCTGACGCCCGGCGCCCGTGCCCGGTGCGGCCCCATGCGCCGGCCCGCGGGCCTTCCGCCGTGCACAACGGCGGAGATCCACCCCGACACCCCGGCGCGGATGCCGCGGCGCCGGGGTGTCGCGGCTGTCTTCCGCCGTTGTGCGGCGGTGGTGCGGGATGGCGGTACGCGGGGTCAGCGGTGGTGCGGTGGTGGTGCGGGATGGTGGTGCGCGGGGTCAGCCGTGCACAACGGCGGAGATCCACCCCGACACCCCGGCCCGGATGGGTGGGCACCGGGGTGTCGCGGACGATCTCCGCCGTTGTGCAGGCACGGCCACAGGGTCGGCGACCGGAACGGCGCCGGCGACCGGAACAGCGGCGCGACGGGGATGCGGCGGGTCAGTCGGTGCCGGAGTCGAACGCGGCGGCCTCGCTGGCCGCATCCGTCGCCTCGGCGAGCTCCTCGTTCGCGGCGGAGAGCGGGGTCGCGCTCTCGATGATCTCGTGGCTCTCGCCCCGGCGCAGCTCGCCGACGAGCTCGCCGGTCGCGCCGCCGATGAGACCCATCCCGGCGTACTGCTCGAGCCGGGCCCGGGAGTCGGCGATGTCGAGGTTGCGCATCGTGAGCTGCCCGATGCGGTCGGTGGGACCGAAGGCGGCGTCGCCGACCCGCTCCATCGAGAGCTTCTCGGGGGAGTAGGACATCGTCGGCGCCGTCGTGTCGAGCACCGAGTAGTCCTCGCCCCGGCGCAGCCGCAGGGTGACCTCGCCGGTGATGGTCGATCCGACCCACTTCTGGATGGACTCGCGCAGCATGAGCGACTGCGGCTCCAGCCAGCGTCCCTCGTACATGAGGCGGCCGAGGCGTCGGCCCTGCTCGTGATAGGTGGCGAGCGTGTCCTCGTTCAGGATGGCGTTGACCAGGCGCTCGTAGGCGATGAACAGCAGCGCCATGCCGGGGGCCTCGTAGATGCCGCGCGACTTCGCCTCGATGATGCGGTTCTCGATCTGGTCGCTCATGCCGAGCCCGTGGCGGCCGCCGATGCGGTTCGCCTCGAAGACCAGCGCCACCGGGTCGGTGTACTCGACCCCGTTGAGGGCGACCGGACGACCGCCCTCGAAGCGGACCGAGACGTCCTCGGTGGCGATCTCGACCGCCGGGTCCCAGAAGCGCACGCCCATGATGGGCTCGACGGTCTCGAGCGACACGTCCAGGTGCTCGAGCGTCTTGGCCTCGTGCGTCGCGCCCCAGATGTTCGCGTCGGTGGAGTACGCCTTCTCGACGCTGTCCCGGTAGGGGAAGCCGTGCGCGACGAGCCACTCGCTCATCTCCTTGCGGCCGCCGAGCTCCGTGACGAAGTCGGCGTCGAGCCACGGCTTGTAGATGCGCAGCGCGGGGTTCGCGAGCAGGCCGTAACGGTAGAACCGCTCGATGTCGTTGCCCTTGTAGGTGGACCCGTCGCCCCAGATGTCGACGCCGTCCTCCTTCATCGCACGCACGAGGAGGGTGCCGGTCACGGCGCGGCCGAGCGGCGTCGTGTTGAAGTAGGTGCGTCCGCCGGAGCGGATGTGGAACGCGCCGCAGGCGAGAGCGACGAAGCCCTCCTCGACGAGGGCGGCCTTGCAGTCCACGAGTCGCGAGATCTCCGCGCCGTACTGTGCCGCGCGGCCGGGGATCGACTCGATGTCGTCTTCGTCGGGCTGGCCGAGGTCGCCCGTGTAGGTGCAGGGGACGGCGCCCTTGTCGCGCATCCACGCGACGGCGACGGAGGTGTCGAGCCCTCCCGAGAAGGCGATGCCGACGCGCTCGCCGACGGGAAGGGACTGCAGGACCTTGGACATACCTCAATCCTACTGAGCGCGCGGGCGTAGGCCGTGCCCTGACCGGTCCCGCATCCGGGCACGCGCCCCGATGCGAACGGAGGTGGACCGGCCGAGAAGAGGACGGAAACCGCCGGAATGTCCTCTGCCCGGGCGAATGTCCTCGCCGCGGCGGGACGGGCGGAACCGCGGCGGGACGGGATCGGCCGGATGCCGGGCCGGATCAGCCGATCGCGACCCCGGTGATCGTCACAGGGGTCGCCGGCGGCCCGTCGGCCGCGCCGCCCTCGGCTCCCGCGGCCGCGATCTCGCGCACGACGGCGAGGCCCGCGGCATCCATCGTGCCGAACACCGTGTACGCGGGCGGCAGCTCGCTGTCCTCGTAGACGAGGAAGAACTGCGAGCCGTTGGTGTCGGGACCGGCGTTCGCCATCGCGACGGTGCCCGCCGGGTAGGTCTCGGAGCCGTCGAGCTCGTCCGCATAGCTGTACCCGGGACCACCCCTGCCGTTGGCGCTCGGGTCGCCGCACTGCAGCACGAAGATCCCCGACGTCGTGAGGCGGTGGCACGTGGTGTCGGTGAAGTAGCCCTGCTCCGACAGCCCGACGAAGCTCCCCACCGTGCACGGGGCGCTGTCGGCGTCCAGAGTCAGGGGGATGTCACCCGCGCTGGTGGCGAGCGTCGCGGCGACGGTGCCGCTGCGGGTCGGCTCCGCGGGCGGGGGCGTCACCTCACGGGCGGACGGGCCGCCCACGATGTAGCTGCAGGTCCCGGATGCCTCGGACTCGGACGCCTCCGGGGACGATATCGCGGGGGCGGGACCGCCGGTCGAGCATCCGGCGAGGACGACGAGGGCGAGCGCGACGAGGGGGACGGTGAGCAGGCGGCGACGCATGGGATCAGCGTAACCGGCGGCCGGCGCCGGACACCCGGCGCGGCGGTGGCGGGCCGGGTGTCCGGCCACGGTGTCCCCTGGGTTCTCCCGGAGCCCCTGGTGGGGCTCAGTGCGCGTGGATGTCGGAATCGTCGACGAACACCACGTTCTTCTCACCGGCACGGATCGGCAGCGGGAAGCGGTTCGAGGCCGGGGGGAGCGGGCAGTTGTACTGCGCGGAGAACCCGCACGGCGGCACGAACGCCCGGTTGAAATCGAGAACGACCGGTCCGGGCGCGCCGAAGCCGGTGCCCTCGGCGCGCTCGACGAACAGGAAGCGGCCCGAGCCGTAGGTCTCCGTGCCGTTCGTCTCGTCGCCGAACACCAGCAGCAGCACGCCGCCGTCGTCGAAGGCGGCGACGGTGTACTCGGTGCCCTGGATCTCCACGATCACGTCGCCCGGGACGACGAGGTCGCGGGTGCCGCCGTTGTCGCGGATGTGCTCGAAGGGAACCGTGCGGTCGGCGGCGATGGGCTCGAAGCGACCGGTCAGCACCCATGCGGGATCGAACGGGTACGTGGCGATGCGGTCGAATGCGCGGATGGCGGGGGAGTCGGCATCCCAGACGCGCAGCCCGTACTCGATGTCCCCGTCCGGGGAGGTGGCGCGCTGGATCTGGGTGACCGTCCGGCCCGGTCCCGCCTCGGCCTGGGCGGCCTCGAGATCCGGGCGCTCCCCGGTCCAGCGGGTCTCGATCAGCGCGAGGTTCCCGGTCGGTGCGGCGACGGCGGCGAAGCGCTCGGCGCGCCAGCGGTGGTGATCGGCGGGGGAGGGCATGGCTCAGCAATTCTCGAGAAGGAGGGAGCGACGCACCAAACGCGCGTCATATGACGCAATCGGACGCCGCACCGCTTTATTCCGCGCGCGGCCGATCGGGGGCCGATCGGGCGCGTCGATAGGATGGGGTGTACCGATCGGCAATAAGCGAGGAGCTTCCATGCCAGGCATCGTGATCGTCGGAGTCCAATGGGGGGACGAGGGGAAGGGCAAGGCCACCGACCTCCTGGGCGAACGCACCGACTGGGTGGTGAAGTTCAACGGAGGCAACAACGCCGGTCACACGGTGGTGATCGGCGATGAGAAGTACGCGCTGCACCTGCTGCCCAGCGGCATCCTCTCCCCGGGTGTCAACGCCGTCATCGGCAACGGCGTCGTCGTCGACCTCGAGGTCCTCTTCGCCGAGATCGAGGCGCTCAACGCCCGGGGCCTCGACACGTCCCGCCTCCGGGTCAGCGCCAACGCGCACATCATCACGCAGTACCACCGCACCCTCGACAAGGTGACCGAGCGCTTCCTCGGCAAGCGGCAGATCGGCACCACGGGGCGCGGGATCGGTCCCGCCTACGCGGACAAGATCAACCGCGTCGGCATCCGGGTGCAGGACCTGTTCGACGAGAACATCCTGCGGCAGAAGGTGGACGGCGCCCTCGACCAGAAGAACCACCTCCTGGTGAAGGTGTTCAACCGCCGCGCCATCACCGTCGACGAGATCGTCGACGACCTGCTGTCCTACGCGGATCGGCTGCGGCCGATGGTGGCCGACACCGGCCTGCTGCTCTCCGACGCGCTCGACGCGGGCGATGTCGTGGTGTTCGAAGGCGGCCAGGCCACGATGCTGGACGTCGACCACGGAACGTATCCGTTCGTCACCTCCTCGTCGGCGACGGCGGGCGGCGCGGCCACGGGTTCGGGCGTCGGCCCGAACCGGCTCGACCGCATCGTCGGGATCGTGAAGGCGTACACGACCCGCGTCGGGTCCGGCCCGTTCCCCACCGAGCTCTTCGACGAGCAGGGCGATTTCCTGCGCTCGCGGGGCTTCGAATTCGGCACCACGACCGGCCGGCCGCGCCGCGTCGGCTGGTACGACGCCCCGGTCACCCGGTACGCGACGCGCATCAACGGCATCACGGACCTGGTGCTCACCAAGCTCGACATCCTCACCGGGATCGAGCGCATCCCGGTGTGCGTCGCCTACGACGTGGACGGCAGGCGCTTCGACGAGGTGCCGGTCAACCAGACCGACTTCCACCACGCGACGCCGGTCTACGAGTACTTCCCCGGCTGGACCGAGGACATCTCCACCGCCCGCACGTTCGAAGACCTGCCCCTTGCGGCCCGCGAGTACGTGCTCGCCCTCGAGGAGATGAGCGGCACGCGCATCTCGGTGATCGGCGTGGGCCCCGCCCGTGACGCCGTCATCGTGCGCCACGACCTCGTCGACTGATGCGCTTCTGGGTGGGCGGGTACGCCGCCGGGATGGGCGGCTCCGCGACCGGGATCGGCGGACTCGTCGCCGGGGAACCGGACTCCCCGCTCACCGGCGGCGAACTCGCGTTCACCGGCACGAGCGCGCCGAGCGCGGACTCGCCCTCCTGGCTCACCCCGCATCCGTCCCACGACATCGTCTATGCGGCGCTCGAGGGAGCCGGAGCGGTGCAGGCCTACCGGCGCACCGGGGAGCGATCCCTGCGCCCGCTGGGTGCACCCGTCCCGGTGGGCGATTCCGTCTGCCACATCGCCGTCGCCCCGGATGCCTCAGCCCTCGTCGCGTCGTGCTGGGGTGACGGCCGGGTGGTCCTGGTCGACCTGGACGCGGGCGGCCGTCCCGGTTCCGCGACCATCGCCCCCGCGGCCGTGGATCCGTACGC
Organism: Microbacterium caowuchunii; assembly: GCF_008727755.1. Taxonomy (NCBI): domain Bacteria; kingdom Bacillati; phylum Actinomycetota; class Actinomycetes; order Micrococcales; family Microbacteriaceae; genus Microbacterium; species Microbacterium caowuchunii. The sequence continues at coordinate 51,799 of NZ_CP044231.1, forward strand.
CCCGATCGACCCGGAGGCGCCGGCCGACCCCGGGGCACCGACCGACCCGGGGGTGCCCGGTGCCGCCCAGGGCGCCGTGCTGTTCTCCTCGCCGGACGTCGACCTGGCGCTCGCCGCGCAGGCGCTCCGCGCGGCCGCCGGCTCCGAGTTCGCGCACCTGGTGCCGGACTACGCGCTTCCGCCGGATCCCGTACCGGGTGCACCGGATGACGCGGACGATCCCGTCGCCCCCGGGCGCGCGTCCCACGCCCACCAGGCGGTGTTCCTGCCCGGCGGACTCCTCGCGACGACCGACATGGGGTTCGATCTCGTCCGGTTCTGGCGCCGCGGCGCCGCCGGGTTACGCCCGGTGGGGGCGGTCCCCCTGCCCCGCGGGAGCGGTCCCCGGCACATGGTGCGCCATCCGAGTGGTCATCTGTACGTCGTGACCGAGCTGTCCTGCGAGGTCTTCGCACTCGCCCCGGACCGGACCGGCGCATGGCGGATCGTGGGCGGCACGACCCTCGCGGCGGAGGTGCGCCCCGGGGCCGACCTCGCCGCCGAGCTCGCCTCGTCCGCCGACGGTGAGTTCCTGTATGCCGGCGTCCGGGGCAGCGACACGCTGGCCGCCGTGCGGGTGCGCGGTGGCGGCGAGACGCTCGTTCCCGTGGCGCTCGCCGAGACGGGGGTCGTCTGGCCCCGGCACCACCTGATCGTCCGCGACACCGTCCTCGTGGCGGGGGAGCGCTCGGACCAGGTCTCCGTGCTCACCCTCGATCTGCGCACGGGCGTCCCCTCCCGGACGCGCCGGCGCGTCGAGGTGCCGACCCCGACCTGCCTGCTCCCCGTGCGCTGAGCCCGTCAGTCCTCGGGGACGGTCTTGGCGTCCTGTCGCGGGATGACGACGGTCTTCAGGATCAGCAGCACCGAGGCGGTCACCGGGATCGCGACGAGTGCGCCGAGGAGGCCCAGCAGCGTGCCGCCGACGAGGGCGCCGATGACCACAAGGGCGCCCGGGATCGAGATGGCGCGGTTCATGACGCGCGGCGTGAGGATGTATGCCTCGACCTGCATGTAGACGAGGTAGGCGATCGCGAAGATCAGCGCACCCATCGGGTCGGCGAACAGGGCGACGACGGAGCCGATGACCCAGAACAGCACGGTACCGACGAGCGGGATGAGGGTGATGAGGAACGCGACGACCGAGAGCAGCAGCGGGAACGGGAGTCCGAGGATGAGGAACAGGATCCCGACGAAGGTGGCGTTGCAGAACGCGAGGATGACCATCCCCATGAGGTAGCCACCGATGGACTCGGTGATCTTCTCGGTGAGGTCGGCGACCCGCGGGCGGGTGTAGGCGGGGACCAGCCGATAGAAGGACTGCTTGATCGCCGGCAGTGACGCGAGGAAGTAGAGGCTGAGGACGAGGATGATGATGACCCCGGAGATGCCGGAGACGATCGTCATGCCCACCTGGAACACGCCGCCGCCGATCGCGGCGATGTTGGAGGGGTTCACGAGGAAGCTCTGGACGTGACTCAGGATGTCGCCGACCGAGTCGCCGAACTGTGTCTGCAGCCAGCTGTAGGTGTCCGACTTCTGGAACGTGGAGATCAGCTTCGGTACATCCCGGACGAACTGCGAGACCTGGCGCACCACGGTCGGGATGACGAGCATGAGCACGCCCACGAGCACGAGGACGAATCCCAGGTACACGATGACCATGCCCCAGGTGCGGCTGAGACCGCGCCGTTCCAGGGCGCGGACGATGGGGTCGAGCCCGAGCGCCGCGAACATTGCGAACACGACGTAGATGATGATGGTCGAAAGATGCGAGACCGCCAGTCCCAGCACGACGGCGATCAGACCGCCCAGCGTGATGAAGAACCCCAGTGCGAAGGGATGGTGGATCGCACGCCACCGCCCGGGGATGGCCGCGGACGGCGTGGCGGGGGGCGTCGTGTCGCCGGCGGACCCCGGAAGCGCATCGGTCATGCCTCACACTCTAGGGGTGCGGCCGCGGACGGTAGTCTCGAATCGTGGAGGACGCCATGACCGAGCCCGACGACCCGACCGCGACCCTTCTGAATCTGCGCGCCAGCATCGACAACATCGATGCCGCGCTCATGTACATGCTCGCCGAGCGGTTCCGCTGCACGAAGCAGGTGGGCGAGCTCAAGGCGCGACACGGGATGCCCGCCTCCGACCCCGCCCGCGAGGAGAAGCAGATCGCACGCTTGAAGACCCTCGCCGAGAACGCGGACCTCGATCCGGAGTTCGCGGAGAAGTGGTTCAACTTCGTGGTCGCCGAGGTGATCCGCCACCACACGGCGGCCGCGGAAGGCCGCTGAGTCCTCGCCGGTCGTCGAGTCGTGGGCACGGGGGAGCGCGGGTACGGGCGCGCACTGCTGACCATCGCGCGCCGGACGCGCGGAGTCCGGTACGTCCGTCGCCCGGAGCAGGGCGACACCTCGGCCTTCGACCTCGCGTACGTGCGCACCGGCCCCCGGGGAACGCGCCCGCCCGTGGTGGTCATCCCCGGAGGCCCGGGTCTCGGCTCGGTGCTGCCCTACCGTTCGCTGCGCTCGATCGCGGCGCGCAGAGGGCTCGACCTCATCATGGTCGAGCACCGCGGCGTCGGGCTGTCGCGCCGGGACCTCGCCGGGCGCGACCTGCCGCCCGGCGCCCTGCGCATCCCGGACGTGCTCGACGACATCGCCGCGGTCCTCGACCGGGAGGGCGTGTTGCGCGCGCACATCGTGGGCTCCTCCTACGGCAGCTACCTCGCCTCCGGCTTCGGCGTCGCCCACCCCGGTCGGGTCGCCGGGATGATCCTCGACTCGGCCCTGCAGTCCGCGGACGAACTGGACCTGGAACGCACCGTCATCCGCGATCTCCTCTGGGATGCGCCGAGTGAGGCCGCCGGTCTGGTGCGGCGGCTGACCGACACGGGCATCGATCAGCGCGTCCTCCTCGACGTCGCGCGCGCGGCGTATGAGCTCGGGGGCGACCGGCTGCTGATCCCGGTGCTGCGACGTCGCCTGCGTCATCGCTGGAGCCGGGTGTGGCGGGGCCTTGAGGCCTACGCCACTCGCGACACGGAGAACACCCGGGTGCCAGGAATCTTCGAGTTCGACCTTGTCGGGGCGATCGGGTTCCGCGAGCTGGGCTACGGCGCGGTGGCCGATGGGCTCCCGCTCGACCCGGCGCTCACGTACGCTCCGCTGGCCGGACGGTTCCCGTCGTTCGAGGGCGAGCCGTTCGACCTCGCTGAGGGCGTGCGGCGCTTCGACTGGCCGCTCGTGCTGCTCAGCGGCTCGCGAGACCTCCGCACGCCGCCCGCGATCGCCGCGCGGGTGGCCGCGGCGGCACCACGGGCGGTGACGGTGACGATCGAGAACGGGCACAGCGCGCTGGATACCCACCCGATCGCGCTGCTCAACGCCATCGACCGACTCGTCCAGGGGACGCAGGACTCCCTCCCGGCGCTCGCGCCGCAGCTCGACCGCCTGCCGCGCCGGGGGCTGGCCGCTCGCGCGCCCGAGCTCCTCACCGCGGTCTTGGCCGCCCGCCCGTAGCCTCCGCCCCCGCTCCCGCATCCCTCTCAGCCGGCGAGCCACCCCTCTGCCAGCGAGCCACCCCTCTACCGGCCGCAGTCAACGGGCCCTCTCGCCGCGACAGGGGTGGTTCGGTGGCCCCGCAGGGTCAGATGCGCTGGGCGTGGACGTCCAGGAGAGCGGCGGCGTCGGCGGGGGTCATGCCCTCGATCTGCTCGCCGTTCCAGACGATGTCCTCGCTCATGGCCTTGAGGAGCTCCTCGCGGTGGCCGTGGGCCAGCTTCGCACCGTGCAGCAGCGCGGCCGGTCCCCACATCATCGCCAGCGAGTCGTGCCAGCCGTGCCCGATGTCGTGCACGTGCAGCAGGTCGTGCAGCGAGGTCCCCAGGTGCGAGATGCGCTCGGTGAACGCGTCGGCGAGCACGGCGAGCCGGATCTGCCGCTCCACGCCCGGTTCGACGACCACCGGCGCCGGCGCGACGCCGTGCAGCGCCTGCAGGAATTCCGCGGTCTCGAGCAGGATCACGCCGTTCGTCGGGCGCGGGTTGCACTCGATGGCGTAGAGCTCCCCGTCGTGGTTGACGAAGTCGAACGAGAGCTGACCGGTGAAGGACGGGTCGAGCTCGTCGATGAGCCGCTGCGTGTACTCCAGCGTCTTGGTGCTGTCCTCCGCGAGGAAGGTGATCCCGGTGCTGTGCGCCCACTGCTCCGGCGCGCTGTAGGTGCACTGGGCCGTGACCCGGCCGTCCACGATGATGCTGTACGTGCAGATCATCGGCCCGTCGGTGAAGGGCTGCACGAGCCAGGGCTGATCGGCGGTCGGGTGGCAGTCCGCGACATCCATCTTCCCGGCGAGGGGGCCGGTGTTCGTCAGCAGACCCACGCCCCCGCGCGAGAAGACGGCTCGCGCGAAGAACTGCGGGAAGCGGGCGATGGCGGCGTGCAGCTCGTCCTCGTCCGAGACGACGACGGTTTCGGGGATCGGAACCCCGGCCCGCTCCACGAGACGCTGGAAGCTGCCCTTGTCATGCAGCTGCGCGAGCTTGTCGAAGCCGCCCGCGAACAGCCGGACGCCCTCGGGGAGGTCATTGATCCGCGCTGCGAGGTAGAAGACCTCCTCGAACGTGGGGATGATCGTGTCGATCTCGTGCTCGGTGACGATGCGGCACACGTCGGCGATGAACCGGTCGGTCTCGAACCGCGGTGACGCGGTCACGACGTGGGCGGACAGGTACTTCGAGTGGCTGCCGATCGCCCCGGCGTACGTGTCGGCGGCGACCACGTAGTGGCCGCCGCTGCCGAGTTTGCGGATGATGTCGAGCGCGAAGGTGTTGCGGGAGCTGGTGACCAGGGCGCGCATCGGCCGTCCTCTTCAGTGTCGTTACGGGTGGCCTCAGGCTATCGGATGCGGCTCGCCCGTCCGCAGGTCCGGCCCCCGGGCGGCGCCCCGCGGGTGGCACGACGAGGCGGGCCCCGAGGATCACCCCGGGGCCCGCGTTCTGGTCGGGTGCTGTCGCCCGCTCAGGGCACCGCGCGGCGCAGCACGGGGAAGGAGACGACCGCCAGGACGGCCGCCACCCCCGCCATGAGCAGGGCGAGTCCGCCGGATCCGAGCCGCGCGAACCAGCCGAACACCTCCACCCAGGCATCCGCTTGACCGATCAGCCACAGCGCGGCCACGAACAGCACCGCGATGCCGAGGATGACGATGGTCAGCCACATCGTGCCGAACCGCTTGTACAGCGTGGCCCCGGCGAAACCGATGACGAAGAACAGCATCGCGAGGGTGAAGAAGAAGAACCCGGCGACGAGCGGTCCCTGTTCCCACAACCAGTCGAGGGCGAAGAAGTACCCGTTCATTCCCCATCCGTTCGTGGCCTTCTCGATCAGCCCGCCGATCACGAAGATGACGGCCAGCATCGCCGAAGTCAGTGCGGCGGTGAGCAGAGTGCCGAGGTAGAACTCTCGCCGGGTCACGCTCATCGCCTGGGAGAACGGGAAGGTGAGGGTCAGCGCCTGCGCACCCACGACGGCGAAGTACCACAGCGGCGCTTGCGCTCCGCCGCCGTACATCTCCGTCTCCACGCCGGCGTTCGCGATGATCCCGTAGATCGCCAGGGTGATGACGAGTGACCCCGCGAGCACGAGCAGCGGGACCCAGATGTAGGTCTGCCGGTTGATCAGCTGCATCCGGACGACGTTCAACGTGCGACTCATCGCAGTGCTCCTTCCGTGTTGGCGGCCGCGTCCTCCGCGGCGTTCTGGGTGGCCCGCACGATGAGCTGTTGCAGGGATACGGGTGTGACATCGAGCCCCCGCGCGGAGAGCTCCGCGCGGTCGGCTGCGGAGAGGCTCCCCATGACCGTCACGGACGCGACGCGACCGAGGGTCTCGCGGTGGACGACGCTGCGCCCCGCCACGAAGGCGTCGACGGCGGCGCTGTCCCCCACGATGTTCGCGGCCCGGTCGCGCACCGCATCCGTGTCCTCGTCCATGATGATCCGGCCATGGTCCACGACCAGGACCTTCTCGATGAGGTTCGCGACCTCGTCGATGAGGTGACTGGAGAGCACGACGGTGCGCGGGTGCTCGACGTAGTCCTCGAGGAGGCGGTCGTAGAAGATCTGGCGGGCCACGGCGTCGAGGCCCAGGTACGGCTCGTCGAAGAAGGTGATCTCGGCGCGCGCGGCGAGCCCGATCACGACGCCGACGGCGGAGAGCTGTCCACGGGACAGTTTCTTGATCCGGGTCTTGAGCGGGAGCTGGAAGTCCGCGATCAGGCGGTCCGCGAAGTCCTGGTCCCAGTTGGGGAAGAAGAGACGTGCGGTGCGGAACGCGTGGGACGGCAACGCGTCGTCCGGGTACTTCTGGCCCTCCCGCACGAAGCACATCCGGGACAGGACCCGGGCGTTCTCGTACGGGTCCTCGCCGAACACGCGCACCTTGCCGGAGGTGGCGAAGCTCTGCGCCGTGAGGATGGACATGATGGTGGTCTTGCCGGCGCCGTTGCGACCGAGCAGACCATAGATGGTGTTCTTCTCGAGCGCGAAGCTGACATCGTCGACGGCCACGGTGTCGCCGTAGCGCTTGGTGAGGCCGGTCACCTCGATCACGGGGTTCACTGCGGGTTCCCTTCGGAAGAATGCGGGCGGGACCCGACCGCGGCGCGGTCGAGGATGAGGCGCGTGAGGTCGTCGGGTCCGAGCCCGAGCTTGCCCGCCTCGATGAGCAAGGGGTCGACGTACCTGTCGGCGAACGCGGTGCGCCGCTCCGTGAGGAGGCGGTCACGTGCACCGGGCGCGACGAACATGCCGATCCCACGACGCTTGTAGAGCACGCCCTTGTCGACGAGCATGTTCACTCCCTTCGCGGCCGTGGCCGGGTTGATGCGGTGGAAGGCCGCGAGTTCGTTGGTGGACGGGGCCTGGCTCTCTTCCGCCAGCGTCCCGTCGACGATCGAATCCTCGACGCTCTCCGCGATCTGCAGGAAGAGCGCTCTGCCTTCTTCGATCACGCCGGCCTCCTGTTCTGTGGTTCATTACTTGACTAAGTAACCATGCAACACGGGATGGGCGGATGTCAAGCGGTCGAGAGAGAAAGTGGACAGTGCGCGGGCGCGCGTAGGGGATGCCCGATCCGCGTGCAAATCCCTCCGCCGATTTGCGATGCGCTGCATTCGCATGACAGGTTCGAAGAGGCCCGTCGCCGGGCCGACGACCAGTCCGCGGTCGTCCCGCCATCCCCGCATGGCGCTGGACGAGCGTACGGTCGGCGATCGTGACCGGGCCGGATGCCCGGAGCGCCGCGTCCCGACGCAGGCACGCACGGTCACCACCCGGGCGTGACCGATGCAGCCAGCGCACCGGGCTGCCGAGGTGCAACACAGTGTCAGGCGAACACGCAATCGAAGCAAAGAACCTGTTCAAGGTCTTCGGCCGTCACCCTGCAGCCGTGATCGAGGGCCTCAAGGCGGGCAAGTCCCGTGCCGAGCTCGCCGAGCGCGGCACCGCCGCCGTGATCGACGCGAGCTTCACGGTCGCTCCCGGCGAGATCTTCGTCATCATGGGACTCTCCGGCTCCGGCAAGTCGACCATCATCCGGATGCTGAACGGGCTCCTGCCGCCTTCCGCCGGTGAGGTCCTCGTGCAGGGCCGCAGCGTCACACGGGCCTCCGCCGCGGAACTGCGCCGCATCCGCCGGTCCTCGATCTCGATGGTGTTCCAGCACTTCGCGCTGCTTCCGCACCGCACCGTCCTCGACAACGCCGCCTACGCGCTCGAGATCCAGGGCGTCGGCCGCGAGGAGCGTCGCGCCCGCGCTCGCGAGATCCTGGCGAAGGTGGGCCTCGACCAGCGCACGGATGCCTACCCGGACGAGCTGTCCGGCGGCATGCGCCAGCGCGTGGGCCTGGCCCGTGCGCTCACCGCGGGTACCGACATCCTTCTCATGGATGAGGCGTTCTCCGCGCTCGATCCCCTCATCCGGCGCGAGATGCAGGAGCAGCTGATCGAGCTGCAGCAGGAACTCGGCCGCACGATCGTGTTCATCACGCACGACCTCAACGAGGCGATGTTCCTCGGCGACCGGATCGCGGTCATGCGCGACGGGCGTATCGTGCAGACCGGCACCCCGGAGGAGATCCTCACCGACCCGGCGAACGACTACGTCGCCCAGTTCGTGCAGGACGTCGACCGCACCCGCGTGCTGACCGCGAGTGCCGTCATGGAGCCCCCGCACCTGCGTCTGCCCGTCACCGCGGGGGTCCGCGGGGCACTCCGTCTCCTGCGCGAACAGCAGGCGAGCGCGGTGTTCGCGCTCGAGAACCGCAGGCTCGTCGGAGTCGTCACCGATCGTGCCGTCATCCGGGCGGTCAAGGCGGGGCAGACCGATCTCCGCAAGATCGTCGACACCTCGGTGCTCACGGTCGGCCCGGACGACCTGCTCACCGACATCGTCGAGCGAGCCGTGGAGTCCCCGGTGCCCCTCGCCGTCGTCGACGACAACCGCCGCCTCGTCGGCGTCATCCCTCGCGTCACCCTGCTGGCAGCCCTCGGGAACGTGCCGACCACCACCCGGGAGATGCCCATCATCCAGTCGCCCATCGAGATGGTGGCGGAGTTCACCCCGTTGATGGACGCGGTCGCGGCCGAGCCCCCGACCGTCCGGGCCGGAGACGTCGCCGTGCCGGTGGACGCCGCCGTGGAAGGGAGTGAGCGCTGATGGACGGTTTCTTCCGGTTGCCGGTCGGCGAGATCGCCGAGCAGGCCGTGACCTGGGTGGTCGCGAACCTCAAGGGGTTCTTCGACGTGCTGCGCACGATCTTCGTGGAGATGTACGACGCCCTCTCCTGGGTGCTGTCCACACCGTCGTTCTGGGTTGTCGTGGTCGTGGCTGCGGCTATCGCCGTCCTCGCGCGGGGATGGCTTTTCGGTGCCGGGACGGCCGTGGGGCTGTTGTTCATCGTGGCCGTGGACCAGTGGGACAACGCGATGGCGACGCTCGCCCTGATCCTCGTCGCGACCGTCTGGGCGCTCGTCATCGCCATCCCGCTCGGGATCCTGGCCGCTCAGAACGACGTCTTCTCCAAGATCATCCGGCCGGTGCTGGATTTCCTGCAGACCATGCCCGCCTTCGTGTACCTGATCCCGGCGCTGCTGCTGTTCCGCGTGGGCGTGGCCCCCGGGATCGTCGCCACGATCATCTTCGCGCTCGCCCCCGGCGTGCGGCTCACCGAACTCGGCATCCGCGGCGTCGACCGCGAGGTCGTGGAGGCGGGTCACGCCTTCGGTGCGACGGGCGGCCGCATCCTCCGGCAGATCCAGCTGCCGCTGGCGCTGCCGACGATCATGGCCGGGGTGAACCAGGTGATCATGCTCGCCCTGTCGATGGTCGTCATCGCCGGGATGGTCGGAGCGGGCGGTCTCGGCGGCGACATCGTCGCGTCGCTCAACCGGCTCGACACCGCACTCGGGGTCGAAGCGGGCCTCGCCGTCGTGATCATCGCCATCATCCTGGACCGCCTCACGGGAGCGTTCGGTCGCCGGATCGGGCTCTTCTCCCGGCTGGTGGGCTCGCTCGGGCGCCGGCGCGCGGACAACGGGCAGACGGTCCCCGTTCCCGTTGCGGAGCCCGCCCGCTCCGCCCCGGTCAGCGTCGGCTGACCGCAACAGGCCTGCGGACACCGCTCGCCGGTGTCCGTCGTCCCGGGTCCCACCGGGACAGGCGGTGGGGGAGAGACTCCCGCCGAGGAAGGAACACAGCATGAAGAAGCACGCATTCGCGTCCCTCGCTCTCGCGTCGGTCGCGGCACTCGCCCTCACCGGCTGCGCCGGCGGGACCGATGACGACACGACCGGGGATGCCGCGGGCGAGTCGAAGGGCGCACTGACCATCGCGGTCTTCGAAGGCTGGGAGGAGGGCATCGCCACCTCCGAGCTCTGGAAGGTCGTCCTCGAGGAGCAGGGCTACGAGGTCGAGCTGAAGCCGGTCTCCGCGGCGCCCGTCTTCCAGGGTCTCGCGGACGGGGACTACGACTTCACCACCGATGTCTGGGAGCCCGTCACGCACGCGGACTACCTGGGCCAGTACGGCGACAAGATCGAGAAGCTCGGCACGTGGAACGACGAGTCCAAGCTCACGATCGCCGTCAACGAGGACGCGCCGATCGACTCGCTCGACGAGCTGGCAGGCGCCATCGACGAGTTCAACGGGAAGATCATCGGGATCGAGCCGGGCGCCGGCCTCACCTCGGTGACCGAGAACGAGGTCATCCCCGGGTACGGGCTCCAGGACTTCGACTACATCACCTCCTCGACGCCCGCCATGCTGTCCGAGCTGCAGGCGGCGACCGACGCCGGCGAGAACATCGTCGTCACCCTCTGGGAGCCGCACTGGGCTTACAGCGCCTTCCCGCTGAAGAACCTCGAGGACCCGAAGGGGACCCTCGGTGGCGCGGAGACGCTGAGCTCCTACAGCCGCATCGGCTTCGCGGATGACTTCCCGGAGGTCGCCGAGTGGCTGGCGAACTTCACCATGGACACGGCGATGCTCGCCGACCTCGAGGACGCCATGTTCAACGAGAACGCGGGCGCCAAGGACTGGAACCCGATCGTGAAGGCCTGGGTCGAGGACAACCGCGACTACGTGGACGCCCTGACCAGCTGACACCCCGCCCCCTGGCGTGTTCCTTCGAGGCGCGCGCCAGGGGGCGTCCGTCTGCACGGGCGTCCGGGGATCCCGGCCGAGCGGAGGAGATCTGGCCAGGGGAGGGCCGAATCGGGTTCTGCGGCCCTCCGCCCGGCGGATATCCTCCACCCGGCAGGCGAGGGCGCCGTCTCAGCCGCGCTCGGGCGGAAGCTGCTCGGGGTGTGGAGGGTCGTGAGGCTCTGGGGCGGAGCCGGGGGAGGCCGGCGGCGCGGATGGCGGGGGCAGTGGGGGTCGCTCGGATGTCGTGAGCTCCAGCGCGACCTTCCGCTCCAGCACGTCGATCGCCCCGTCCGACAGTGAGATCAGCCCGTCCAGCTCCTCGCGCACGCGCTTGTAGGCCAGTTGTCGCTCCGCCGGCGTGGCCGCCTCGTCCACTGCCACGGTCAGCAACTGCTTCGCGACGTCCAGACGCTTTCGCTCGGGTGCGGTGAACGAGGAGTCCTTGAGCCGGCGGGCGTCCCGCTCGGCGAGCTCGAACGCCACCTCGTAGTCGGTCACGGCGTTCTGGTACGCCGCGACCTCCGGCGGCGTGGGAGCGGGGCCGGATGCTGGAGGGCGCAACCGGTCGGCCACCTTCTTCGCCCGCAGGAAACCGGCCGTCAGCGGCTGGCGCCCGTCACTCATCGCCGGGTAGGCGATCATCTTCGCCACGTCCAGTTCGTACTCGAGCCAGCGGGCCGTGATGGCGTCGTGCTCGGCCTGCGTACGGGCGAGGAGATCCGCGGCCGAGGCGGTGGGAGCGGCCTCAGCAGGCGTGTCCGGCTCGGTCCTGTGCCGAGCGGCGATCTCGACCGCTTTCATCTCGCGCTTGGCCTCGAGGATCTCCAGCCGCCGCTTGTGCCGGCGCTTCGCCGAGCGTTCCCAGGCGCTGCCGACGCCGCCGAGGGCCCCCATCAGGGGGAAGGCGAGCCACCAGTAGCTGCCCAGGAACTGGAAGAAATCCACGGCTCCATCGTAGGTGCGCGCTCAGCGGGACGCGGGCGGGCGCTGCCGGCGTCCGGGCACCGGCCATACCGGTTGCGGCAGCGGATCGCGCCGGGCGCCGGACTCGCCCCGGTCATCGGCATCCGCGGCCGGGGAGGGCGCCGCCGCGCGCGCTGAGGGGGCGGGGCGGCCGGCTCCGGAGACGGGCTCCGTGGGAGGGGTTCCGGATGCGGCTGCGGGGCGCGATGGCGCCGGGGATGCGGGACGGAACGCCTCTCGCGCGGGCGTGCGGGGCGGTGTCGCGGCCCGCGCGGAGGTCGCCCGCAGGGCGGCGTCCTCCGCGGCCGTGAAGGCCGCCTCCATGGTGCGGACGGCGCGACGGTACGCGACGAAGTCCCCCGGGCTCATGCGGGCGGTGGGAGCGGCGGGCCGCAGCCATTGCGCGTCGCGCTGCGCCTGGAGGAACGCCGCCGTCGTCGGATGGTGCGGATCGGACATCTGCGGGAAGGCGAGTGCCGTCTCCACATCCGTCTCGTACTCGAGCCACCGCGCGTTCAGGGCGTCGTGCTCGCGCACGAGCTGCGCGAGGGGCAGGTCGGCGGATGCGCCGCCGTTCAGACGTACGCGTTCGGCACGCACCCGGCTGCGCGCGGCCTTCAGTGCGAGGCCGGCCGCACGCTGGGCCTGCTTCGCCTGCTGGAGCTGGCGTCGTGCATCGGGGACGCTCGCGATGCCGGGGGCGGGCACTCCGCGCTGCGCCTGCGCCGAGAGCAACTGCGCCTGCGCGGAACGGGTGTCGGCCTTCGCGGAGACGAGGGCGCGTGCGGCGAGCTGCTCCTCGTGCCGCGCGGCGTCGAGCGCCAGCCGCCGCGCGCGGCGGCGACCGGTCGTCAGACCGACATAGCTGACGGCTCCGAGACCCACGGTCGTCGGAGCGGCCCACCACCAGGCGGCGAGGAACTCGAGCAGCGGCTCCACCCTGTCATGCTAACCGCCGCGGTGGACGGTGCCGAGGTCTCAGCCGAAGAGCAGCGCGATGACGGTGGATCCGCCACCGACGAGCACGAGCGCCACGATGACGACCCAGGCCACGATCTTCATCCGGGCCTGACGCTTCTGGCCGTACAGCTCGGTGTCGTCGTCGTCCATCTCGCGCCTTCCCCCTGATCCGGCCACGCTCACGCGTCGATCTCCGTGACCGTGGGGCCGAAGACCGCCGGAAGCGTCGCGCGCGAGCGCTCCCGCAGCTCCGCCAGCGGCACGGTGAACAGACCCTGCACCTCGAGCGCCGGGTCGTCGCCGTCGGCGGCCGAGTCGGTCACGCCGATGCGCAGCACCGGGTAGTCGCGTCCGTCGCACAGTCCGCGGAACTTCACGTCCTCCTCGCGGGGGACCGTGACGATCACGCGTCCGGTCGACTCCGAGAACAGGGCGGATGCCGCATCCACCCCGTCACGCTCGGAGAGCTCCGAGAGCCACACCCGGGCACCGACGCCGAAGCGCATCACGCCCTCGGCGAGGGCCTGGCCGAGCCCGCCTTCGGAGAGGTCGTGCGCGCTGGAGACGAGGCCCTGGTCGGAGGCGGCGCGCAGCAGCTGGGCGAGGCGCTTCTCCGCAGCCAGGTCGACCGCCGGCGGACGACCGCCGAGGTGGTCGTGGACGACGTCGGCCCATGCCGAGCCGCTGAGCTCGTTGGCGGTCACGCCGAGCAGGTAGATGTTCTCCCCGGCGTCCTGCCAGCCGCTCGGGATGCGGCGGGCGACGTCGTCGATGATGCCCATGACACCCACGACCGGGGTCGGGTGGATGGGGGTGTCGCCGGTCTGGTTGTAGAAGCTCACGTTGCCGCCGGTGACCGGGATGCCGATCTCGAGGCATCCGTCGGACAGCCCCTCGACCGCCTGCGAGAACTGCCACATGACCTCGGGGTTCTCCGGGCTGCCGAAGTTCAGGCAGTCCGTGACCGCGGTGGGCGTCGCGCCGGTGACGGCGACGTTCCGGTACGCCTCGGCGAGGGCCAGCTTCGCGCCCTGGTAGGGGTCGAGCTGGCAGAACCGGCCGTTGCAGTCTGTCGCGATGGCGAACCCGAGCCCGGAGTTCTCGTCGACGCGGATCATGCCGGCGTCGTCGGGGAAGCTCAGCGCGGTGTTGCCCAGCACGTAGTAGTCGTACTGGTTGGTGATCCACGACGTGTCCGCGAGGTTCGGGCTCGACAGCACCCGCAGGAACTGGTCGCGCAGGGTCTCGGGGTCGGTGGCGCGGGGGAGCGCGGCTGCCGAGTCGGCCTGGAGGGCGTCGATCCAGGTGGGGTAGGCGACCGGGCGCTCGTAGACGGGGCCGTCGACCGCGACGGTGGACGGGTCCACCTCGACGATCTGCTCACCGTGCCAGAAGATCTGCAGGCGACCGTCGCCGGTGACCTCGCCGAGCACGCTCGTCTCGACCTCCCAGCGTCCGGTGACCTCGAGGAAGGCGTCGAGCTTCTCGGGCGAGACGATCGCCATCATCCGCTCCTGCGACTCGGACATGAGGATCTCTTCCGGCGTGAGCGACGGGTCGCGCAGCAGGACCTTCTCCAGGTCCACCCGCATCCCGCTGCCGCCGTTCGCGGCGAGCTCGCTCGTCGCGCAGGAGATCCCGGCGGCGCCGAGGTCCTGGATGGCCTCGACGAGCTCGTCGCGGTACAGCTCGAGGCAGCACTCGATGAGCACCTTCTCGGCGAACGGGTCGCCGACCTGGACGGCGGGGCGCTTGGTGGGCCCGCCGTCCGCGAAGGTGTCGGAGGCCAGGATGGACGCGCCGCCGATGCCGTCGCCGCCGGTGCGTGCACCGAAGAGGACGACCTTGTTGCCCGGGCCGGCCGCGTTGGCGAGTTTCAGGTCCTCGTGGCGGAGGACCCCGACCGCGAGGGCGTTGACGAGCGGGTTGCCCTGGTAGACCGAGTCGAAGACGGTCTCGCCGCCGATGTTGGGCAGGCCCAGGCAGTTGCCGTAGAAGGAGATGCCGCTCGTGACGCCGTGCACGACGCGCGCCGTGTCCGGGTGGTCGATGGCGCCGAAGCGCAGCTGGTCCATGATCGCGACCGGACGTGCGCCCATCGAGATGATGTCGCGGACGATGCCGCCCACGCCGGTGGCCGCGCCCTGGAAGGGCTCGATGTAACTGGGGTGGTTGTGCGACTCCACCTTGAAGGTGACGGCCCAGCCCTCGCCGACGTCGACGACGCCGGCGTTCTGCCCCATCCCCACCATGAGACGCTCGCGCATCTCGTCGGTGACCTTCTCCCCGAACTGGCGGAGGTAGATCTTGCTCGACTTGTAGGAGCAGTGCTCGCTCCACATCACCGAGTACATGGCGAGCTCGCCGCTGGTCGGGCGCCGGCCCAGGATCTCGCGGATGCGGGCGTACTCGTCGGGCTTGAGGCCCAACGCGGCATACGGCTGCTCCCGGTCGGGAGTCGCGATGGCGTTCTCGACGGTGTCGGCGGCGGGACGCGACGGCGCCTCGGAAGAAATAGGGGTGGTCACGCGGCTGAACTCCAGGATTCACGGGGGCCGGACCCGTTCATCCTACTCGGCGCTTCCGTGCGTCCGCCCCTGTTGTTGCGCGGGCCCCGTGCGTCCCGAGGCATGTTGAGTGTTCACCCGGGCCCGCCCGCCGATGCACCCGTTGAGTGTCCACAACACGCGGGGTGGTGGCGGCCGCATCCGGCGTGTCCTGGACACTCGACCTGAAGGGCGGCCGGGGGGACCTGAGGCGTGGTGGTTCCGTCTCACTCCGGTGCGCAGTAGGCTCCGAGCCCGAGAGCCGCGCGAGGTGGTCAGATGAGCCTGCTTCCGGGCGGAGCCGATGGGAATGCGCGAACGATGTGGGGTGCAGAGACGGTGAGGATGCGGAAGACCGCGCCGTCACGCGGGTCCGCCGCATGAGCAGGACCAGCGTGCACGACGGACCGGGCGGTCCGAGGAGGAGCGCACCGTGGGTGCCCGTGTCCGCCGCCCTCGGCTGGGTCGGACTGCTCGTGCACAATGTGGCCGATTTGCCGGGTCAGACGATCGTCAGCCCGGAATCGCTCATCCCTCTGGCGCTGACGGTTGTGCTCGTCGCTGCGTGGTTCACGCGGCTGCGATCCGTCGCGGCGTGGGCCCTTTTGGGGTGGGGTGTGTTGAACCTCCTGGGTGCGATCTTCACCGTGCTGCCCCTGCCGATCCTTCCTTTCGATCCGGCTCAGACTCCCGCCCACTACGCGTTCCACGTGCTCTACGGGATCACCCAAGTGCCGCTCGTCGTCACCACTGCGATCTGGCTCCGGCGTCGGATATAGCGGCCGTTTCCGCACGCTCGCCTGCGGCCCCGGATCGCCACAGCCCTCCGTGCAGAGCGCCTGGTGCACCCCTGCACCCGCTGCGCGCCTGCTGAACGACCGCGGCCTCCGGAGCCGCATCGGCGGTTCGCTGCATTCAGTGCACCGACGACACAGGCAGTGCAACGAGAAGCCCAGAGATGCAACGCGAGTGCATTCCCGACAGGACGGGGGTTGTCCGGGCGACCCCAGAGGTCTAACGTGCAACCAAATGGTTGTACATCTGACGCTCAACGACGACGAGGTGGACCGGGTCTTCCGGGCCCTCGCCGATCGCACACGCCGCGACATCCTGCGGCGCACCCTGCAGACCGAGCAGTCCGTGTCGGCGCTCGCCGCCACCTACGACGTCTCGTTCGCCGCCGTGCAGAAGCACGTCGCCGTGCTCGAGGCGGCGCACCTCGTCGTCAAACGCGCCGAGGGGCGGGAACGGCTCGTCCGGGCGGACCCGGACACGATCGTCCGGGCTCGGCGTCTGCTCAACGAGTACGAGCACATGTGGCGGGCCCGGGTCGACCGGCTCGACGATCTGCTCGCCGTGGATCCCTGACGGACGCGGCAGTCGCCGCATCCGTCCTCCATGCAACGAATCCGGAGAACGACATGCCTGTCACCGCTGTCAACACCGACACCGCCGACCTGACGATGACCGTCGTCGGCGACTTCCCCGCCCCCGTCGCCCGGCTCTGGCGCGCCTTCACCGACCCGCGCCAGCTCGAGCGCTTCTGGGGGCCGCCCGGATGGCCCGCGACCTTCACCTACTTCGACTTCGAGGTGGGCGGTCGCGCACGGTACGAGATGACGAGCCCGCGCGGGGAGAAGTCCCGAGGGGCGTGGGAGTTCCTGCGCATCGAACCGGAGACGGGTTTCGAGGTACTGGACGGCTTCGTCGACGAGGACGGCAAGGCCACCGCGGACATGCCCTCGATGCGCATGACGTTCGAGTTCACCGAGACCGCCGAAGGCTCGCGCGTCACCTGCGTGACCACCTTCCCCTCCGAGGATGCGCTCGAGCAGATGCTCGCGATGGGCGCCGAGGAAGGCAGCTCCATGGCCTTCGATCAGCTTGCGATCGTGCTGTCGGACCTGCGTGAGTACGCACAGGGGAAGGGCACCTGGACCGAGCTCCTCGACGACCAGCACGTGCGGATCAGCCGCCTCATCGACGGGCCGCGCGAACTCGTCTGGCGCGCGCACACCGAGCCCGAGCTCATGCGGCAGTGGATGCTGGGCCCGGACGGATGGCGCATGACCGTGTGCGAGATCGACACCGCCCCCGGGGGGAAGTACCGCTACGAGTGGACGCCCGAGGAGGGTGTGGCGGGCGAGCCGTTCGGCTTCGATGGAGAGTCGCTGCTCACCGAGCGCCCGCGACGGATGGTGAGCACCGAGCACATGACCGGGACCGACTACCCGTCCACGCTCAACGACCTGTCGCTGTACGAGGAGGACGGTGCGACCCTCGTCACGGTGCTCATCGAGTACCCCGACAAGGAGACCCGCGACGCGGTGCTCGCCACCGGTATGACCGACGGCATGGAGGCGAGCTACGCGCGGATGGAGCGCGTGCTGCTGGGCTGAACCGCTGCTGCCGACCCTCTCCCTCCCCGCTTCTGCGTGGGGGGAGAGTCGGCTGTGAGGACGATCAGGCGGGTCCTGCTAGGGTTGTGTCGCGCCTTCGTGCGCTGCGTCGTCGATACGCTTCCGGCCTCTCTGAGCGGCCGTGGAATTTCTCGAGCGGCGAAACGATGCGGGATCCCCCGCCGTCGCCCCACCTCAGCGGTCGTCTCCGATCGCTTCTCATCCGAAAGCCCCTATGCCTTCCTTCATCGATCTCGGCGTGCCCGCACGCCTCGCCCGCGTCCTCACCGAGTCCGGTAAGAGCGAGCCGTTCCCCATCCAAGAGGGCACGCTGCCCGACTCTCTCGCCGGGCGCGATGTGCTCGGCCGCGGCCGCACCGGCAGTGGCAAGACCCTCGCGTTCTCGCTGCCGCTGGTCACCCGTCTCGAGGGCGGACGCCGCACTTCGGGTCACCCGCGCGGACTCGTCCTCGCCCCGACGCGTGAGCTCGCGACCCAGATCGCGGCGACGCTGATCCCGCTCGCCGAGGTCGCCGGCCTCACCGTCACCACCATCTTCGGCGGCGTCAGCCAGAAGCCGCAGGAGCAGGCGCTGCGCGCCGGCGTCGACATCATCGTCGCGTGCCCCGGCCGTCTCGACGACCTCATGAAGCAGAAGCTCGTGCACCTCGACCGCGTCGAGATCACCGTGCTCGACGAGGCCGACCACATGGCCGACCTCGGGTTCCTCCCCGTCGTCACCCGCGTCCTGTCGGCGACCCCCCGCGGCGGACAGCGGATGCTGTTCAGCGCCACGCTCGACCGCGGTGTCGATGGCCTGGTCCGCAAGTTCCTGCAGAACGAGGTCCGGCACGAGGTCGACGAGTCGAGCGTCCCCGCCGCCGCGATGACCCACCGGGTGTTCCAGGTGCAGGACGACGCGAAGAACGACCTCGTCACCGCGCTCGCGTCCGGCAGCGGCCGTCGCATCATGTTCACGCGCACCAAGCACCAGGCCAAGAAGCTCGCGAAGAAGCTGACCGCCGACGGCATCCCCGCCGTCGACCTGCACGGCAACCTCTCGCAGAACGCGCGTGAGCGGAACCTCGCCGCATTCGGCGCCCCGGTCTCGCAGGGCGGCGTGCGTGTGCTCGTCGCCACCGACGTCGCCGCCCGCGGTGTGCACGTCGACAACGTCGAGCTGGTCGTGCACGTCGACCCGCCGACCGAGCACAAGGCGTACCTGCACCGCTCCGGCCGCACCGCTCGCGCGGGCGCCGAGGGCACGGTCGTCACCGTCGTCCAGCCGTCGCAGAAGCGGGATGTGGCGCTCATGCTGCGTCAGGCGGCGATCAGCGCGGAGTTCGAGCTCGTGAACGCGACGCACCAGGCCGTCACCGAACTGGTCGGCGACACCGCGCCGTACGTGAAGCCCGTCCCGGTCACCGAGCAGGGTTCGGGCCGCTCCGGCGGTGCCGGTCGCTCCGGTGGTTCGGGTCGCTCCGGCGGTGCCGGTCGCTCGGGTGGCGCCGGTCGCTCCGGCGGCTCGGGTCGCGCCGGTGCCGGTGCTCCTGCTGCGGCTCGCTCCGGTGGGCGCGCGGCCGCCCGTCCCGCATCCGCATCCGCATCCGCGGGTCGCTCCGGCGCCGCGCACGGGGGCGGCACCGTCTCGCGGTACTCGACCTCGTCGGGTGAGCACACCAACACCGGTGGCGGCGCTCGCCGCCGTGGGGGCAACGGTCGCGCGCAGGCGCCGGCCGGTCGCGCCTGATCCGCTGACTCCCCGCGCCTGATCCGCGCGCACGAAGCCCGCTCGAGCCCATCCCGGCCCGGGCGGGCTTCGCTCTTTCCCGGGCTCTTCTCCCGCGGTGCTCCCCTTCATCCCCCCGCGAGACTGCACGCACAGCACGAGACGGACGTAACCAGCCGCAGTCTCGTGCGTACTATGCAGTCTCGCGGGAAAGGGAGCGGAGCGACGGGAGCGGAGCGACGGGAGCGGGGCGACGGGAGCAGGGGAGGGTGGGGGCGCTCAGGCGCGAGCGAGGGCGTCCTCGAGCGCGACCCAGGCGAGCATGGCGCACTTGACCCGGGCGGTGAACTTCGAGACGCCGGACAGCGCCGCCGCATCCGCGAAGGTCTCCTCGTCCAGCGGAAGGGTCCCCCGCGAGCGCAGCGCCTCGCGGAAACCGTCCACGAGCGTCTTCGCCTCCGCGCGCGTCATCCCACCGCGCTCCTCGACGGCGTCCGTCACCAGCACGGCGAGCATCGACGCGGACGCCTGCGAGATGGAGCAGCCGGAACCCTGCCACGTCACATCCCGGATCACGTCGGGGTCGTCGGACAGTCGCACCCGCAGCGAGACCTCGTCGCCGCAGATCGGGTTCCGCTGGTGGGAGGTCGCCGTGCGGCCCTCCTCCGGCGCGAGCTGCTTGCCGTGGGGGTGCTTCGAGTGATCGAGGATCAGCTCCTGATACAGCCCATCCAGCCCGCTCATGCGTCCACCCCGAAGTAGGCCCGGACGGCGGAGACCCCGTCGATCAGCGCGTCGATGTCGTCCTCGGTCGTGAACACGGATGCGGACGCCCGCACGGAGGCGGTGAGCCCGAATCTGGCGTGCAGCGGCTTGGCGCAGTGGTGCCCGACGCGCACGGCGATCCCGCGGGCATCCAGGAACTGCCCGACATCGTGCGCGTGGACGCCCTCCACCTCGAACGAGGCGATCCCGATCCGCTCCGCGCCGTCCGCGTCGCCGAGCAGCCGGACGCCGGGGATGCCGCGGAGCCCGCTCATCATCCGCCGGCCGATCTCCCGTTCGTGCGCGTGCACGGCAGCCATCCCGAGTCGGTCGAGATAGCGCGTGGCCGCCGCCAGCGCGACGGCCTGGGACACCGGCTGGGTGCCGGCCTCGAACTTCTGCGGCGCGGGCAGGAACTCGGATTCGTCGAGCGTCACGGTCGTGACCATCGAGCCGCCGGTGAGGAACGCGGGCAGGGCGTCGAGCACGTCTGTGCGGCCGTAGAGCGCCCCCACGCCGTACGGGCCCATCATCTTGTGCCCGGAGAATGCGGCGAGATCGACACCGAGCGCAGGCAGGTCGAGCGGAAGGTGCGGCGCCGACTGGCAGGCGTCCAGCACGGTCAGCCCTCCCACCGCGCGGGCGAGGGCGACCAGGTCCGCGACCGGGTTCACGATGCCCAGCACGTTGGACACGTGTGTGAAGGCGACGATCCGGGTGCGCTCGCCGATCAGCGCGGCCGCGGCATCCATGTCCAGGGTGCCGTCGTCGTGCACCGGGATGTGGCGCAGCATCGCGCCGGTGCGGGCGGCGAGCTCCTGCCAGGGGATGAGGTTGGCGTGGTGCTCGATCTCGGTGACCACGATCTCGTCACCCGGTTCCAGGGCGAACCGCGCGCTCGCAGGCGCGCCGCGACCCGCCGTCGCGTTGCCGATCGCGTAGGCGACGAGGTTGAGGGACATCGTGGCGCCCGAGGTCCAGACGAGGTTCTCCGGTTCGGTACCCACGAACCCCGCCACGGCCGTGCGGGCGTCCTCGAAGAGCTCGGTCGCCTCGGCGGCGAGCGTGTGCGCGCCGCGGTGCACGGCGGAGTTCGCGCGGGTGAGGAACGACACCTCGGCGTCGACGACCTCCTGCGGCTTCTGGCTCGTCGCGGCCGAATCCAGGTACACGAGAGGTTCGCCGCCGATCGACTGGTCCAGGATCGGGAAATCGGCGCGCAGCGCCGCCGCGTCCAGGCGCGGCAGATCGGTCGTACTCACCCCTCCAGGCTAGTTCCGTCGTGGCGTCCGCGGGTCCGTCGCGGCGTCCGGACGAGCGCCCGAGCCCTCAGACCCGCTCGCCGGTGCGCTGCTGGCCCGGCAGGGGGCGCGACCGCCGCCCGTAGATCAGTTCCGAGGAATCCAGCAACCAGGGCACGAGGGCGATGGTCACCCCGTGCACGAGCATGAGCTGCGCGGCGATCCGCCGGGAGCGCCGGTTGTGCAGCAGTGACTCCCACCAGTGCCCGACGATGTACTGCGGCAGGTACACCGTCACCAGGGAGGCGCCGTGCTTCTCCCGGTACTTCTGGATGAACTCGACGATGGGTGTCGCGTAGGTGCGGTACGGGGACTCCAGGATGACCAGCGGCACCGTCATCCCGTGGGCGGTCCACTCCTCCTGCACCTCGTGCCCGGACTCCGCGGTGGCCGCCACATGCAGAGCGATCGTCCTGTCGTGGCGGGCCGCGACCGCGTAGTCGAGCGCCTTCGCCGCGGGCTTCTGCAGCCGGCCGACGAGCACGATCGCGAGATCACCGGATGCCCCGAAATGCGTGTCGTCGTCGAACGCGATCTCCTGCTCGACGTCGCGGTAGTAGCGGCTCACTCCCACCATCAGGAGCGAGAGGATCGGGATGGCGAGGAACACGAGCCAGGCGCCGTGGGTGAACTTCGTCACCGTGACGATCAGGAAGACCGCGGCGGTGAGGGCGGCGCCGAGCGAGTTGATCACCAGGCCGGACAGGATGTCGCGCCGATCCGCGACCGGACGCCCCGACTGGACGGCGCCACCGCGCCGGAGCGAAGCGAGCTCGCGCAGCCAGTGGCGCACCATCCCGAGCTGACCGAGGGAGAACGACACGAAGACGCCGATGATGTAGAGCTGGATGAGGGTGGTCAGATTCGCCTGCGAGACGACCAGGACCAGGATGGCGGCGGCACCCAGGATGATCATGCCGTTCGAGAACACGAGGCGGTCGCCGCGGGTGTTGAGCGCCTTCGGCGCGTAACCGTCGCGGGCGAGCGCCGCCCCGAGCAGCGGGAACCCGTTGAACGCCGTGTTGGCGGCGAGCAGCAGAACGCACGCCGTGGCCGCCTGGATGACGAAGAAGAGCACGGAGCCGCCGCCGAACGTGGCCGCGGCGATCTGCGCCATGAGGCTCGGCTGCGGCTGGTCCGCGCAGTCGAATCCGATGAGATCGCAGGGGTTCTCGGCGTAGTGGACGCCGGTCACCAGGGCCAGCAGGGTGAGGCCGGAGAACAGCAGCACCGACGTGAGTCCCATGACGGTCAGCGTCACCTGGGCGTTCCGCACCTTCGGGCGACGGAAGGCGGGGACGCCGTTCGAGATGGCCTCGACCCCCGTCAGCGCGGAGCAGCCGCTCGAGAAGGCGCGCAGCACCAGCAGGATGACCGCGGCCTGACCCAGGCTGTCGGCCTCGACGGTGTACCCGGCGCTGGAGGCGACGGGGGCGTCGCCGGCGATCCAGCGGACGACGCCGACGACGATCATCAGCGCCACCGAACCGATGAAGATGTAGGTCGGCAGGGCGAACGCGCGCGAGGCCTCGCGGACTCCGCGGAGGTTCACCACGATGATCAGGATGACGAAGCCGACCGCCAGCTCCACCCGCCAGGGATGCAGCACCGGCAGCGCCGAGATGATGTTGTCGACGCCGGACGCGACCGAGACGGCGACGGTGAGGATGTAGTCCACCAGTAGTGCGGACGCCACCACCACGCCGGGGATCTCCCCGAGGTTCTTCCTGGCCACCTCGTAGTCGCCTCCGCCGGAGGGGTACGCCTTGATCAGCTGCCGGTAGGACAGCACGACCACGACGAGCAGCACCACGACCGCCGCCGCGACCCAGGGGGTGAAGGAGAGGAAGGAGATCCCGCCGATCAGCAGGATCATCACCAGCTCCTGCGGAGCGTAGGCGACGGACGACAACGCATCCGAGGCGAAGATCGGCAGCGCCATCCGCTTGCGGAGGAGATGATCGTCGCCGTCCGAGGAGGCCAGCGGGTCGCCGATCAGGAGACGTTTGACGAGGGGGGATTCAGGAGCCGGTTCTTCGGCGTCACGTGCCACGGCGGGCGACACTACGCCGCCCGGCAGGGCTGCGCAATGGCCATCCGCCGTGTCGCTCCCGAGGTGCCCTGTGGGTGCGCGCGGCGCGGCGGCTGCCGCCGGTTCGGGGTATCGGCGGCATTCGTCTTGCGGCTACCGGGCGGCCCTCGTTCCGGGGTGCCGGCGGCCTCCGTGGTGGGGTGCCGGCGGCCTCGTCGCGGGGGTGCCTGCGACGTCCGTGGGTGGGGGCGCCGTGGGCGACCGCGTCGGTGTGCCATGGGCACCCGTCTTGGGTGCCGTGGGCGTCCACGCCGATGCGCTGGGTGTCCACACCATCGCGGCATCAACGGCATCCGCGGGTGGCGCCGTGGGCGACGTCCCGGGTCCGCATCCTCACCTACCATCGACGCATGTACCTGCCCGATCGCCGGATCGCCCTCGTCTTCCGGGTCCTGTCGATCGCCGTGATCGTCTGGGGTGTCGGCCGGGTGAGCGGCGTCTGGGACGGACGGCCGAACGCGGTGCAGTTCCTCTACTTCACGGTGCTCAGCAACCTGCTGTGCCTGGGCTGGTTCGCGGCGCTCGCGGTCCGCACCATCCGGGACCTGCGCGCCGGCGGCCCGCGCGGGTGGTCGGCGCCCTCACCGCGGTTCGCGGCAGCCGTGATGTTCGTGATCACCGTGACGATGCTCATCTACCTCGTCGTGCTCGTGCCGGAGACCTTCACCCAGGGCAACGACTACGTGCCGTTCACGCTCACCGACAACCTCGTGCACATCATCACGCCCTGCCTGACGATCGCGGACTGGCTGTTGTTCGTGCCGAAGGGGTGGGTCCGCCCGCTCGATCCGGTGCTGTGGGCGCTCATCCCGTATGCGTATCTGGCGTTCGCCTTCGTCTACGGCGCCGCCGGCGGCGTCTTCGGGGGTGGTACCCGTTATCCGTATCCCTTCATGGATCTCGACCGCAACGGACTGGTCGGGGTCGTGCTGTGGATCGTGGGTCTGACGATCGCCCTGGAGATCGTGGCCTACGCGTACTTCGCCATCGACCGGCTGCTCGGGGCCGCCGCCCGCCGGTGGGGTATCCCGCGTGAGCCCGTGATGCCGCAGCGGGTCATCCCGTAGCTGGCCCTCCTGCCCCGGTGCCCGCGCCGGTGGCCGTGCCGTGACTGTTCCGGTGGCCGTGTGCGGCCGGCACAACTCCGGCGGATCCGGGTCTTGCAGCCCGTGGATCGGCAGGCCGAACCCCGATTGCAGGAGTTGTGCCTCTCGTGGCCGGCCCGTGGGTGGTTGCCGCCGGTGGGTGGTTGCTGGCTGCCGGGCCGCCGGCTGCCGGTTCCGGGCCGGGCGCGGGGTCCGCGGGCCTGATGGTCGCTCGGCGGCAGCAGAACTCCGGCACTCCCGGGCCCCGGGGCCGTGGATCCGGCTCCACCGGGCGGATTGCCGGAGTTGTGCTGGCTGCGGTGGGGTGGTCGGCGGCCGTGGCCCGGTGCCGGGACGGCGGCCCTGGGTGGTTGCTGTCGGCCGGGTTGGTCTGCGGCGGTCCGGGCGGTGTCCCGGCTCGGGGTCCGCGTGCCTGGCATAACTCCGGCGGTCCTGGGCCTCGGGGATCGGGGAGCAGCCACACCGGGAGGATTGCAGGATTTGTGCCCCTGATGGCGGCTCGGTGGGTGGTCGCTGCCCGTCCGCGGGCCGGCTGCCCGGCTCCGGGACGGCGGCCCGGCGGCTCGCGAACGGCGGCCCGGTAGCGCCCGGCCCTGGGGCGGCGGTGGTTCGCGGGCATTAGGACGGCAGCACGGCGCGGGGCCCGCGTTAGCCCGCGCACAACTCCTGCAGTCCGGGGCCCTGCGGGTCGCGGATCGGCAGTACCGGGCGGATTGCAGGAGTTGTGCCGGTCCGGGTAGCGGGGCGGTGGCGGGCGGGCGGGCGCCGGCGGGGCGCCTGCGCCCGGACGAGCGCCGGCGGGTGGGCGCGCCCGGGAGGGGCGGGCGGTCAGCCGAGCCACTCCCGCGCCGCCACGACGAGGGCTTCGACGCCCCGTTCGATCGTCGGATGGAGGACCGGAGCGAAGAACGGGGAGTGGTTGGTCGGCACGTCGCGATCGACCGTGCCGGCGGCCGTCGCCCGAGCGAAGAGTTCCGGATCCACCCCGCCCCAGAACCAGAAGACGAGCGGTGCGCCGGAATCGCGGGCGAACCACGAGACGTCCTCGCTGCCGGTGAACATGCCGGGGTCGATGACGGCGTGCTCCCCGAACTCCCGGCGGAACGCGGTCGTGACGCGGTCGGTCGCGGCCAGGTCGTTGATCGTCGGCGGCAGGGTGTGGTCGGTGACGATCGTGGGTGGCTGCTCGGCCCCGGATGCGGCCGCCTCCGCGCGGACGACGCGCTCCACCTTCTCCAGCACGCGATCTCGCGCGGCGTCGTCCGGGTAGCGCAGGCTGAGCTGCAGCGTCGCCTCGGCGGGGATGATGTTGTGTTTCAGCCCCGCATGGATGGAGCCGACGGTGACCACCGCCACGTCGCGCGGGTCCACCTCCCGGGAGACGATCGTCTGCAGGCGCATGATGGTCGCTGCGGCCATCGCGATCGGATCGATCGTCGCGTGCGGGCGCGACCCGTGCCCGCCCCGACCGTGCAGCGTGACCGTCAGCCCGTCGGAGGCGGACATCTGCGTCCCCGGGCGTACCCCGATCATCCCGGCCGGGAGCGGAGTCAGGTGCTGACCGAGCACGACATCGGGGGCCGGGAACCGCTCGAGCACACCGTCGGCGATCATCGCCTGAGCGCCCGCGCCGAACTCCTCCGCGGGCTGGAAGACGGCGACCACCGTGCCGGACCACTCCGTGCGTGAGGCGGCCAGACGCTCCAGTGCGCCGAGAAGTGCGGTGACGTGCATGTCGTGCCCGCAGGCGTGCATCACCGGCACCGCGGCTCCGGACGGATCGACGCCACGCGCCGTGCTCGCATAGTCCAGGCCGGTGCGCTCCTCCACCGGGAGGGCGTCCATGTCCGCCCGCAGCCAGACGACGGGGCCTTCTTCGTTGCGGAGCACGGCGACGACGCCGGTGCGGCCGACGCCCTCCTCGAAGGGGATGCCGAGCGCCGTCAGCGCGCGCGTGACGACCCCCGCCGTGCGGGTCTCCTGGAACGACAGCTCGGGATGGCGGTGCAGGTCGATGTACAGCGCTTCGAGGTCGATTCCCATGCGCCGACCCTACTCGGCCGGTGCGGCGCCCGGCTCGGCGCCCGGCTCGGCGGCTGAAGGCATCAAGACTTTGTGCACTATTCGTTCAAAGTCGATTATTGTGAGTGGAGTCAACACCGATCACTAACCGCCGTGAGGACGCCAATGACTGCTTTCACCGACATCATCGGAACAGCCGACCAACGGGACACGGAGGCGGCGGGTTCGGAGTTCGACACGGACGTCCTCGTCGTCGGTGCCGGCCCCACGGGCGCGGCCACCGCACTCGCCCTCGCGACGTACGGGACGCGGGTCATGATGATCTCGCAGTGGTCGTGGCTGGCCAACACGCCGCGCGCCCACATCACGAACCTCCGTGCGGTCGAGGTGCTCCGGGACCTGGGCGTGGAAGAGGAAGCCAAGCTGTTCGCGCTTCCGTGGGACGAGATGGGTGACACGCTCTTCACGACGTCGCTCGCCGGACCGGAGGTCGCGCGGCTGCAAACGTGGGGCACCGGCGACGAGCGCGCCGGCGACTACATCACCTCGAGCCCGTGCCGCATGCTCGATCTGCCGCAGACGCTTCTCGAGCCGGTCCTGGTCAAGAAGGCGGCCGAACGCGGAACCAAGGTCGCATTCTCCACCCGGTATCTCGGGCACACCCAGGACGAGCGAGGCGTCTCGGTCCGCCTGCTCGACCGGACGTCCGGGAACGAGTACACCGTGCGCGCTCGCTACCTTGTCGGCGCGGACGGCGCGAAGAGTCAGATCGCCGAAGAGATCGGTCTGGAGTACGAGGGACACCTCGCCCGCGCGGGAACCGTGTATGTGCGGTTCCGCGGAGACCTGTCGAAGTACGTGGCGCACCGGCCCAGCGTCCTGCACTGGATCCTGAATCCGGCGGCCTCGTTCGGTGAGATCGGCATGGGCCTGCTGCGTTGCGTGCGCCCCTGGAACGAGTGGATCGCCGGCTGGGGCTTCGACAAGGCGGCCGGTGAGCCCGAGCTGACCGAAGACCAGATGCGTGATCAGATCCGGACGCTGGTCGGGGACCCCGATTTCGATCCCGAGATCGAAGGGCTCTCCACCTGGTACGTCAACCAGCAGCACGCCCTCGGGATGTCCAAGGGACGCGTGTTCTGCGGAGGCGACGCCACGCACCGGCACCCGCCGAGCAACGGCCTCGGATCGAACACCTGCATCCAGGACGCCTTCAACCTCGCGTGGAAGCTGGCGTATGTCGTGCGCGGTGATGCCGGTCCCGGCCTGCTCGAAAGCTACAGCGACGAGCGGGTCCCGGTCGGCGCGCAGATCGTGGCACGTGCGAACAGGTCGCGTATCGAATACGCCGACCTGCGCGCCTGCTTCGACACGGACGCCGGCGACGGCACGCGTTCTGCCGAGGCGGCGCTCGAGCGACTGCAGGCGACGACGCCCGAGGGCGCCGAGCTGCGTGCCCGCCTGGTCCAGGCAATCGACCTGAAGAACTACGAGTACAACGCGCAGGGCGTGGAGATGAACCAGCGGTACGTGAGTTCGGCTGTCGTGCCGGACGAGTCCGCCGGGGATGAGGTGTTCGCCCGCGACCCCGAGCTGTACGTGCAGCCGACGACCCGGCCGGGCGCGAAGCTCCCGCACGCGTGGCTGGTCGACCGTACCGGGCACCGCACGTCGACCCTCGACGTCGTCGGGAAGGGCTCCTTCGCATTGATCACCGGGCTCTCCGGCACGGCGTGGCAGAGCGCGGCGAACGAGCTCGGCCTGCCGTTCCTGCGCACGATCGTGGTCGGCGAGGTCGACTACCAGGACCCGTACGGCTACTGGGCCAAGGCCCGGGAGGTCGCGGAGGCGGGAGCGATCCTGGTGCGCCCGGACGGATATGTCGCGTGGCGGCAGGTGGATGCGGTGTGGGACGCGACCGTGGCCGGAGAACTCCTGCGGGGTGCGCTCGGTCGGGTCCTCGATCGCGCCCTCTGACGAACGACGAGTGGGTGGGTCGCCGTGGCGACCCACCCACTCGTCGTTTCGATGATGTCTCGACGTCAGTCGGTCGTGAGCCAGACGGCCGTGTCGGCCGGGAGCTCGCGCCCCTCGAACGGCTCGCTCGCCACGAGGATGCGGCCGGCCGGGAGCTCGACCGGAGCGGGACCCGTGTTCGCGATCACCGTGATCGTCCCGACCTGGAAGGCGAGCACGTCGTCCGGGTACCCGTCGAGCCACGCCAGCGGCGCCGTCGCCAGCTCATGCGCGCGCCGTTCCGCCAGCAGGTGCTTGTAGAGCTCGAGTGTCGAGCGGGCATCGCCCTCCTGCACGTCGCGGGCGTAGTCCGCCCACGTCGCAGGCTGGGGGAGCCACGCGAGACCGGTCTGGTTGAAGCCGTAGGCGGGAGCGCCGGCCTCCCACGGGATGGGCACGCGGCAGCCGTCGCGGCCGTACTTCTCGTGGTTCGTGCGGAACCAGGTCGGGTCCTGACGGGCGTCGTCCGGGATGTCGATCGCCTCCGGCAGCCCGAGCTCCTCACCCTGATAGAGGTAGGCCGAACCGGGAAGCGCCAGCATGACGGTCGTGGCGGCACGCGCCCGCCGCAGGCCCAGCTCGGGGATCGGCTGCGCGACCGAGTCCGGTCCGATGCCCTCGCCCTGCGGGCTCGGGGCGGTCAGGGCCAGGCGGGAAGCGTGGCGGATGACGTCGTGGTTCGACAGCACCCACGTGGCCGGCGCCCCCACGGCGGGGAAGGCGCGCAGCGAGTCGGTGATCACCGTGCGCAGGGCCGCGGCATCCCATTCCGTCATGGCGTAGGGGAAGTTGAACGCCTGGTGCATCTCGTCCGGGCGCACCCAGAGGGCGGTCTTGTCGGGCGTCGGCAACCACGCCTCCGCGCAGAGCGCACGGTGGCCGGGGTACTCCTCGAGCACCAGGTGCCAGTCCCGGTAGACGTCGTGCACGCCGGGCTGACCCCAGTACGGAACGTCCTGCTCCTCGCCGCCCATCGAGTCGGCGTCGTCGGCGGGCGTGTAGTCCGGCAGGCCGTCTTTCTTGATGAGGCCGTGCGCGACGTCCACGCGGAACCCGTCGACACCGCGGTCGAGCCAGAAGCGCAGGATGCGGCGGAACTCCTCGCGGACCTCGGGGTTGGTCCAGTCGAAGTCCGGCTGCGACGAGTCGAAGATGTGCAGGTACCACTGGCCGGGCGTCCCGTCCGGCTCGGTGACCCGGTCCCACATCGGGCCGCCGAAGACGGACTCCCAGTTGTTCGGCGGAAGCTCGCCGTTCTCGCCGCGGCCGTCGCGGAAGATGTAGCGGGCGCGCTCGCGGCTGCCGGGAGCGGAGCGCAGGGCCTCCTGGAACCAGACGTGCTGATCCGAGGAGTGGTTGGGGACGAGGTCGACGATCACGCGGATGTCGAGCCCGTGCGCGCGCTCGAGCATGGCGTCGAAGTCCGCGAGGGTGCCGAAGAGCGGATCGACGTCGCAGTAGTCGGCCACGTCGTACCCGGCGTCCTTCTGCGGCGAGACCATGAACGGGCTCAGCCAGATCGCGTCGACGCCGAGGTCGGCGAGGGCGCCGAGGCGGGAGGTGATGCCGGGCAGGTCGCCCAGGCCGTCACCGTCCGAGTCCGCGAAGGAGCGCGGATAGATCTGATAGATGACGGCTGTGCGCCACCATTCGGAACCGGGCGCGGGAGTGAACGCGTCAGCGGCGGGGACGGGGGATGCAGCGTCCGGCGTCGAAGTCATCCCCCCAGATTAGCCTCCTTTCGTAACGATTCGATCCGTGTGGGTGACTGGATGGTCGCAGCTTCCTCACGGGAGCGGCGGCTAAGGTTGTCCGGTGCTGAAAACCGACTCCGACCGCTTCACCTCCGCCGATCCCGGCCTCGTTCCGGCGCTCGAGCGGGCCGAGAGTCTCATCACCCTGATCCCCGATTACCCGAAGCCCGGCATCCTCTTCCGGGACGTCGCGCCGCTGCTCGCGGACGGCCCGGCGCTGCGCGCCGTCACGGACGCCCTGATCGCCCCGTTCGCCGGGGAGTTCGACGTCGTGGCCGGTGTGGAGGCGCGCGGGTTCCTGCTCGCCGGGGCGGTGGCCATCGCCGCCGGCGTGGGTCTCGTGCCGATCCGGAAGGCCGGGAAGCTGCCGCGCCCCGCGGCATCCGCCGACTACACGCTCGAGTACGGCACCGCGACCATCGAGATGCACGACGACATCCCGGTCGGAACGCGCGTACTGCTGCTGGACGACGTGCTCGCCACCGGCGGCACGATCGCCGCCGCGAAGGACCTCGTCGCCCGGGTGGGTGGCGTCGTGACGGGCACGGCCGTGCTCATGGAGCTGGAGGGCCTCGGCGGGCGCGAGATCCTCGGCGACCCCCGCCTGCACCACATCTTCCGCGGCTGAGACGCCGACCCGCTCAGCTGCCGCGGTAGGTGCTGTAGGAGAACGGGCTCAGCAGCAACGGCACGTGGTAGTGCCGCTCATCCGTGACCGTGAAGGTCACCGTCACCTGCGGGTAGAAGCCCTCCACGCCCAGCTCGGCGAAGTACTCCCCGGTCGCGAAGGTCAGGGCGTACGTGCCTGGTGCGAGCACGTCGGGCCCGATCGCGAGGCGCCCGTCCGCATCCGTGCGTCCGGCGGCGACCGGCTCAGCCGCGCTGCTCGGCAGATGCCGGGCGAGGGTGACCGACACGTCCGCGGCGGGCGCACCACGCGTCGCGTCCAGGATGTGGGTCGTCAGGTGCGTCATTCGGCCTCCTCCGGCTCGGCGGCATCCGCGTCGATCGCCGTGCGCAGGCGCAGCAGCGCGATCTCGGCCAGCTGGGCGGTCGCCTCCCGGGCTTCGGTCTCGTCGTCGTTCTCCAGCCGGCGCTTCAGCTCGCTCAGCATCTCGCCGGGCGTGCGCCCGGCGGCGCGGATGAGGAACACGCGCCCGAACCGTGCTTCGTAGGCGCGATTGCCCTGGGCGATCGCGGCGGCGATGTCGTCCTCGGCCGTGGCCATGGCTGCTTGCTCCGAGCGGGATGCGGCAGCCTCCGCACCGGTTCCGGTCGGCTTCTCGCCGATCCGGGGATGGTGCGCGAGCGCCGCGTCCAGGTCGGCGCGCGACCAGACCGCGGCGAGCTGACCGGCGTAGGCGGCGAGAGCGCCCGCCGAGGCGTAGGGGCGCGCTGCGACCACGGCGTCCACCCAGCCGGGGACGGCGGCCCACACGGCCACCGTCTGTGCTGCGGCGGCCGGATCGAGCGCGTTGAACTCGTCGAGATGCATGCGCGTCACCCTACTGGGCACGCATGTCGCTCGCGTTTCGTCGGGTCTGCGAAGGAGCATGGGTCAGGGAGATGTTGGTGCTGGTTACATTCGCGAAACGCAGACCTTCTACGGTGAACGGCATGACACCTCCTCCGCCGAGCGCCATCGCCGCGCAGCGCGTGTTCCTGGACGGCGGTTTCCACGCCGCGACCGTGCACATCGCGCACGGCCGGATCGCGGCGGTCACCGATTTCGACCCGGATGCGCAGACCGTGCTGCCCGACGACGCGGTGCTGCTCCCCGGCCTCGTCGACTCGCACGTGCACCTCGACGAGCCCGGCCGCACCGAATGGGAGGGATTCGCCACCGGTACGGCCGCCGCGGCCGCGGGCGGCGTGACCACGGTGGTCGACATGCCGTTGAACAGCTCGCCGGTCACGACGAGCCCGGACGCCCTGGCGGTCAAGCGCGCGGCGGCAGCCGGCAAGCTCGCGGTCGACGTGGCCTACTGGGGAGGAGCGGTGCCGGAGAACCTCGGCGCCCTGCATCCGCTGTTCCAGGCGGGCGTCGTCGGCGTGAAGTGCTTCCTGTCGCCCTCCGGCATCGACGAGTTCGGTCACCTCGATCCCGCACAGCTGGAGGCGGCGCTCGCCGAGCTCGCGGCCTTCGACGGACTGCTCATCGTGCACGCCGAGGACCCGGCGCATCTGCACGCGGACGGCCCGCTCGGGGTCCGTTACGAGGACTTCCTGGCGTCGCGCCCGCCCGAGAGCGAGCGCGACGCCATCCGGACCGTGATCGCCGCAGCCCGTCGCACCGGCGCCCGCGTGCACATCGTGCACGTGTCGGACGGCGCGGCGCTCGCCGACGTGGCCGCAGCCAAGGCGGACGGGGTGCGGATCACCGTGGAGACCTGCCCGCACTATCTGACCCTGGATGCAGCCGAGGTGCCGGACGGTGCGGCCGATCACAAGTGCTGCCCGCCCATCCGCGATCGCGCCAACCAGGACCTCCTGTGGGCCGGGGTCGTGGACGGCACGATCGATGCGATCGTCAGCGACCACTCGCCCTCGACCGTCGCGCTGAAGACGGAGCCGGATTTCGGGCTCGCCTGGGGCGGGATCGCGGGGCTGCAGACCGGGCTGTCCGCGGTGCACACGGCGGCGCTCGCGCGCGGCATCGCGCTGGAGCACCTCATCCCGCTGATGACGACGGGGCCGGCACGGATCGCGGGTCTCGGTGCGCGCGGCACGATCGCCGTCGGCCGGCCCGCCCATCTCGCCGTCTTCCGGCCGGGGGCGAGCATCACGATCGATGCCGCCGACCTCGAGTACCGGAACCCCGTCTCGCCCTGGCACGGTCGCACGCTCACCGGGCTCATCGAGACGACATACGTGCACGGCGAGCCCGTGTACCGCCGCGGCGAGCCGGTCGTGGCCCGCCCGGGGCGGGAGATCATCGCCGCGATCGAGGAGGAAGCCGCGTGACGTTCCAGATCCTGCAGCCGGGAACCGGGCCCATGCCCGGAGACCACTACCTGCCCGCCGCCGTCGACACCGTGATGTGGGGCCGGCTGCCCTGCGCGAGCGACGCTCCGGTGCTCCGCATCGCGCCGGGCGACACCGTGACGATCGACACCGTCTCCCACGAGGGCGTCCTCGAGGACCAGGGCAAGGATCCGCTGCTGTTCTTCACGGGTCACGGGGTCCCCGCCGATCAGGTCCTGCAGGACGCGATCGGGATCGCGCGGACGCTGTCGCGCGACGTCGTGGCCGACGGCCCGCACGTCGTCACCGGTCCCCTGCACATCGAGGGCGCCGAGGTCGGCGACCTCTTGAAGATCACGGTGGAGAACCTCCTGCCGCGCGTCCCCTACGGGGTCATCTCCAACCGGCACGGCAAGGGCGCGCTCGTGGGCGAGCTTCCGCGCGGC
Source organism: Microbacterium caowuchunii (assembly GCF_008727755.1). Taxonomy (NCBI): domain Bacteria; kingdom Bacillati; phylum Actinomycetota; class Actinomycetes; order Micrococcales; family Microbacteriaceae; genus Microbacterium; species Microbacterium caowuchunii. Next base: position 85,604 of record NZ_CP044231.1, read on the forward strand.
GAGCACAACGTCAGCGTGTTCACCCCCGTGGAGTCCCGCCCCGAGGGGCTCGTCGGCGTCCTGCCGCTCGTGGAGGGTGGCGACCGGATGGTGGAGTTCCCGCTCGCCCCCTTCCTCGGCACGATGGGGGTCGCCGTCTCGGGCGACCAGCGCCCGCACTCGGTACCGCCCGGCACGCACGGCGGCAACATCGACATCAACCTGCTCACCGAGGGAGCGGTGCTCTACCTGCCGGTGCAGGTCCCGGGCGCGCTCGCGTACGTGGGCGACCCGCACTTCGCGCAGGGCGACGGGGAGGTCGCCCTCACCGCCCTCGAGGCGTCCTTGCGCGCGACCCTGCGCTTCGAGGTGGTCCCCCGCGCCGAGGCGCTCGCCGAGTTCGGCGAGGTCGCCGGACCCCTGGTCCGCACGGCGGAGTACCTCGTGCCCACCGGACTCGACCCCGACCTCGGCGAGGCCATGCGACGGTGCGTGCGGGCGGCGCTGACGCTCCTCCAGGCGCGGTACGGGATGGCGGAGCACCTCGCCTACGCCTACCTCTCGGCCGCGACCGACTTCGACATCTCGCAGGTGGTGGACATCGTCTGCGGCGTGCACGCCCGCATCCGGCTCGCCGACTTCGCCGCCGTGGACGTCCCAGCCGCCCGGGACGTCGCCGGCACGGGGGAGGAGACCCGATGACCGCGGTCTTCGACATCCCGGACGACCTGTTCTCCGCGTTCGACCGCTACGAGCGCGCGGTGCTCGACAACGACCTGGCGGTGCTCGACGAGATGTTCGCGACCGGGCCGGGCACGATGCGCGGGGACGGAGCGGGGCTCCTCGTCGGGCACGACACGATCAGCGCGTTCCGGGGTGTCCGCGGCGGGGTCCCGCCGCGGGAGATCGAACGGATCGAGTACCGACCGCTCGCCGACGGGGTCGCGCTGCTGGTATCCGTGTCGCGCTACCACGGCGGTGGCACCGGGCTGCAGACGCAGCTCTGGCAGCGCCAGGACGACCGCTGGGTCATCACCGCGGCGCACGTCACGCCGCGCGCGCCGGCGTTCGACCGGTCGGTGTGGCGCACGGTCGGCGACCCGCTCTTCCAGGGAGCCTGGGAGGGGCCGCTGCGCGGACTGACGGTGGCGGTGAAGGACCTCTTCGCGATCAAGGGCTACCGGATCGGTGCCGGCAACCCGGCCTACCTCGAATCAGCCCGCGCCGAGACGACCACCGCACCGGCGGTCGCCGACCTGCTGCGGGGCGGGGCCTCCCTGCGCGGCATCGCCCGCACCGACGAGTTCGCGTACTCGATCGCAGGCGACAACGTGCACTACGGGACGCCGCCGAACGGCGCGCTGCCGGGAGCCCTGCCGGGCGGTTCGTCGAGCGGCCCGGCGACCGCCGTCGCCACCGGCCAGGCCGAGATCGGTCTGGCCACCGACACCGCCGGCTCCGTCCGGGTGCCCGCCTCCTATCAGGGCCTCTGGGGCCTGCGCACGACCCACGGCCTCGTACCCCGGCAAGGGCTCCTGCCCCTCGCGCAGTCCTTCGATACGGTCGGCTGGCTCACGCGCGACGGCGACACGCTCCAGCGGGTCGTGGACTGGTGCCTCAGCTACGACGGCTCCGACTCCACGGAGAGCGTGTACGGTGAGTCCGGCGACGACCTGCCCTGGCGCTTCGCCGTCCCCGACGAGGTGATGGATGCCGTGGAGCCCGACACCCGCGCGGCGTTCGACACCCTGCTGGCGCGACTGGCCGCATCCGACGATCCGCCGGTGCTGCGCCGGGTCGCGCTCGGTCCGCTCGATGATCACTTCGAGCCGTTCCGCACGGTGCAGGCGGCCGAAGCGTGGCGGAACAACGCGGAGTGGCTGCGTGCCCACCCGGGCGCCACCGGTCCTGCCGTCGCCGAGCGCTTCCGCGCCGCCAGCCGGGTCACCGCCGCGGAGGAGGCGACGGCCCGCGCGCGACTCGACGACCTGCGCGGTCGCCTCCACGAGACGGTCCGCGACGTCGTGCTGCTGCTGCCGACGGTTCCCGGCCCCGCCCCCTCGCGGACGGCCGACGGCGCCCGGGTCGACGCGGTGCGCCAGGCGACCCTCCGGATGACGACACCGGCCGCCATCGGCGGGCTCCCCGCCCTCTCGGTTCCGCTGCTGACCGTGCAGGCCGCGCAGGGCCCCGCCCCGGTCGGAGTCTGCCTCGTCTCGCGGAGCGGGACCGACATCGCCCTCGTCCGCCTCGCCCGCCGGCTCGCCGCGGCGGTGCGGGCGCTCTGACCGCGGATCGCCCCCCGCGCCCACCTCCCCGGCATCCCGACACAGGAAGATCACATCGTGACCCACCCGACCCCCGGCCCCATCGACCCGCCCGCACGTCTGCTGATGGGCCCCGGCCCCATCTCGGCGTACCCCAGCGTGCTGCGGTCCATGTCCGCGCCGCTGGTCGGTCAGTACGACCCGTTCATGACCCACGCGATGACCGAGACGCAGGATCTCTACCGGCAGGTGTGGGGAACGGTCAACGAGGCCACGGTGCTGATCGACGGCACCTCCCGTGCGGGTATCGAGGCGGCTCTCGTCTCGCTCATCCGTCCGGGTGATCGCGTGCTCGTGCCGGTCTTCGGACGCTTCGGGCACCTGCTGGCCGAGATCGCCGAGCGCGCGCTCGCCGAGGTCCACACGATCGAGACCGCCTGGGGGCAGGTGTTCCCCGCCTCCGCCATCGAGGAGGCGATCGTGCGGGTGAAGCCCGCCCTCCTCGCGCTCGTGCAGGGCGACACCTCGACGACGATGAACCAGCCGCTCGACGAGATCGGCGCGATCTGCGCGAAGCACGGCGTGCTGTTCTACACCGACGCGACCGCCTCGCTCGGCGGGAACGCCTTCGAGGCCGACGCCTGGGGCCTGGATGCGGCGACCGCGGGCCTCCAGAAGTGCCTCGGCGGTCCCAGCGGTTCGGCCCCGCTGACCCTCTCCGACCGGGCGGTGGAGGTCGTCCGCTCCCGGTCCAAGGTGGAGGCGGGCATCCGCGAGGAGGGCGACGCGTCCGCATCCGACTTCGTCCGCTCCAACTACTTCGACCTCGGCATGATCCTCGACTACTGGGGTCCGCGCCGGCTCAACCACCACACCGAGGCGACCTCGATGCTGTACGCGGCGCGCGAATGCGCCCGGGTGCTGCTCGGGGAGGGCCGGGATGCTGTCATCGAACGCCACCGCGTGGCGGGCGCCGCGATGCTCGCCGGCGTCCGCGCGCTCGGCATGGACGTGTTCGGCGACGTCGCGCACAAGATGAACAACGTCGTGGCGGTCATGATCCCGGAGGGCGTGCCCGGAGACATCGCCCGCCAGGCCATGCTGGAGGACTTCGGGATCGAGATCGGCACCTCGTTCGGTCCGCTGCACGGACGGGTCTGGCGGATCGGCACGATGGGCTACAACGCCCGGAAGGACGCCGTGCTCACGACCCTCGCCGCACTGGAGGCCATCCTGCGCCGCTTCGGAGCCCCCGTGCCCGCCGGCGCCGGGGTCGAGGCCGCCGCCGATGTGTTCGCGGGGCGAGGCTGATGACGGTCCTGCTCGAGGTCGCGCCCGATCGGATCGCCGCCGCCGCCCGGCGGGTCATGGCGCGCTGCGAGGAGCTCGCGCGCGTCTCGGCCGCACCGGACGGGATCGAGCGGGTGTACCTCTCGCCGGAGCACGCGCGGGTCAACCGCCTCGCGGCGGAGTGGATGCGCGAGCTCGGCATGCGCACCCGGCAGGACGCCGCGGGCAACCAGGTCGGGCGCCTCGACCGGATCGAGGGCGATCGGCTGTCGCCGGACGCCCCGACGCTCATGATCGGGTCGCACCTCGACACCGTGCCGGATGCCGGACGTTTCGACGGGATCGTCGGGGTGCTGATGGGCCTCGAGGTGGCGCGGCTGCTGCGCACCCCGGTGGGTGACGGCCGGCACGGGTCCGCGCTGCCCTTCGCGATCGAGGTCGTGGCGTTCTCGGACGAGGAGGGCACCCGGTTCGGCAAGGCGCTGCTCGGCTCCTCCGCTGTGGCCGGGCTCTGGGACGAGGACTGGTGGGCGCTCACGGATGCGGGCGGCACCACGCTGCGTCAGGCCTTCCTCGAGTTCGGACTCGACCCCGCGCGCATCGGGGAGGCGGCCCGGCGGCCCGATGAGCTCGTCGGCTACCTCGAGGCGCACATCGAGCAGGGACCGGAATTGGACCGCCGGGGGGAGGCGCTCGCCGTCGTCTCGTCCATCGCGAGTGCGCGCCGCTTCCAGTTGGTGGTCGAGGGCGAGGCGCGTCACGCGGGCGGCACGCCCTACGACATGCGCCGCGACGCGCTGCTCGGCGCGAGCGAGGCCGCGCTGGCGGTGGAGCGGATCTGTCAGGCCGAGCATCACATCATCGGCACCGTGGGGCAGCTCGAGGCGTTCCCCGGTGCGGTGAACATCGTGCCCGGCGAGGCCCGGTTCTCCCTCGACCTGCGCGGCGAGTTCGATGGCCACCGCGACGACGTCTGGGACGCGATCTCGCACGAGCTCGACGCGATCATGGGGCGCCGCGGCCTGCGCTGGCACTCCCGCGAGGTGCACGACGCGGCCGCCGTGATGTGCGCGCCGCTGCTGCAGGACGTCGTGCGCCAGGGGATCACGTCGACGCGCGCGACCGGCTCCGAGGACCCCGCGGTGATCTTCAGCCGCGCCGGTCACGATGCGATGTCGATCGGCGCGATCACGGACGTGGGGATGCTGTTCCTGCGAAACCCGGACGGTATCAGCCACCACCGCGACGAGTCGGTCTCCGGCGCGGACGTGGCGCTCGGCATCCGTGCGCTCGCCGAGTCCGTGCTGCACCTCGCCGCGGACCGCCGCGCCTGACCGACCGACGAACCCGACCGACCCCCACGATTGCCGAGGACCCCATGGACCTGCTCGTCATCAACGCCCGCCTGATCACGGTCCCGGCCGGGACCGACGACCCCGGGTACATCGAGCGCGGCTGGATGCGGGTCGAGGACGGCCGCATCGTCGCGCTCGGTGCCGGGGACCCGCCCGCGGCGGCCGCCGGAGAGGTGCTCGACGTCGCGGGGGCGTTCGTCGCCCCGGGGTTCGTGTCCTCCCACTCGCACCTGTTCACGAGCGGCCTGCGCGGCCTCGGCGTCGCCGACACGCTCTACGGCTGGTGCGACTCGATGCTGGGGATGACGGCGCACGCCACCGCGGAGGACATCTACTGGTCGACCCTGCACGGCGCCCTGGACTTCCTCGCGAACGGCGTGACGACCGCGTACAACTTCACCGATCCGCTCCAGGCGTGGGAGTCCATGGTCGACGGGCGGCGCGAGGGCACCGCTCCGTTGCGCGAACCGGCGTACCACACCCGGCAGGCGGACGGCTGCCTGGATGCCGGCATCCGCTTCGTGGACTCGATCGGGATGGACGCCACCGCCGGAACCGACGAGGAGATCTTCGCCCGGTTCGAGGCGGCCGTCGCCCACACGCGGGCCATGGATCCCGCCTACGCACTCGGCGCGTCGATCATGGGCCAGGTGCAGTGGTCGCCGCGTCCGGATGCCGCCGAGATCGAGGTCGAGGCGATGCGCCGGTTCGGTGTGACCAACCAGGCGCACTTCCTCGAGTCCCCGGAGGCCGTGCCGCTGCAGCAGTCCAAGTTCCGGATGTACGCGGATGCCGGTGCGCTCGGACCCGACATGATGTTCGGGCACTTCATCCAGACCACACCGGAGATCATTGCGGAGGCCGCGGCGGGCGGGGCGAGCATGTCGTGGCAGCCCGCCTCGAACGGCCGGCTCGCCTCCGGTGTCGCGCTCGTCCCGGAGATGATCGAGCAGGGCATGAAGGTCGGGATGGGGCTCGACGACCAGGCCTGCACCGACGTCTCCGATCCCTGGCAGAACATGCGGATGGGCATCGTGATGCAGCGGGCCCGCACGAAGGATCCGCTGTCGATGATGCCCGAGCGCGTGCTCCGGCTGCACACGCTGGGAAGCGCGGAGATCATGGGCGTCGCCGACCGGGTCGGCAGCCTCGAGGTGGGGAAGTACGCCGACTTCGTCGTGGTCGACCCGCGCCGTCCGGACGTCGGACCGCTCTGGCATCCGGTGCGCAGCTACGTGCTCGCCTGCGGCCTGCGGAACCTGACGCGCGTGTACGTCGGGGGCGAGCTCGTCAGCGAGGGCGGCGTCTCGACCAATCCGCGTGCGGCCGAGGCGAGCGCGCGGCTGCACGACAGCCTGCCGCGGGTCGCCGAGCGCCTCGGCCGTCACCCGCACTGACACCGGTCAGCGGGTGGCTCCGCCGCGCCGACGTCAGCGGGCGGCTCCGGCGAGGCTGCCCGTGCTCTGCACACCCGGTTCGCCGATGATGCAGGACACGATGCGGTCGCCGCCCTCCTCCCAGCTCACCTGCGTGGGCGTGTACGACGTGAACTCGAGGACGGACTCCTCGTACGGGAGCCCCACGAAGTCGGAGAAGGCGGCGTAGCAGGCCTCGTCCGCCGCGGCCCAGACGGACTCCTCGCCGGGCCACGCCCCGTCCGGGAGCACGGCCTCGTGGAAGACCTCGTAGGAGTGCGGCTCCGAGCACGGGACGACCGGCACGTCGTACACCTGCTCCTCGCTCTGGTCGTCGAGGCAGTCCCCCACGGAGAGGGCGAACACGTCGATCCTCCCGCTGGCCGTGACCTCGCCGCTGTCGGTGTCCCGCGTCGCGGTGTCGTCGGCTTCGAGGGCGGTGCCCACCTGGGCGCACCCACCCAGCAGCGCCGCGGCGGCGAGGGCGACGGCCGCGGGGAGCAGGCGACGGGTGACGGGCATGGCGGACTCGCTTTCCAGACGGCGGACGCGCGGGGGAGGCGTCCGGCGGCTCCCGGGGGGTGGAGCGCAGGTTCCGAGGGTATCCGGGTGCACGTCCGCGGCCGTGGCCCCTGACGCCGTGCCCGCGGACGCGGTACCATCCGCTGCGAAGGGGAGGGACGTGGCCCTGCGATCGCGAAGCGCCGCGTGGCCGTTCGCACTGATCGTGACCGCCGCGGGGCTCGTCGGCTGTGCGGGCGCGGCGTCCGCGCCCGAGGACATCGCGGTCGCCGTCTACCAGCCCCGCACCGACGTGGCGGCGGGGCGCATCGCGATCACGGTCGAGAACCTGCGGTCGGAGCCCCTCGAGATCACCGGCGCGCGCCTGGAATCCCCCGGGTTCGCCGAACCCATGACCTGGCCGGGCGAGCGGACGGCCACGGTGCCGCCGGGGAGGGCGGTGGACCTGCGCGTGCCGCTCGTCCCGCCGGACTGCGCCGCGGACCCGCCGGTCACCGGGACGGTCGAGCTGACGTACCGGAAGGGGGCGGACGACGTGGATGCCCGCCTGCCCCTTCCCGGTGGGGACGACCGGCTCCCCGCGCTCTGGCGACAGGGCTGCCTGGCGTCGCGGGTCGCCGAGGTCGCCACGATAGGCAGCGCCGACTTCCTCTGGACGCCGGGCGTCCCCGAGGCCGTGCTCGTGGTCGACATCGTGCCGACCGGCCGGGAGGGGACCGTGCGGCTCCTCGAGGCTGCCGGGACGACGCTGCTGTCCCCGGCGCAGGAGGGTCGTGCCGTGCCCAGCGCGCCGCTGGACATCGCGGTCTCGGCGTCCGACCCGCCCTCGTCGCTGCGGGTGCCGATGGTGCCCAACCGATGTGACGCCCATGCCCTCGCCGAGGACAAGGTCGGCACCCGCATCCCCCTCCTGGTCGAGACCGAGGACGGGTCGACCGGCCGGCTGGTGCTCGCCGCATCCGATGCGCTCCGGGAGCGGATGTACGGCTTCTTCGTGGACGCCTGCGCGCTCTGATCCGCGGCGGGGCATCCCGCAGATGTGTAACGGTGCCGAAACACGAGCGCCAGTGTTCGTGAAATCTACATCGCATAGCGTCGGTCACGTCGCGCACCTCTGGCTTCACCGCGACGGGGTCCCCGGGGAATCCGGTCCCCGTCCGTTTCGGAACCGCGAGACGCACCCACCCACCCGAGTGCACCAACCGACAAACGGGAGACAGCATATGTCCCGCTTTTCCACCCGACGCGCACGCGTCGCCACCTCTCTGGCAGCCCTCACGCTGTCCGCCCTCGCACTGAGCGCCTGCGCCGGCGGATCCGCCGACGAAGCGACCGCGGCGGCCGACGACGAGAGTGCGAGCCACGGCGACATCACCCTCCAGCTGAGCTGGATCAAGAACGAGGAGTTCGCGGGCGAGTACTTCGCCGACAGCGAGGGCTACTACACCGAAGCGGGCTTCGACTCCGTGACCCTGGTGCCCGGACCCTCCGGCGGCATCCCCGAGATCATGAGCGGCACCGCGGACATCTCGATCAGCGACGCCGTCCAGGCGGGCGCAGCCATCGCGAACGAGGGCGCACCGATCAAGATCATCGGAGCCACCTTCCAGGCGAACCCCTTCACGGTGCTCTCGCTCGCCGACGGCGGTGACATCGCCACTCCGGAGGACCTCAAGGGCAAGAAGATCGGCGTCCAGGACTCGAACATGACGCTGTTCAACGCGTTGCTGGATGCGAACGACATCGACCCGTCGGAGCTGACCATCGTCCCGGTCCAGTACGACCCGGCGCCCCTGCTCAACGGCGAGGTCGACGGCTTCATGGCCTACCTGACCAACGAGGCGATCTCGGTCGAGATGGAGGGCTTCGCCACCACGAACTTCCCGCTCGCCGAGAACGGCATGCCCTTCGTCGCCGAGGTCTTCATCGTCACCGACGAGAAGATCGCGTCCGACCGGGAGATGCTCAAGGCGTTCCTCGCCGCTGAGATCAAGGGCTGGACCGACGCGGTCAACGATGCGGAGGCGGGAGCCGCGCTCGCCGTCGACGTGTACGGCAAGGACCTCGGTCTCGACCTGGAGAAGGCCGTGGCCGGATCCGTCGCCCAGAACCTGCTGATCGACACCGAGGAGACCCGCGAGAACGGTCTGTTCACCGTCTCCGAGAAGCTCCAGAAGGAGACGATCGCGACGCTCGAGCGGGCCGGCATCACGGTGACCGCCGACGTGCTGTTCGACATGTCGCTGCTCGCAGAGGTCTACGAGCAGTACCCCGAACTGATCGCCTACGCGGGCTGACCCCCCATCCCCGCCGGATAACGAAGGAATACTGTGACCGACACGGCCACTCTGACCGGTGCCCAGGGGACGACCCTGGGCACCGGGCTCCAGATCACGGATCTCAACAAGGTGTTCAGCGTCGGCCGCAAGAGCGTCGTCGCGCTGCAGGACGCCAACCTCCACACCGACCAGGGCACCTTCCTCTCGCTGCTGGGACCGTCCGGATGCGGCAAGTCCACCATCCTGCGGATCCTCGCCGGGCTCGAGGACCCCACCAGCGGCACCACCCGCGTCGACGGCAAGAGCCCCAAGCAGCTGCGCAAGGCGAACGAACTGGGCATCGCGTTCCAGGACTCGGCGCTCCTACCCTGGCGCAGCGTCCAGTCCAACATCCAGCTGCCGTTCGAGGTCGCGGGCAAGCCCGTCGACAAGGCCTACGTGGCCGAGATGATCGCGCTGGTCGGGCTCAAGGGCTTCGAGAAGGCCAAGCCGGCGCAGTTGTCCGGCGGGATGCGCCAGCGCGTCTCGATCGCCCGGTCCCTCATCATGAAGCCCTCGGTGCTGCTGTTCGACGAACCCTTCGGTGCGCTCGACGACATGACCCGGCAGAAGCTCAACCTCGAACTGCTGCGCATCTGGACCGAGAAGCCGGCGACGACCCTACTGGTCACCCACGGCATCTCCGAGGCCATCTTCCTCTCCGACCAGGTCGCGGTCATGAGCCCGCGTCCCGGTCGCATCAAGGAGGTCATGACGATCGACCTGCCGCGCCCGCGGACCCCGGAGATGATGCGGACGCCCGAGTTCCACGCGTACGTCGACCAGGCCTCGGAACTGCTCTTCGGCGTCGGAGGCGCCGCCGCCGATGACCACTGAGCAGGCGGTGGGCGGCACCATCCGCTGGGAGGACATCCGCCTCCCCGCCTGGGTGACCGGCCTCATCGGCGGCATCGCCGTGATCATCGCCTGGTGGATCGCGGCGACCACGATCTTCGCGAACGTCGGCCCCGGCAACGTGCAGGCCATCCCGACGCCGATCCAGGTCGTGGAGGGCTTCTTCATCAGCGGGTGGGACTTCTACCTCCGCAACTTCTCCGTCACCCTCTCCGAGGCCGGCATCGGCTACCTCTGGGGCAACGTCATCGCCCTGCTCCTGTCCGGCGTCGTGCTGGTGGTGCCGCGGCTCGAGGGCGTCGTCATGCAGCTCGCCATCATCACGTACTGCATCCCGATCGTCGCCATCGGCCTCCTCCTGGTCATCGTCATCCCCGTGCCGAAGGCGGGGGAGCCCTCCGGCACCGCGATCGTGCTGGCGGCGCTGAGCGTCTTCTTCACCACGGTCGTGGGGGCCCTGCTCGGGCTGAAGGCCGCCGACAAGGCGAGCCTCGACGTGATCACCGTCTACGGCGGGTCGCGCTTCACCCAGCTGCGGAAGGTCCGGCTCATCGCCGCGCTCCCCGCCATCCTCAACGCACTGCAGATCGCGGTCCCGGCCGCGTTCCTCGGGGCGGTCCTCGGCGAGTTCTTCGGCAAGGTCGAGCTCGGGGTCGGGCCGTCCATGATCGCCGCCCAGCAGGCGTTGAACGCGCCCCTCGTCTGGGACATCGCCCTCGCCTCCGGAGCCGTCGCCCTCGCCGGGTACGGCCTCATCGGACTCATCGCCCGCGCCATCGCGCCCTGGTCGAAGGGAGCACAGAAATGACCGACACCCTGGCGGCCCCGCTGCCGCCCACCGTCGCGAGAGCGGCGTCGTCCGCCCCCCTCGACGTCTCCATCAAGCAGGAGGCGCGCAAGGCCACCCTCCGCGCCGTCGGCAGCTCGCTGCTGACCTTCGGCCTGACGATCGTCGCGGTCGTCGTGCTCTGGGTCGGTGCGCTCTGGGTCTTCAACGTGAGCCCATACGTCGGCAAGGGTCCGGTGGACGTGTGGAACTACCTGTTCGCCCTCCCCGCATCCGACGCCAACCGGGCACAGATGTTCTCCCAGCTGTGGGTGACCCTCGGCCACTCCGCGGTGGGGTTCTTCGCGGGGCTCGTCGTCGCGCTCCTCGTCGCAATGATCTTCCAGCTGAGCCGCGGTGCCGAGCACGCCCTGATGCCGTTGGCGATGCTGTTGCGCTCGGTCCCGCTCGTCGCGATGGCACCGGTCATCATCCTGATCTTCGGCCGCGACTTCGCCTCGGTCGCGGTGATCGGCGGCATCGTGGTGCTCTTCCCCGCGCTCGTGAACATCGTGTTCGGCCTGAAGTCCGCGCCGCCCCAGATGAACGACCTGGTGTCGGTCTACGGCGGAAGCTCGTGGACGACGCTGCGCAAGGTCGCCCTGCCCTCCGCGCTGCCCTCGCTCCTGGCGGCCGTCCGGATCTCCGTGCCCGGCGCCATCACCGGGGCCCTGCTGGCGGAGTGGCTGGCGGTCGGCGGCGGGATCGGCGGCGCGGTGGGCGGATACATCGCCGCGGCGCAGTTCTCGGCGCTGTGGACCGCGGTCGTGTTCGTGACGGCCACCGCCCTCATCCTGTACAACCTCGTGCAGCTGCTGGAAGCGGTCGTCCTGGCCCGGATGGGGATGGCCGACCGCGCCTGACCCCGCCCCGTTTCCCACCCTCTTCCCCGCGAGACTGCATAGTGGGCACGAAACAGCGCGTGACGGCATCCGTCTCGTGCTCTCTATGCAGTCTCGCGGGAGAATGACCTGAACCATCCCGACCGGCCACCATGCCCGGCCGCCCGTCGGCCTGCCGGACCAGCTAAGGAAGACCATGACCGATCTCACCGCCTTCGCCTTCGGACTCCCCAAGGCGGAGCTCCACCTGCACCTCGAGGGGACGCTGGAGCCGGAACTGAAGTTCGCCCTCGCCGCCCGCAACGGCATCGAACTGGCGGAGAAGACCGTCGAGGACGTCCGCGCCACCTACGACTTCACCGACCTGACGAGCTTCCTGGCCGTGTACTACCCCGCGATGCAGGTGCTGCAGACCGCGGAGGACTTCCACGATCTCGCCTGGGCATACCTGGAGCGTGCGGCAGCGCAGGGCGTCGTGCACGCGGAGATGTTCTTCGACCCGCAGGCGCACACCAGCCGCGGCGTGCCGTTCGCGAACGTCATCACCGGATACCGCCGCGCCGCCGTCCGTGCGCAGGACGAACTCGGCATCTCGGCCGAGCTGATCATGTGCTTCCTGCGCGACTTTTCCGCGGAGTACGCGATGGCGACCCTGATGGAGGCGCTCCCCTACAAGGCGTGGATCCTCGGGGTCGGCCTCGACTCCGACGAGCGCGACAACCCGCCGGCGAAGTTCGCCGCCGTCTTCGAGCGCGCCAAGGCCGAGGGCTTCTTCCTCACGATGCACTGCGACATCGACCAGATCGGCTCCGTCGACAACATCCGCACGGTCCTCACCGGGATCGGCGTCGATCGCATCGACCACGGCACGAACATCGTCGAGGACCCGGAACTGGTCGCCCTCGCGATCGAGAAGGGGATCGGCTTCACCTGCTGCCCGGTCTCGAACTCGTTCGTGACCGAGCAGATGAAGGCGGACGAGATCGTGGGGCTGCTGCGCCAGGGCGCTCGCGTCATGCTGAACTCGGACGACCCGGCCTACTTCGGCGCCTACGTCGGGGACAACTACGTCGCGCTCGCCGAGCAGGCCGGTCTGTCGGAGGCCGAGCTCGTGCAGCTGGCGGTCAACTCCTTCGAGGCCTCGTGGCTCACGCCCGCACGCCGGGCCGCGTACATCGCGCGGGTGCACGAGTACGCTGCCTCGCACAGCGCGGCGATCCCCGTCTGAGTGCCGCCGAGCCGAGAGCAGCAGATGAGCGAAATCCTTCCGGCGCCGGCAGGGGCCGCGGACGAGGATGCGGCGAGCCGCCGGCTCGGCGCCCGCATCCGCGAGCTGCGCACCGGGCGCGGCCTCACCCTCGTGCAGGTGGCCGCCGCCACGGGGCTGTCCCACCCCTTCCTCAGCCAGCTCGAACGCGGCCTCGCCCAGCCGAGCCTCGCGTCGTTGCGGCGCATCGCGGTGGCGCTGGAGACCAGCCCGATCGAGCTGATCGCCGCATCCGACGGGGATGCCGGGACCCCCGGTGCCGTGGAGGTCTCGCGGGCCGGAGAGGGGGCGCTGCCGGAGGGCTTCGCGTCCGGGGATGCCCGTCTGCTCGCGCACGGAGCGGCGGCCTTCCACCCCATGGAGGTCACCGCGGACGCGCTGGAACCCGGGGAGCTCTTCGTGCACGACGAGGAGGAGATCGTGTACGTGGTGGAGGGCGCCATCCGGGTCGATCTGGATGGCGCGGTGCACGACCTCGGCCCCGGCGACTCGATCTACTATCCGGGCGGCGTCTCGCACCGGTGGTGGTCGCGGGACGGGGAGGGTTACCGCCTCATCGTCGTGAAGAGCGCGGGTTCGCCCCGGGCCGGCCGGGTGCGCCCGGCGGAGGGAAGCGCATGATCTCGTACCAGGACTACCTGCAGCTGCTGCCGAAGACCGAGCTGCACTGCCATTTCGTGTCGACCATGAACGCCGCGACCTTCCTCGAGCTCGCCGGCAAGCACGGTGTCGCCCTGTGGGGATCCGATCCGGAGACGCTCTTCGACTTCGCGGATCTCGTCGACTTCCTGGTGGGATTCCGTGCCGCGCACGACGTGCTGCGTGATCCGGAGGACTTCGCCCGGGTCGCCTGGGAGGGCGTGCGGGACGCGGTGGCGCAGGGCAACCTCCGCTACCGGGAGTACTACGTCAACCCGCAGTACTTCGCCGCGCGCGGGGTGGAATACCTGGAGGTGATGGAGCCCATCATCGCCGGACTCCGCCGCGCTGAGCGGGATTTCGGGGTGGGCTTCGCGATCATCGCAGCGATCAACCGGCGTGACGACGCGGCATCCGCGGTGGAGATGGTGCGCCAGGTGATCGCGCATCCACTGCCGGAGGTCGTGGGGATCGGCCAGGACGATCTCACCCCGGAGAACACCGAGGATCCGACCCGCTTCGCCGCCGCCTACGAGCTCGCCGCGGCCCACGGGCTCAAGCGCACGGCGCACGTCGGCGAGACCGACGCCGCGACCTCGGATGCGGTGCGCCAGGCGATCGAGGTACTCGGGTGCGAGCGCCTCGACCACGGCTACCGGATCACGGACGATCCCGAGGTGGTCCAACTGGCCCGGGAGCGCGGGATCGCCTTCGCGACCACGCCGGTGTCGACCACGATCTGCTCGGACTGGGCGCTGGACGAGGCGCACCGCATCCGGGCGATGATCGACGCGGGGCTGATGGTCACGGTGTCGACCGACGACGCCATGTTCTTCCGCACGGACCTCGGGCGCGAGTACCGGGAGGGGCTGTTCGCGATGGGCGTGGATGCGGCGACGGCGAAGCAGATCGCCCTGAACGGGATCACGGGCGCGTTCTGCGACGAGGCACGGAAGGACCGCCTGCGGGCGGAGTTCCGCGCTCAGTTCGCCGCCCTCGACGCCGTGCTGGCACCCGCCGACTGGGCCTCCGCCGTTCCGGCGTCGTAACTCCTGCGGTCCGCGGGCGGGAAGCGGCCCGCGGACGTAGCCGGGCCGGTTCTGCAGGAGTTGTGTCGCCACGGCGGTCGAGACCGCCGAACCGGCCCTGCCACCGGCCGATCCGTCCCCGTCCCGGAATTCCACTCCGCCACCCCGGGGATTCCGCCCCGTCCCCGTCCCGGAATTCCACCGCGTGCCCCGCCGGGAACTCCGCTCCGTCGCCGTAACTCCTGCATTCCGCCCGTGTGAGGGGGGCCAGGCCGTGGCCGCACCGGTTCTGCAGGAGTTGTGTCGCCACGGTGGCCTGCACCGCCGCACGAACGGGATGCCGGTGGCCTGCACCGCCGCACGAACGGGACCCTCACCGCACTCCGAGTCGCGGTGAGGGCCCTCCGGGTCCAGGGTCAGGCGGCGGCGATCAGCTCCGCCGCCCGCTCGGCGATCGCGACGGTCGGCGCCTGCGTGTTGCAGGTCGGGATGCTGGGCATGACCGACGCGTCGGCGACCCACAGCCCCTCCAGCCCGTGGACCTTCAGCCCCGGGTCGACGACCGCGAGCTCGTCGGTCCCGATCCGGGCGGTGCCGGAGCAGTGGAAGAACGTGCCGATGTTCTGACGTACGAACTGCGTCTTCTCCTCCCGCGAGAGTCCGCGGACGGGCGTGATCGGCCCCTCGGCGAGCTCGGCGTAGGCGGATGCGGCGACGAGATCCTGCACCGTATCGACCGCCTCGACCATGGTGGCGAGGTCGGTCGGGTCGGCCAGGTAGTTCGGGTGGAAGTCCGCCGCTGCATCCGGGTCTGCGGACCGCACGCGCACCCAGCCGACGCTGCGGGACCGGTACAGCCCCGGCACGAGCGCGAACACGCGGTTGCCGGACAGGTCGTGCGCCGCGTGCAGCGTCTCGTCCCCGCGGGACCCGTGCGCGACCACCGTGTGCATGTCCGGTCCGGAGGCCGCGTAGGAGCTGCGCCAGTTCAGCATCGCGCCCCCGCCGTTGCCGATCACCGGGCCGAGGTCCGCTCGGGCGCGGAAGTTCATCCCCAGGATCAGCGGATGGTCCTGGAAGTTCTCGCCGACACCGGGCAACGCGTGCACCGGCCGGATGTCGGCGGCGGAGAGGCGGGCGGGGTCGCCGATGCCGGACAGCTGCAGGAGCCGGGGCGTGTCCAGTGCGCCGGCGGTCAGCACGACGCGCGCGGCGGAGGTCGTCACGAGCTCCCCGCCGACGACGTGCCGGATGCCGGTCACGACTCCGGCCGAGAGGACGAGCGCGTGCACGCGGCTGTCCACCACGACGTCGAGGTTCGGCCGGGCGAGGGCGGGTTCGAGGTATCCGCGGGCGGTGCTCCAGCGCTCGAACGAGCCGTCCGCGCCGACGATCGCGTTGTAGTCCGCGTAGACGGCGCCCTCGTTGTCGGCGCCGTTGGCGTCGTCGATCACGGGCAGGCCACGATCGGCGGATGCGGCGATCAGCGCGTGCGCGATGGGGTGCACGTCGGCGAGGGGCCCGACCCGCATCGGGCCGTCGGTGCCGCGGAACGCGGGGTCACCGCCCGCCCGCGTCTCGGACCGGCGGAAGAAGGGGAGCAGGTCGTCGAAGCCCCACCCGGTTGCTCCGGCATCCGCCCACGCGTCGTAGTCGGCGCGGTTGCCGCGGTACCAGAGCATCGCATTCGTGGAGGAGCTGCCGCCGAGAACCTTGCCGCGGGGCATCGCGAGCGCGCGGCCGAGCACGTGCTCGGTGGGGGTGGATCGGTAGCCGTGGTCGTAGGGCCCGCCGATCAGGGCGTCCCAGTGTGCGGCGTCGAGCACCTCGCGGACGCCCCGGTGGTCGGGTCCGGCCTCGACGAGCAGCACCCGGGCGTCCGGGTCCTCGGACAGACGCGCGGCCAGCACGCAGCCGGCCGCGCCGCCGCCCACGACCAGGTAGTCGTAGGCGGCGGCGGGGGAGGGGACGACGGGCATCAGTTGTGCTCGCTCGGTCCCATGATGGTGATGCCCTCGATCGACTCGACGTGCCGGACGAAGACGTACTTGTCCTCCCGGCCGTCCGAGTGCTTGCGCGTGATCCCCGGCTCCAGGATGCCGTCGGTCTTGGCGACGAGCACGTAGGGCTCCTCGGCGGCCAGGCCTGCTTCGCAGTGCCGATCGAAGTCCTCGAGGGTGGTCGCGGTGTACGCGTGGGTGATGCCGGCGCCGCGGGCGATGCCGGCGAGGTCGACGCGACCCTGCTGGGTGTGGGTGCGGGGGCCGCCGATCGACTGGTAGCACTCGTTGTCCCACACCACGATGAACAGGTTCTTCGGCTGCTCGTTCGAGACGGTGGCGAGCGCGCCCAGGTTGAACAACAGGCCGCCGTCGGTGTCCAGGGACACGACCTGACGGTGCGGCAGGCCCACCGCGAGCCCGAAGGCCTCCGGGGTCACGCAGCCGAGCTGCTGCTGGAACAGGCTCGCCTCGCGCATGTGCGGAGCCGCGTTGTACCACTCGTCCACCGCTCCGCCGAGCGAGAGGATCACCAGGGCGTCGTCGGTCAGGCGTGCACCGAGCAGCTTCATGCATTCATAACGGCTCATGCTCATCGCACGATCCCCCCTCCGAGGACGACAGCGGCGTGGTAGTAGGACGAGTAGGCGGTCTCGTAGGCGTTGACGATGGCCTGCTCGATCTGGTCGACCTCGTGCACGATCGTGTACGGGGTGCGCAGGGTCTGCAGCAGCG
This sequence comes from Microbacterium caowuchunii, assembly GCF_008727755.1. Classification (NCBI taxonomy): domain Bacteria; kingdom Bacillati; phylum Actinomycetota; class Actinomycetes; order Micrococcales; family Microbacteriaceae; genus Microbacterium; species Microbacterium caowuchunii. The sequence goes on from NZ_CP044231.1 coordinate 102,942, forward strand.
GCTCCATGGTGACCCCGTGCGGGATGGCCCACCAGTTGTTCTCGCCCATCTCGCCGCGGTAGCTCATGATCATGACGACCGGGATGCCGGCACCGAGGCCGAGCCGGGCGAGGTGCTCGGTCGCGGCACGCAGACCGGAGTTCTCCATCACCAGGACGGCGCGCTTGCCGGAGAGGAAGACGCCGCCGGCGAGGGCCGCGCCCTCGCCCTCGTTGGTCACCGGGATGGTGCGGATGTCGGCATCCGCATCCAGGGCCGGGTACAGCTCCTTCAGCAGTGAGTCGGGGAGGTAGGTGGCGACGCTGACCCCGGCCTTCTTCAGGCCGCGGATCACCGCCTCGACGGCATCGGCTCTCATGGTGTCTCCTTGTCGTGCTCTCTCGTGTCTGATGTCTGTCGACTCGCCAGGAAATGCGGATGCGGCGGTCCCGACACCCGCATTTCCTGGCTAGTCGACCGGGGTGTGGGGGGAGGCGCTCGCGGTGAGGCGGTGGGCGCGGTGCGTGGCGGCCAGACGCGGGGTGCCGCTGATGTGCTCGCGGAGCGTCGACCCCTCGGGGGTGCCGACCCGGCCGCGGCCGGCCAGCACGGGCACGACGAGCTCGATGAACGCGCGGTAGGCGGCGGGGCCGCCGAACGTCGGTTCCAGCATGATCCCGTCGATACCCGAGCCGTCGATGATCGCCTCGATCTCGTCGGCCACCTCCTCCGGCGTACCGGTCACCTGGAACCCGCGGATCGCCTTCGTGCGGAACTGATCCAGGATGTCGCCGACCCTCATCTCCGGGTCCTGCCGGGCGTAGCGCTGGATGAGCGTCTGTCCGAGGTCCGTGGTGAGGTCGACGACCCGGGTCTCCGGGTCCAGCCCGGTGAGGTCGAGGCCGGTGATCCCGGCGAACATGACGGCGGCGTCGTCCCGGCCGAGCAGCTCCTCGTACTCGGCGCGGAGGGCCTCCGCCCCGGCGCGGGTGGGCGCGACCGTCACGGTCATCCCGGTGACCACGGCGATGTCCTCGGGGTGGCGGCCGTTGCGGACCGCCTGGTCCCGGATGTCGTGGACGTGCGCCGCCGCACTCTCGATCGTCTGCCCCTGGATGAATACGGCCTCGGCGTTCCGCGCCGCGTACGCCCGGCCGCGGTCGGACGTTCCGGCCTGGAAGAGCACGGGGGTGCGCTGCGGGGTCGGGGGCACGGCGAAGATCCCCTGGGAACGCTGGTAGGCATCGTCGACCTCGACCCGGTGCAGCTTCGCCGGGTCGGCGTACACCCGCCGGGCGCGGTCGCGCACCTCGGCGTCGTCGTCCCAGCTGTGCTCCCAGTACCGCAGGCAGGTGTCCAGGAACGAGTCCGCCGCATCGTATTTGCCGTCGTGCGAGAGCTTCTCGGTGACGCCGAACAGCTCATCGGTCGTCGCCTGGGAGCTGCCGGTGACGACGTTCCAGCCGATGCGTCCCTGCGTGAAGCGGTCGAGACTCGCGAAGCGGCGGGCGGTGGCGTACGGGCGCTCCACGGTGGTGGGGGAGGTCACGACGAAGCCGAGGTTGTCGGTCGCCCGGGCCAGCGCGGTGATCGCGAGCATCGGGTCGAGCGCCGGGAACTGGATGCCGTGGGCGGCGACCTCTTCGGGCATGCGCCCGCCGAGGGTGGCGTAGCCGTAGGTGTCGGCGAAGAACAGGAAGTCGAAGCCCGCCGCATCCAGCTCCTGAGCCAGCTCCACCCAGTAGTCCAGGCGGTCCCAGTCGTCGCCGCGGCCCTCGGGGTGCGTCCACGTCGGCATCCCGTTGGAGGGGTTCATCATCTCGAAGACCCCGAGTCGGATCCGCTTCTTCTCGTTCATACGACCATCACCACGCTCTTCGTCTCCAGGTAGTTCTCGAGGCCCTGCGCCCCGTTCTCGTAGCCCCATCCGGACTCCTTGTGGCCGCCCTTGGGCAGTTCGGGGCCGAGGAAGGAGTGGCAGTTCACCCACACCGTGCCCGCCTGCAGCCGGGCGGCGATCCGGTGCCCGTTGCTCAGGCCCTCGGTCCACACGCTCGCGGCCAGGCCGTAGTCGCTGTCGTTGGCCCAGCCGACGACCTCGTCCACGTCGTCGAAGGGTGTGACGACCGCGACCGGGCCGAAGATCTCCTCGCGCATGAGGCGCATGTCCGCGGTCACGTCGGTGAGCACGGTGGGCGTGTAGAAGGTGCCGTTCGCGCCGTCGCGCTCGCCGCCGGTGACGACGGTGACGCCCTCGGCCACCCCCTCGTCGACGAACGCGGCGACGCGCTCCGCCTGTGCGGTGCTCACGAGCGGGCCGAGGTCCGTGGCGGCGGCGAGTCCGTGCCCCATCCGCAGGCTCCGGCCGGCGTCGGCCATGCCCGCCACCACCGCGTCGTAGACGTCCCGGTGGGCGTAGATGCGAGCGCTGGCGACACAGACCTGGCCGCCATTGTCGAAGATGCCCCGGGAGACGCCCTCGATCGCGGCCGGCAGGTCCGCATCCGGCATGATGATCGACGGCGACTTGCCGCCGAGCTCGAGGGTCAGCCGGGCGAGCCGGGAGGATGCGGTCTGCACGAGGCGCTTGCCGACAGCCGTGGATCCGGTGAACGCGATCTTGGCCACACCGTGGTGCTCGACGAGGGCCTGTCCCGCCTCGGTCCCGTAGCCGGTGACGATGTTGACGACGCCTTCGGGGACGCCCGCCTCCTGGAGGAGCCGCCCGAGGTACAGGGCGGTCAGGGACGTGTTCTCGGCCGGCTTCAGCACGAGGGTGCAGCCGGCGGCCAGGGCCGGTGCGAGCTTCATCGCGGTCATCACCATGGGCGAGTTCCACGGCACGATCGCCGCCACCACGCCCACGGGTTCCCGCCGTGTGTAGGCGAAGACCTCTTTCCCCTCGGGGGTGCGGGAGAGGGATGTGGGGATGGTCTCGCCGAGGATCTTGGTGGGCCAGCCGGCGTAGTAGCGGAACTGGTTGATGGCGGCCGGGATCTCCCCGAACCGGGACGTGCGCAGGCTCTTGCCCTGGTCCAGGGTCTCGAGCTCGGCCAGGGCGTCGAGGTGCTCCTCCATGAGGTCGGCGATGCGCCAGAGGAGGCGGGATCGGTCGGCCGGCCGCATCCGGGCCCAGCCGTCGAGCGCGTAGCCCGCAGCGGTCACGGCGCGGTCGACGTCGGCGGCGGATCCGCGCGCGACCCGGGCGAGCTCCTCGCCGGTCGCGGGGTCGAGCGATGCGAAGTCGGCTCCGTCCGCGGACGGGGCCCAGCGGCCGCCGATCAGGTGGCGCCCGGGGTCGTCGGCGAGGAAACGGAGGACCCGTTCGCTCAGCTGCCCGCGCTCGGTGTGGATGGTCATGTCAGCCTCTCGGTGTGATGTCGGGGCGGGCGGTCAGTGGGAGAAGAGACCGGCGAGGTCGTCCTGGGTGGCGATCCACTCGGCCCGTCGGGCGAACAACCCCGGCACGAGCGAGCGGACCCGGTCGATCAGCTCGGCGAGGTCGGCGTTCACGAGGCGCCCGTCGCGCACCACCACCGAGCCGTCGACCATGGTGAGGTCGACGTCGGATCCGCGGACGGCGTGCACGAGATTGTGGTGGATGTTGGCGTGCCCGCCGGCGGGCAGGAGCGGAGTCATCCGCGGGGTGTCCGTGCGCACCGCGACGAGGTCGGCCTTGCGTCCGGCCGTGATGGCGCCCAGCTCGTCACCGCGGCCGATGGCGGCCGCCCCTCCGCGGGTGGCCATGCCGAGCACCTGCCACGAGTCCATCGCGGCGGCGTCCATCGTGCGGAGTTTGCCGAGGAGGCTCGCGACCTTCATCTCCTCGAACATGTCCAGGTTGTTGTTCTCCTTCTCGCCGTCGGTGCCGAGACCGACCGCGACGCCCGCCGCGAGCATCTCCGCCACCGGTGCCATGCCGCTCGCGAGCTTCATGTTCGAGACCGGGTTGTGTGAGACGCCGACACCGCGTCGGGCGATGAGGTCGATCTCCTCCTGATCCAGCCAGACGGCGTGGGCGATCATGGCGTGCGGGGCGTCGAAGAACCCGAGCTGCTCGAGCGCCATCATCGGTCGCGTGCCGTACCGCGAGCGGAAGTCGGCGAGCTCGATCTCCGATTCGCTGCAGTGCGTGTACAGGCCGGTGCCGTAGGCGCGGGCGAGGTCCACGGCACGCCGCTGACCGGCGGCATCCGCGTAGAACGGGTGCTCCAGTCCCACCCACGGCATGATCCGGCCGTTGGCGGCACCGGTCCACTCCGTCAGCATCCGCTCGTTGTCATCGAGCGTGTCGAAGTAGTCGAAGTCCGGGTGCTCGCCCACGTAGTTGACGGAGACGAGCCGGTTGCCCAGCGTGCTCGCCGCGCGGGCCGCGCCGTCCATGAACCGCCACATGTCGACGACCGTGGTGGTGCCCGAGAGCAGCCCCTCGGCGTAGCAGAGCCAGGCGGCGGCTTCGGCCTCGTCCGGGCGCAGCACCCGGTGCATGGGGTCGATGTGGATGCGCAGCCATTCCCACACCGGGAGGTGTTCGGCGGTGCCGCGCAGCATCCCGCTGTGGTGGTGGGCGTTGATCAGGCCGGGCATCAGCACGCGGTCGGGCAGGTCGATGCGAGCGGCGTCCGGATGCGCGGCGAGCAGTTCGTCGCGGGGGCCGACGGCGGCGATCGTGTCGCCGACGACGTGCACGGCCGAGTCGGTCAGAACGCTGCGGTCGTCGTCCATCGTCACGACGATGTCGGGGAGGAGAAGGGTGGAGTCGCTCATGGGGGCCTCGGGGGATCGGAGGGATGCGGACGGCGGGACGATCAGGACCGGGTGAAGAGGTCGGGGGTCTCCTCGTACACCTCGGCCAGGAGGCTGAGGTCGAACAGGTCGGCGACGTCGAGGCGGAAGCCGGCGGCGGCGAGACTCGCGATGGTCTGCTTCTGCAGTTCCGGGGAGACCGTGAACAGTCCGTTCGCCGTCGTCTCTTCCGAGACGACCAGCAGGTCCGCCTGGGCGGTGGCGCTGGCCAGCGAGGTCTCCGGGGAGAGCCCGAGGTCCGCACTGTAGGTCTCGACGGCGAGGGTCGCGCCGATGGCGGGGTCGCCCACCGCATCCGTCCATCCCCGGATCTCCGCGCGGAGGAAGTCCTTCAGCACCTCGCGGTCGTTCGCGATGGTGTCGTCGGTCGCGGTGACGACGTGCCCGACGAACGGGAGGCCGTTGTCGGCGAAGAGCAGATCGGTCACGGCGAAGCCCTGCACGGTCAACGTCACGGACTGGCTGGTGACGAAGGCGATGAGCCCGTCGACCTCGCCGGTCGTCAGCGGCGCCGGGTCGTACTGCACGGGCACGATCTCGAGCTCGTCGGGGGCGATGTCGTTCGCGGCGAGGAAGGCGTCGAACACCGGGCGGTTCGCATCCTGCACGCCGATCTTCTTGCCGATCAGCTGCTCCGGGGTGCGGATGTCGGCGCCATCGGCGAGCGAGGTGATCGTGAACGGGTTCTTCTGGAAGGTGGCGCCGACGACCTTCAGCGGGGCGCCTTCGTTCGCCACCGCGGCGCCGATCGAGACCGCGTCGGTGAGGGCGATGTCGGCGGTTCCGCTGAGCAGTTCGGCCACGCCGCTGGACGGGCCGGGGACCAGCGTCACGTCGGCGAAGCCGGCGTCCGTGAAGTACCCGCGGTCCTGCGCGATCAGCTCGCCCGACCACTCCTCGTTGAGGATCCAGCTCAACTGGACGGTGAGGTCGCCGTGACCGTCCTCCGGGGCGGCGGGCGCAGCGGAGGAGGCGCAGGCGGTCACCGTGAGGGCTGCGGCGGTGAGCACCGCGGCGGTGGCGGCGATACGGGCGAAGGAGCGGGGGCTTCTCATGACGACTCTCTCTCGGCGCCGGGGGTGGCCGGTGCTGCTGCGCCGGTCGGCGTTTGAGTTGATCGTAGAGAGCAATCATTGATTGCAAATGGCAATCAGGTTTCCGTGGTGTTACCCCTCGGAAGGACGGGTCCTGGCCCGCTCAGGAGGTGCGGGCGTGCACGAGGAGCACCGTCACCGGCTCGTCTCCGGTGATGCTCCAGCGGTTGCGGATCGCGCCCGGGTGGGCGAGGGCGTCCCCCGGGCCGAGGACCCACTCGCCCCGGCCATCGAGGGTGACCGTGAGGGTGCCGGATACGACGTACACGGTGTTCTCGCCGTCCGACTCGAACCAGTCGCCGAGGTAGGGCGCGCGCCCCAGGCGGTACTCCTGCACGGTGGCGGCACGCGCGGCGCCGGAGGAGATGATGCGGCTGAGCGCCGCGTCGTCCGTTTCGTCGACGGCGACGAACTCCCCCTCGTGTCGCCGGGTGACGTGGATGGGCTCGGGCTCGTCGTCGCCCGGCAGCAGATCGGACGGGGAGATGCCGAGCACCTTCGCCAGCCGGAAGAGCGTCACGATCGAGGGCATCGTGTGGCCGCTCTCGATCTGGCTGAGGAACGGCTGGCTGATCTCGGCGGCCGCGGCCAGTGCCCGCATCGAGAGGGAGTTCGCGGTGCGCGCGGCCCGGATGCGGCGGCCGAGCGAGATGCCGATGAGGCTGTCGTCGGCGCCGCCCGGCGGAACCGGGGGGCCTGCGTCGGCGGAGGGCACGGCTCCAGGATAGGCGGGAGAGTCCGGTGCCACGGGTCAGCTCCCCTGCACGAGGCGCCACACCCGGTCGCGGCTGAAGGGCTGCTCGAAGGGCCGGCGGCCGACGGCGCGGGCGATGGCGTTGCCGATCGCCGGCGCGACCGGGTTGTACGGGGCCTCGCTCATCGACTTCGCCCCGAAGGGTCCGACCGTGTCGTCCGTGTCGGCGAAGTACACCTCGGTGTCCGGGACGTCGGCGAACTGCGGCACGCGATAGGTGCGGAACACCGGCGTGATCACCGCTCCGGCGCCGTCGGTCATGACCTCCTCGTAGAGCGCGCTGCCGAGTCCCTGCGCGGCACCACCCTCGATCTGTCCGCGGCACTGCGCCGGGTTCAGGACGGTGCCCGCATCCGCCGCCTGCACGGACTGCAGCACCCGTACGGTCCCGGTGGCGGGGTCGACCGCCACGCGCACGGCGTGCACGTTGAACGCGAGCGAGCGGATGTCGCCGAGCTCGCTGCCGTCCGCCGTCAGACCGTCCTCTCCCCGTTCGGATGCCGGGGCGGCCGCCACGATCTCGGCGAAACCGACCGTGCGCGCCGCAGTCACGACGCCGTCGGCGCTCACGCGCGCATCGCTCTCGGCGGTGCCGGTGATCTCGGCGGCGATGCGCCGCATCCGGGACGCCAGCGTGCGGCAGGCGGCATGGAGCGCCTTTCCCGCGACCGTGATGCCGGTCGATGCGAAGGCGCCGGTGTCGTGCGCGACGGCGTCGGTGTCGGCGTGCCAGAGGGCGAGGCGGTCGAACCCGACCTCGAAGACGCTGGCCGCGATCTGACGGAGCACGGTGGAGGTGCCGTTGCCGAACTCGGCGGTCCCCGCCTGCAGCAGATACGTGCCGTCGGCGCGCAGGGTCGCGTGGGTGTGCGAGACGTGCCCGAACGGGGCGATCGTCGCGATCATCGCCGTGGCCATGCCCTCCCCGACCAGCCATCCCTCCGGCGCGCGGCTGCCGTTGCCGCTGGCCAGGGCGTCCCGGGCGAGGTCCAGGCACTGGTCCAGGCCGTGGCTTCCCCACACCAGGCCGTTGTCGAGGCCACCGTGCTCGGGGCGGAGCGCGTTCATCCGCCGCAACTCGAAGGGGTCGATGCCGAGACGCTCGGAGAGCATGTCCATCGCGGACTCGACGCCGAGCATGACCTGGCCGAGGCCGTACCCGCGGAACGCCCCGGACGGAACGTTGTTGGTGTAGACCGCCTCGGCATCGATGCGGCGGGAGGGCACCCGGTACACGTGCGTCGATTCGGACACCGCGTGGAAGAGCACGCCTCGGGAATGGTTGCCGTAGGCGCCCGCGTCGCTCAGGACGTCGACCGCCATCGCCGTCAGAGCGCCGTCCGCATCCGCGCCCAGGCGTACCCGGACCCGCATCGGATGCCGGAGCGCGGCGCGCTGGAACTGGTCGGTGCGGGAGAACTCGTACGCCACCGGACGCCCGGTGCGCAGCACGGCGAGGGTGACGAGGTCCTCGGTGAAGATCTCCTGCTTGCCGCCGAAGCCGCCGCCGACGCGGGCCGCGTACACCCGGACCCGGTCGCGTTCCAGATCGAAGACACGGCACAGTTCGTCCCGCGTGAGGAAGGGCACCTGGGTGGACGAGCGGATGACGAGCCGGCCGTCCTCGTCGAGCCATCCGATCGCGCCGTGCGTCTCCAGCTGCGCGTGGGTGACGCGGGAGGTCTGCCAGGTGCCCTCGACCGTCACGGCGCTGGCAGCGAGGGCGTCTTCGACGTCGTCGCCGTGCGACTCGTGGAAGGACAGCACCGTGTTCCTCGCCGCGTCGTCCACCCGGTCCGCGGGCGTGCGGTCCGGATGGATCACCGGAGCGGCGCCGCTCCGGGCGGTTTCCGGGTCGAACACGGCGGGCAGCACGTCGTACTCCACGCGCACCAGGCGGCAGGCGGCATCCGCTGCGGCGGCGGTCTCCGCGACGACCGCCGCGACGCGCTGGCCGATGAAGCGGACGGTGTCGTCGAGCACTCGCGTGTCGTCGGGATCGTCCTCCCGGTGCTCGTGCCGTCCGGTGGAGAAGAGGGTCTTCGGGGCGTCCTCGTGGGTGAGCACGGCGACCACGCCGGGGATCGCGAGGGCCGCGGATGCATCGATCGAACGGATGCGGGCGTGCGCGTACGGGCTCGCCACGACGCGCAGGGTCAGCGCGGTTCCCGTCCAGGGCTGGTCGGGCGTGCCGACGACATCGAAGGTGTAGGGCTCGAGGCCCTGCACGATCCGCCGGCCCGCCTCCGGCCGCACGGACCCGCCGACGCCGCTGGGCGCCGTGGCGGGGCGCGGGCCGGTCTCCCGTATCGGGCCGAGCACGGATTCGCGGATCGCCTCGCGGATCGGGCGGTATCCGGTGCACCGGCAGAGGTTGCCCTTCATCCGGCGGTCGAGGTCGTCGAGATCGCTCTCGCACAGAGTCGAGGCGGTGACGCTCATACCGGGCGTGCAGAAGCCGCACTGGAAGCCGAACTTCTCCACGAGCGCCTCCTGCACCGCGTGCAGTGCGTCGCCCGGGGCGAGGCCGGCCGCCGTCGTGACGCGGGTGCCCTCCGCTCGCACGGCCGGGACGATGCAGGAGTGCACGGGTGCCCCGTCCACGAGCACGGAGCACGCGCCGCAGTCGCCGGCGTCGCAGCCCTTCTTCACCTCGGTGTGACCGTGCTCGCGAAGCAGCGTCCGCAGGCACTGGCCCGCCGCGGGCTCCGCCTCGACGGGCGCACCGTTGACCTCGAACCTCATGCCGCCGCTCCCGCCAGTTCCGACCGGATCCGTGCCGCCAGCTCGACGCTCACGCCGCGGCGCCAGTCCGCGCTGCCGAGCGGATCGGTGTAGTAGTCCTCGGCCGCCGAGACGGATGCCGCGAGCGTCGCCGCATCCGGCAGCTCCGGGAACCGCAGCACGGCCGGGCGCGTCGTCGCGGCCGTCACGACGAAGGTCGCCGCCCCGTCGTCGTCGACCCGTCCGGTGACGACCGCTCCCGAGCGACCGAGCTCGGCCAGTGCGATCTTGCGCAGGAGCGCGGGGGAGCGAAGGGCCGGGGCGGGCAGCTCGACCGCTCGGAGCACCTCGCCCGGGGCGAGCGCGTTGGTGCCGTTGCCGGTCGGCAGGTGCGCGACCGGTATGCGGCGCTCGCCGCCGTCGGGCGTCCAGACCACGGCGATGCCGTCCAGCGCGGCGGCCAGCGAGATCATCGCGCCGGCCGCGAACGAGCGGCAGATGTTGCCGCCGACGGTGGCGGTGTTCCAGACCTTGAACGACGCGAGCAGGGCGTTGGCCGCATCCGGCACGAGCGATACCGCCTGCCAGTCCGCGGGGACCGATGGGAGGTCGTCGGCGCGCCCTTCCGCCCACGCCACGAGGCGCGCGATCGTGCAGGTGGCGCCGATGCGGAGGCCGTCCTCGGATACCTCGATCCCGGACCAGCCCATGCCGGTGAGGTCGACGAAACCCGTCGTGGCGGGCTGCGGCTCGCTCATCAGCCAGGTCCCTCCGGCGATGAGCACTTCCCCGGAAGCGAGCGCGAGGTCCGCGCGGGAGCGTGCCACGCGGTACGTCTCGATGCTCGTGATATCCACGGGGCGCCCTCCGATGTTGGTCACATGAACAGTTGCCTCCGAGTCAAGCAGCGGAGCGTTTCGCGGGTGTTTCCTGCGTGTGAGCGCGTGCGCCCGTGCCGCACGGGGGTGAGCCGGGCGCGAAGCGGGGACGGACCAGGCGTCAGACGCTCAGGGCGCACCCGACGGCGACGGATGCGGCTGCCGGCCGGCCGGGGGAGACCGTGCAGGCCGCGTCGTCCGCCGCCCGGCGGTGCAGCGGACCCGCGAGCTCGCGGAGCGGACGACCGGTGCCGCCGTGCCGCGCGGCGATGATCTCGGCGAGCACCGCGACGGCGGTCTCCTCGGGACCGGCGCCGCCGAGATCGAGCCCGAGCGGGGAATGCAGCCGTGCCAGCTGCGCCGCGGAGACGCCCTCGGAGCGCAGCATCTCCGCTCGGCGGGCGACCGTCGACCGCGCGCCGAGCGCCCCCACGAAACCGACCGGCATCGCGAGCGCCGTGCGCAGTGCGGGGATGTCCAGGCGCACATCGTGCGTCAGGACGCAGATCGCGGTGCGCTCGTCGATGTCCTCGGGTTCCTGCCGCTCCAGGTAGGCGTGCGGCAGGTCCGCGACGAGCTCCCGGGCATCGGGGAAGCGCTCGCGGGTGACCAGCAGCTCCCACACGTCGCAGACCGACACCGCGAATCCGGCGGCGGTGCCCACCCGGCTGAGTGCGGCGGCATGTTCCCCTGCTCCGAGCAGGATCAGCCGCGGCCGCGGAGTCGACGCCACGGCCAGCACGTCCGCGCCGTCGTCCGCGCAGCCGAGGACGCGGCTGTCGTTCGTCGTGGGGTCGACGTCCACGACGCGGCCGGCGCGCGGTCCGTTCAGCACGATCCCGATCCGTGCCCTGCGGTCCGCGGCCGCGTGTTCCAGGGCGGCGATCGCCACCTCGTCGTCGGGACGGACGAGCGCGACGACCGCGTCGACGGAGCCGCCGCAGGCCAGCCCCGCGGCGAACGCCTGTTCGTCGCTGAAGCCGAAGCGGGCGGACGACCCGCAACCGGACGCCAGCGCGGCGAGGGACAGTGCCACCGCGTCCGCCTCCACGCACCCGCCGGAGATGGAACCGATCACGCGTCCCTCACGGGTGACGGCCATCGCGGAACCCACGCCACGCGGTGCGCTCCGGGCGACGCCGGAGACGGTCACGGTCGCGACCGTCTCCCCCGCGCGAAGCAGCGGAAGCAGATCGGTGGCGAGTTCGAGCATGCCAGCACGGTAGTCGGCGCGTGTTTCGTGCAGGCTACGCTGGCGTGATCATGCGCCCCACCGCCGCCGAGGCATCCGTCACCGGTCTCGTGCTCGCCGCCGGTGCGGGGACGCGTTTCGGTCAGCCCAAGGGTCTCACGCGGACCGCTGCGGGGGAGTCGTGGGTCGCCATCGCGGTGCGGATGCTGCGCGCCGCCGGCTGCGACCGGATCCTGGTGGCGGTGGGGGCCGCGGGAGACGAGGTGGCCGCCCTCGTGCCCCGCGAGGCGGAGGTCGTGCCGGTCGCGGACTGGGCGGACGGGCTCTCCGCGTCGCTCCGCGCCGGACTCATCGCGGTCTCCGGAGCGGATGCCTCCGGAGCGGATGCCGTCGTCGTCATCACGGTCGACACCCCCGATCTGCCGGCGGCCGCCGTGCGCCGCGTACTGGCGGTGGCGGGACCCCTCCCGCATGCCCTGGTGCAGGCCGTCTACGGCGGGCGGCCGGGACACCCGGTCGTCCTCGGGCGGACCCGCATCGCCGCCGTGGCCGCATCCGTCCGCGGCGACCGCGGGGCGGGAACGTACCTCGCAGAGCACGGCGCGCAGCGCGTCGAGTGCGGCGACCTCTGGTCGGGCGAGGACATCGACAGCCGCTGACCCCGGGCGGTCGTCGTCCCCTGCCCGAGATGCCCGGCGCGGTGCACAATGGTGTCATGGCGGGCGTCGCCGATGACGAACTGGCAGCGCTTCGAGCCCGTGCGTACGGTCCGGATGCGGACATCGACGCCGACCCCGAAGCGCTGGCACGACTGCGCCAACTCGAACGGATCGAGGACGGCGAGGAAGAGTCGCCGGAGGAGCCGGGGCATGCGCTCGGCGGGACCCGCGCGCGGGTCGTCCCGGATACGCGCAGAAGCCCCCATGGTCATGCCCGGCCGGAAGCGGGGGATCCTTCGGCCCGGCCAGGCCGACGCGAAGGCCCGGGTGAGCCGTCCCGGGATCGGGATGGCGCCGAGCGGCCGACCCACCGACAGGGGCTCGTCCTGGCTCCCCGTGTCCGGGCGGGGTGGATCGCGAGTCTCATCGCGGTGGCGGCGGTCGCGACGACCCTCACCGCCTGGAGCCTCCCGTTCGGGGTCCGTGACGACCAGCACCACGACGCGCAGATGGCGGTCGTGGAGGGGGAGGCCTCACCGGATCTCATCCGCAGGCTGGGGGCGGCGGAGGTGGGCACGGTGCGGGCGTTCGGCGAGTACCACGGCCTCGAGGTGTTCGCGACGCAGTACTGCCTGCACGTGGTGCTGAACAGCGAGCGCGGCCCGATGTTCACCGACTGTGCGGGCGGCGGTCTCTCCCCCATCGTGGATGTGTACGTGCCCGCGACCGGTGCGCCCGGATACACCAGCGCGCGGTCGGACTACCCGCAGGAGCTGACCCGTCACGTCCCGGACGGCGCGGTCATCCGATTCGAGCGCCGAGGCGACGCGGTCCTCGTGGACGAGGGGGACATCCCCGGAGCGCGCTGAGGACGCTCAGGTGGTCAGCACCACGTTCTCAGGCTCTTCCCCGCGCACGAGGTGCTCGATCTGGCGGCGGACGAGACGGGCGATCCGCGGACGCATGGCGCTCGTCGCTCCGCCGACATGCGGGGAGATCAGCACACCCGGGAGCGACCAGAGCGGGTGATCGGCCGGCAGCGGCTCGGGGTCCGTGACATCGAGCCCGGCGCGGATGCGTCCCCGGGAGACGTGCTCGACGAGCGCCTCCGTGTCGATGAGGGACCCGCGCCCGACGTTGATCACGAGCGCTCCGTCCGGGAGGGCGGAGAGCTCCGCGTCGCCGATGATCCGGGGGGTCGAGTCGGAGCCGGGGAGCGCGACGAAGAGGATGTCGGTCTCGGCGAGCACCTGGTGCAGATCGTCGATGGCGGCGACGGGCACGCCGTCCTCCACCCGCTCCCGCGATGCCACCGCCCGCAGCTCCACCTCGAAGGGGAGCAGCCGTGCCGCGATGGCCTTGCCCACCCCGCCGAAGCCGAGGATGGTGACCCGGCGGTCGGCGAGGCTGTCGGCGAAGACCCGTGACCATTCCCTGTCGTGCGCGAACCGGTCGAGGTGTCGCTGCACGGCCAGGGCGAGGCCCACCGCGAGCTCGGCCGTGGACGTCTCGTGCACCGTCGCGGCGTTCGCCAGGACCGTGCCCCGCGGCAGGAGGCCGGCGATGTCCTCGTAGCCGATCGACTGGCTCTGCACGAGACGCGTCCGCACGCCGTCCAGGGCCGCGACGACATCGCGGGCGCTCATGTAGGGCGTGACGACCATGTCGATGCGCTCGCGTGGCGCGGGGTCGGTCATCGGCCACACGACGACCTCGACGCCGTCGGGGACGGGGCCGATGTCCGCGGCGAGCTCGGGGGTGGGGACGGAGACGACGAGGCTGGTCACCCGCTCGAGGGTAGTCCGCCGGGCTCCGGCGCAACCGGGGGGTGTCCACGCTCCGGAAAGGACTCCGGTGGACGTGGACACCCCTCGTTCGCGGTGTGGTCACCAGGAACCACGGCCGGTAGTCGCGGTCGAGCACACTGCGATCCGGGACCGCGTCTGCCGATCGTGGCAGCGGCCGATCCGCCGGGGAACCCCGCGCACCCACCGAATCCGGTGGTTCCGCGCGGGTGCGTCCGCGCGCAGCGACGGGCTCGGGCCCGGTCACCCGGTTCGTGCGTGCGGCGCGTGCGGCGTCAGGCCGCGGCGCCGACGACGGCGGCGATCGCGGAGGTGAAGAAGCCCAGCCCGTCGACGCCGGAACGCATCGCCTGGGCGGTGTCGGGACCGAATCCCGCTTCGACGGCGTGCTCGGGATGCGGCATCAGACCGACCACGTTCCCGCGCTCGTTGGTGAGGCCCGCGATGTCGTCGAGCGACCCGTTCGGGTTCACCCCGACGTAGCGCAGGGCCACGAGGCCCTCCCCCTCGACACGGGCGAGCGTCTCCGCATCCGCCGTGAACCCGCCGTCCGCGTTCTTGAGCGGGATGACGATCTCCTGCCCTCGGCGGAAGTCGTTCGTCCACGCCGTGTCGGCGTTCTCGACGCGCAGGCGCTGGTCGCGCCGGATGAACTGCTGATTGGCGTTGCGGATCAGCCCGCCGGGGAGCAGGTGCGCCTCGACCAGCATCTGGAAGCCGTTGCAGATCCCGAGGATCGGCATGCCGGCCTCGGCGGCGTCCTTCACCTCGGACATGATCGGGGCCAGCGCGGCGATGGCTCCCGCGCGGAGGTAGTCGCCGTAGCTGAATCCTCCGGGCAGCACCAGCGCATCCACGCCGTCCAGGTCGTGCGACCCGTGCCACAGCGCGACGGGCTCGGCGCCGGCGATGCGGATGGCGCGCTGCGCGTCGCGGTCGTCGAGCGAGCCCGGGAACGTGATGACGCCGATGCGGATCGTCATTCCACGACCTCGATGCCGACCACGTCCTCGATGACCGAGTTCGAGAGCACCTCGTCCGCGATCCGGCGGGCGGCGTCCAGCACCGTCTCGTCGACCTCGCCGTCCACGGTGAGTTCGAATCGCTTGCCGATGCGGACGGCGGAGAAGCTCTCGACGCCGAGACGAGCGAGCGCACCGGAGACAGCCTTCCCCTGCGGGTCCAGAAGTTCGGACTTGGGCATGACGTCGACGACGATCGTAGGCATGAGAAGCTCCGAGTGGGTGCGGGAGTCGTGGCCTGCCCAGTCTAGTGGTCCCCGGTGTTCTCCTTGACAGCCGTGAGAGCGCTCCCATACAGTGCAGTGAAAGGACGACGACATGCCCTCCACACCCCGTACGTTCCCCCAGGACTTCCTCTTCGGCGCCGCGACGGCGGCCTACCAGATCGAAGGCGCCGCCCATGAGGACGGCCGCCGCGACTCGATCTGGGACGCTTTCAGCCGCGTGCCCGGTGCCGTCATCAACGGTGACAACGGCGACGTCGCCTGCGACCACTACCACCGCTTCGGCGACGATGTGGCGCTGATGAAGCAGCTCGGACTGCAGACCTACCGGTTCTCCACCTCGTGGTCGCGCGTGCGCCCCGACGGCGGTCCGCTGAACCAGAAGGGCGTCGACTTCTATAAGCGCCTGGTCGATTCACTGCTGGATGCCGACATCCTCCCCTGGCTGACGCTCTACCACTGGGACCTCCCGCAGGCCCTGCAGGAGCGCGGCGGATGGACCAACCGCGACACGGCGGACCTGTTCACCGAGTACGCGCTCGACATGCACGACGCGCTGGGTGATCGGGTCGGGGTGTGGACGACGCTCAACGAGCCGTGGTGCTCGTCCTTCCTGAGCTACACCGCCGGCATCCACGCCCCCGGCCACTACTCGCCGACCGAGGGCTACCTCGCGGCGCACCACCTGCTGCTCGGGCACGGCCAGACCGTGAACGCGCTGCGGGAGCGGGACTCCGAGCTGAACCTCGGCATCACGCTGAACCTCACGGTCGCCGATCCGGTGGACCCCGACAACGCAGCGGATGCGGATGCCGCCCGCCGCATCGACGGGCAGTTCAACCGCTGGTTCCTGGACCCGGTGTTCCTCGGGGCGTACCCGGCCGACATCGTGGACGACATCGCGACGCACCTGCCGGAGGCCGCGGCGGCACTCGAATCCGCCATCCGGCCCGGGGATCTCGACATCATCTCCACCCCGATCGACACCCTCGGGGTGAACTACTACCACGGCGAGTACGTGGGCGGCACGGCCCCCGCGAACCCGCCGGCCAGCGGGGACGCGCCCACCGACCGCCGTGCGGAGTCGCCCTTCCCCCTCTCCTACGACATCCACTGGCACGATCGCGGTCTTCCGCGGACCGCGATGCACTGGGAGGTGGACGCGCCGACCCTGACGCGCCTGCTCAGCCGGGTTTCCGACGAGTACGCGCGTCCTGCCGGCACCCGCCTGTTCGTCACCGAGAACGGCGCTGCCTACGACGACATCCTGGTCGTCGAGGACGGCGAGCCGCGCGTGCACGACCACGCCCGGACGCACTTCCTCACGGCGCACCTCTCCGCCGTCCAGGACGCCATCGAGGCCGGCGTCGACGTCGGCGGGTACTTCTACTGGTCCTTCCTCGACAACTACGAGTGGGCCTGGGGGTACGAGAAGCGCTTCGGCATCGTCCGGGTCGATTACCACACTCAGGAGCGGACGCCGAAGGACAGTGCTCGCGAGTACAGTCGGATCATCCGCGCGCGGGAGCTGTGACCCTCTGAGGTCCCCCGGGCGCGCTGGTCCAGGCGCCCGGTCGCGGTCGGGCGATGACGCGGGGAGTGTGGCGCAATGGTGGGCTCGGTGACGATCGAAGAGGTCGCCCGTATCGCGGGGGTGTCCCGATCGACGGTGTCCCGCGTGGTCAACGGGTCCCCGGCGGTGAGCCCGGAGGCATCCGAGGCGGTCCGTCAGGCCATCGAGTCGCTCAACTACGTGCCCAACCGTGCCGCGCGTTCGCTCGCGAGCAGCCGGGCGCTGGCCATCGCGGTGATCATCCCGGAGGATCTGCACAGGTTCTTCGGAGACCCGTTCTTCGCGTCCACGGTGTCCGGGATCAACGCCGCGATCGCGGCATCCGAGTACGTGCTGACGCTCGCGATCGCGAGCAACGACCCGGATGACAAGATGATCGGCTACGTCCGCAGCGGATCCATAGACGGCGCGATCGTGGTGTCGCACCACGCGAACGACACGTTCGTGGAGCGCATCGCGGCCGCCGTGCCGGTGGTGTACGGCGGGCGCCCGGCCAGCGGCGCCACGGACGCCTACTACGTCGACATCGACAACGCGCAGGGAGCCCGCGACGCCGTCGAGTACCTGATCGGGCAGGGGCACCGGTCGATCGCGACCATCACAGGGCCGATGACGATGGCGGCGAGCGTCGACCGGCTCGAGGGGTACCGGCAGGCGCTGGCGGCCGCTCGGCTGCGACCGGGGGCCGTCGCCGACGGCGACTTCACCGCCGAGGGTGGTGCGGCGGCGATGCGCAGCATCCTGACCGGGAAGCGGCCGGACGCGGTGTTCGTGGCGAGCGATCTCATGGCACGCGGCGCGATCGGGGTGCTGCAGAGCGCGGGTCTGCGCGTGCCGGAGGACATCGCCGTGATCGGGTTCGACGATTCGCCCGTGGCCACCGGCGTCGCCCCGATGCTCACGACCATGCGTCAGCCCTCGCACGAGCAGGGCGAGCGGATGGCGCGGGTGCTGCTGGACGTGCTCGAGGGCGGCAAGCCTCCGCACGCGACGATCATGCCCGCCGAGCTGATCGTGCGCGAGTCCGCCTGACCGCGCACGAAACGGCTCACCTGTCACGACGCGCGGATGCGACCGTGCGTTCGTGACAGGTGAGCCGGAGATGGTCTCGGGGCGCGGGTGTGACCGGCCCCGAGGGAGCGGTGCGGGTTACTGCGGGTCGCCGCCGAGCTGCCCGACCGCCGGGATGGGCCCGCCGTCGTCGGCGCCGGTCTTGCGCGCCCGGGCGACCGCGTTGCCCAGGTGGTAGATTACGAGCGCCGCGGCCGAGGCGAGGACGATCGCGCCGAGCTCGAAGGCGCCCCAGCTCATGGTGAAGCCCGCCACCGCCATGACCAGCGCCACCGCGGCGGTGTACTGGTTGACCGGACGGGAGAAGTCGACGCGGTTGTCGACCCAGATCTTGATGCCGATGATGCCGATCAGGCCGTACAGCGCGGTGGTCGCCCCACCCAGCACACCGCCGGGGATCGAGTTGAAGATCGCCCCGATCTTCGGCGACAGGCTGAGCAGCACCGCGACGATGCCGGCGACCCAGTACGCGGCCGTGGAGTAGACCCGCGTGGCGGCCATGACGCCGATGTTCTCGCCGTAGGTGGTGGTGCCGGAGCCGCCGAAGAGGCCCGCGACCGTGGTCGAGACGCCGTCCGCGATGAGCGCCCGTCCCGTCGTCTTGTTCACCGACGGGTCCTCGGTCATGGTGGCGACCCCGCGGACGTGGCCGACGTTCTCGGCGATGAGCACCAGCACGACGGGCAGGAACATCGCGATCGCGGACCACGTGCCCGGCGCCGTGAAGTCGGCGATGTGGAAGGTGGGGAGGCCGATCCAGTCCGCATCCGCGACGGCGCTGAAATCGAGTTCGCCGGCCACGGCGGCGACGACGTACCCCACGAGCACGCCCAGGAAGATCGAGATCCGGCCGAGGAACCCGCGGAACAGCACGCTGAACAGGATGATCGACCCGAGCGTGATGCTGGCGACGAGCGGTGCCTGCTGGAAGTTGTTCCACGCCGCGGGGGCGAGGTTGAAGCCGATCAGCGCGACGATCGAACCGGCCACGACGGGCGGCATGAGCTTGTCGATCCAGCCGAGCCCGGACACCTGCACGATGACACCGACGAGGGCGAGCAGGATGCCGACGGCCACGATGCCGGCGAGGGCGGAACCCATCCCGGCGGTCGCCGTGGCGGCGGTCACCGGCGCGATGAACGCGAACGAGGACCCGAGGTAGCTGGGCAGCTTGTTCTTCGTCACCAGCAGGAACAGGAGCGTGCCGATACCGGAGAAGAGGAGGGTGGTCGAGACGGGGAAGCCGGTGATGGTCGGAACGAGGAACGTCGCGCCGAACATCGCGACGACGTGCTGCGCCCCGATGGCGATCGTTCCGGGCCAGTTCAGGCGTTCATCGGGCTTCACGACCGCGCCGGGGGCGACGGTGCGGCCGTTGCCGTGCAGTTTCCAGGTGGGCATGCGACTTCCTCTCGAGGATGGGTGCGGGTCGCGCGTCGTCGGGCGTCGCCGCGAGGTGGGACGGATCAGGTCAGCGGGGGTTGCCCCGGTGCTCGGAGGTCACGAGGTCAGCCGCTGCAGCAGTTCGGCGTACCGGGCGGCGGTGCGCTGGACGATCTCGGCGGGGAGCTGTGGAGGGGTGCCCTCCTGGCTCGTCCAGTTCTCGGCGAGCCAGTCGCGGACGATCTGCTTGTCGAAGCTCGCCATCCGCTCGCCGGGTGTGGTGCCCGTCGCCCAGGCCGCCGCATCCCAGTACCGGGAGGAGTCCGGGGTGAGGACCTCGTCGGCGAGGGTCATGACGCCGTTCTCGTCCAGGCCGAACTCGAACTTCGTGTCGGCGAGGATGAGGCCGTGCTCCTCCGCCGTCTCGGCAGCGCGGGCGTAGATCTCCAGGGAGAGGCGGCGCAGCTCCTCGGCCCGGTCCGCACCGACGAGCTCGACGGTCTGCGCGAAGGAGATGTTCTCGTCGTGCTCACCCATCGGTGCCTTGTAGGCGGGCGTGAAGATCGGCTCCGGCAGGCGGTCGCCGTTCCGGAGACCCTCGACCAGGGGGATCCCGCAGACGGTGCCGGTCTCCCGGTACTCCGCCCAGCCCGAACCGGTGAGGTAGCCGCGCACGACGCACTCGACCGGTTGCATATCGAGGCCGCGCACGAGCATGGCGCGCCCGATGACCGCATCCGGGATCAGGGAGTGCGCTTCGTCGTCGTCGCCGAGGACGCGGTCGGGGACCAGATGGTTCGGGATGCGGCGTCGCCCGTCGCCTCCGTCGAGACGGTCGAACCACCACAGGCTGAGCGTCGTCAGCAGCTCCCCCTTGCCGGGGATCCCCGGGTCCAGGACGTGGTCGAACGCGCTCACCCGGTCACTGGCGACGACCAGCATGCGTTCGGCGGTCGCGCCGTCGGGAAGATCCGCCGGGACGTACAGGTCGCGCACCTTGCCGGAGTACACATGGCGCCATCCGGGAAGGGTCTGGGCGTGGGTCACCCGCCCATTATCCCGCTCGACGGGCCGCGCTCCCGTCCACCCGCGGTGCGTCTTTTCCCGCGAGACTGCACGGGGCCCACGAGACTGCGCGTGAGCACGTCCGTCTCGTGCGCCGCATGCAGTCTCGCGGGGCGTGGCGGGGGGCGCGGGCGGCGCGGCGGGGCGGGCACGGGCGGGGCGGGCACGGGCGGGGCGGGCGCGGGCGGGGCGGGCTTCCTCCCGGCGGGATGGATGTCGCCGGCGCCGGCGGGACCTGGCTAGAGTCCAGCTGGTCCCGAGTCCCGGGCAGCGAAAGGCCGACCGGCGATGACGTCAGCGATCTCCCTCCCTCGCTCGGCCGTGCGCAGTCCCTGGCCGGCGCTGTGGGCGATGGTCGTCGGGATCTTCATGATCCTGGTGGACACCACGATCGTGAGCGTCGCGAACCCTGCGATCAAGGCTGCGCTCGATCCGGCCAGCGCCGATCTCGACGACGTGGTGTGGGTGACGAGCGCGTACCTGCTCTCCTACGCCACGCTGCTGCTCCTCGCGGGCCGGCTCGGGGACCGGTTCGGGCCAAAGGCCATCTACCTGATCGGGCTGAGCGTGTTCACGCTCGCGTCGCTCGGATGCGGACTCTCCGACTCGCTGGGAACGCTCATCGCCATGCGCGCTGTGCAGGGGGTGGGCGCCGCGCTCATGACGCCGCAGACCATGGCGGTCATCACGCGGACCTTCCCCGCCGCGAAACGGGGCGCGGCGATGGGGCTGTGGGGGGCGACATCCGGATTGGCCATGCTGGTGGGGCCCCTCGTCGGAGGACTCCTCGTCGACGCGCTCGGATGGGAATGGATCTTCTTCGTCAATCTGCCGGTGGGTGTGGTCGGCTTCGTCCTGGTGTGGCTGGTCGTCCCGCGACTCGAGACGCACGCGCATCGTTTCGATGTCGTGGGCGTCGTGCTCAGCGGCCTCGGGCTCCTCCTCATCGTCTTCGGGCTGCAGGAGGGAAGCCACTACGAGTGGGGGACGGTCTTCGGCCCCATCACGATCTGGATGATCGTGACCTCGGGGGTGCTGGTGCTCGGTTGCTTCGTCTGGCAGCAGTTCCGCACGCGCCGGGAACCGCTCGTGCCGATGGGGCTCTTCCGCGACCGCAACTTCGCCGTCGCGAACATCGCCATCGCGGCGCTGGTGTTCAGCGTCGCGAGCGTGGCGCTGCCCTTGCAGTTCTATCTGCAGCTCGCGCGCGGTCTCACCCCGGCCGAGTCCGGACTGCTGCTCGTGCCCATGGCGCTCGCCGCCGGGTTCCTCTCCCCGGTGGCCGGACGGATCCTGGACCGGACGGATGCGCGCTTCCTCCTCATCCCCGGCATGCTCGCCTCCGCCGGCGCGCTGCTCTGGTACGCCTCCCTCATGGATGTCGACACCCCGACGTGGTGGATGCTGTTCCCGGCCGGGCTGATGGGGATGGGGCAGGCGGCGATGTGGGGACCCCTCGCCACGACGGCGACCCGGAACCTGCGGCCCCGCGATGCGGGCGCGGGGGCGGGGGTGTACAGCACGACCCGCACGATCGGCTCGGTCATCGGGACGGCCGCGATCGCCGCGCTCATGCAGGCGCGGCTCCAGGCGAACCTGCCGGGGGCGACGGGTGCCGAGTTCGCGGGGGGTGTGCTGGCCCCCTCCGTCGCCGGACCGTTCGCGCAGGCGATGGCGCAGGCCGTGATCCTGCCCGCCGCCGCGACGCTCATCGGCCTGGTCGCGGTGCTGTTCCTCCGGCGCCCCGCCGCCGGTGCCGCTGTGCGCTGACCCCGCGTCCGGTTCCCACGCGGAGCTGCTCGTACGCGATATCGCCCGCCGTTGGTTGCAACCCGAGCCGGACGAATGCCTCGCCTGCTACGTGTGGCGGATGCTGGAGGAGTTCGGCTGCGCGGGCACGCTGCGCTTCGCTGCCGGGTTCCGTGACGCGCGGATGCCGCGCGCGCGTGCGCTGGAGCGAAGACTGCAGGATGCGGGCGGCTTCTGCGACTGCGAGGTGCTGTACAACACGGTGCGCGAAGCGGTCCCGTTCCCCGACGACGCGCGCCCTGTCTGTCGGGGCGTCACGCCGCGTACGATCCAGCCGTGTGCGCTGTGGCGGACCCGGCGCTGGTGAGGGTCAGCCCTCGACTACCCGCGCGGCGATGTCGGTACGGTGCTGCCCGCCCTCGAGCTCGATCCGGTCCATCGCCTGGTAGGCGCGATCGCGGGACTCGCGGAAGGTGGAACCCAGGGCGACGACGTTGAGCACCCGTCCGCCGGTGGCCACGAGGGTGCCGTCGCGTTCGGCTGTGGCTGCGTGCGCCAGGTGCACGCCCTCGACCGCCTCGGCCGCTTCCAGACCGGCGATCGTGCGTCCGGTGATCGGCGCGGCGGGGTACCCCTCGCTCGCGAGCACCACCGTGACGGCCGTCGCCTCGGCGAATGCCGGCCGCGGCTCCTGCTCGAGGGTCCCGGATGCCGCGGACAGCAGGAGCCGGGACAGCGGGTCGATCAGGCGAGGCAGGACGACCTGCGTCTCCGGGTCACCGAACCGGGCGTTGAACTCGATCACCTTGATTCCGCGATCGGTGAGGATGAGGCCCGCGTAGAGCAGCCCGATGAAGGGGGTGCCGTCCGCATCCAGCTGCCGGATCACCGGTTCCGCCACCGTCCGGGTGACGAGATCCACGAACTCTTCCTCCCCGCCGAAGCGTTCGCTCAGCCAGGGGAGGGGGGAGTATGCGCCCATGCCGCCCGTGTTCGGGCCGTCGTCGCCGTCGCCGAGACGCTTGTAGTCCTGTGCCGGGCTGAGGGGACGCACGGTGTCGCCGTCGCTGAGGAAGAAGAGGGAGACCTCGGGGCCGTCGAGGAACTCCTCGACCAGCACCGGACCGCTCTGCAGGAAGCTCTCGGCATGTGCCAGGGCTGCATCCCGGTCCGGCGTGACGATGACGCCCTTGCCCGCGGCGAGTCCGTCGGCCTTGACGACGTGCGGGGCGCCCAGGCTGGCGAGGGCTGCGGTCACCTCTTCGAGGGTGTGTGCGCGGACAGCGCGACCGGTCGGCACGCCGGCGGACTCCATGATCCGCTTGGCGAAGGCCTTCGACCCCTCGAGCTGCGCGGCGGCTTTGCTCGGCCCGAAGGCGGGGATGCCTCGCTCGCGCAGGGCATCGGCGACGCCGGCGACGAGCGGGGCCTCCGGTCCGATGACGACCAGGTCGATCGCGTGCTCGCCCGCGAACACGGTGACGGCGGCCGGGTCGTTCGGGTCGAGGTCGACGATGGTGGCGTCGCGCGCGATGCCGGCGTTCCCGGGGGCGGCGAAGACGTCGTGCGCCGTGTCCTCCGCCCGGAGCGCCAGGATGATGGCGTGCTCGCGCGCGCCCGAACCGAGGACCAGGATTCTCACGCCGCCAGCCTAGCGACGCCGACCGCTCGGCGCCCGCCCGGCCTGCCTCTCCCGGCCCCGCCTGTCCGGCCATCCCCGCCTTCACCCCCGCACAACTCCTGCAGAACCGCGGATGAACCTCATCCGCTCGGCGCCGCGCACCGATCTGCAGGAGTTGTGTCGGGGTACCGTGGGGGCATGGTCCGCCGAATCTCCACAGAGGACGGCCGGGCGGCTCTGGCGGCCGTCGCCGAGGCGGACAAGCCCGCCCGCACCGACCTCGCGACCGCCGTGCGGTACCTGCTGCAGCTCCTGGTCGAGAAGGCTCCGGGGCAGACCGTGGAGGTGCGCGTGCCTCCCTTCGGCGCCGTCCAGGTGATCGAGGGACCCCGCCATACCCGTGGCACACCTCCCAACGTGGTCGAGACCGACCCGGCGACATGGGTCGCCCTCGCCACCGGGCGGACGGCGTGGTCGGATGCGGATGCCGACGGCCGCATCATGGCCTCCGGCACCCGTGCGGACATCTCGCACCTGCTTCCGCTGCGTCCCTGACCGCGTCCCGGTTTTGTGTCCCCGCCCGGGGTGAAGTACCTTTGAGAAGGTTAGGCATTCCTAACCCGTCCCGTGCACTGCCCGCGCGCAGCACCCGAACCGCGCCGCGACAATGTTGCGCTGATCGGTCGCGGGCTGCACGCCACTGTCTGCGAAGAGGTGCCCCCGTGTCCGAGCGGTTCGCCCGTCATCGTTCCTCCGCCCGTGTCGCCGCGGTCGTCGCGGCGCTCGCGCTCGCCGCCGCCCCCCTGCTCGGTGCCGCGCAGACGCCGGCCCGCGCCGCCTCGGCGGCCGTGGACCCCGGGGCGTGCACGATCGTCGACGGGACCCTCACCTGGGGCGTGAAGGAATCGTTCCGCTCCTACATCTCCGGGCGGATCGCCAACGGCTCCTGGGAGCCGATCGAGGGCGCGACGTACACGACCCCGGACTTCGGCTGGTCCGGCGCGACCGGCACGTTCGATCCCGCCACTCTCGCGGGCGACGCGCACTTCCCTGGCGGCGTGCGCTTCACCGGCCACGACGGCCTGCTCGAGACGACGATCACCGACCCCACCCTGAGCTTCCCCGGTGACGGCACGGCCGCCATCCTGATGGACATCTCCAGCCTGAGCATGGAAGACGCCCTGGCCGGGAACGCGGAGAACGTCCGTTCCGGGACGCAGGTGCCGCTGGTGGCGCTCGACCTCGCCGCCGCACCGCTGCAGGTCTCCGAGGATCAGACGGTCGTCACGGGGACCGCCGTCCCGGCCGCCATCACGGCGGAGGGGTTCGAGGCGTTCGGCAACTACGAGGCCGGCACCGGCTTCGACCCGGTGTCGTTCAGCCTGACCGTCGAGTGCGCCGCGGCCGAGCCCGAGCCGGAGCCCTCGGCCACGGACGAGGAGACGGTGGACGCCACCCCCGTTCCGATCTCCGCCGAGTCGGATGGCGACTTCGCCTGGGTGGGTGTCGTCGCCGGCGTCGTGGGCGTCGCCGTCGTGGCCGGCGTCGTCGTCTGGATCGTCCGCCGGAAGAGCCGTCCCGGCGGCGACTCGGGAAGCCCGGACACGACACCCGGAAGCGGTGCAGCCTGATGCGTTCGGTCCGGATGCTGGCGCTCCTCGCGGTGTCGGCGCTGCTCGTCAGCGGGTGTGCCGCGTCGTCTGCAGCGTCGGACACCGCCGCGGTGACCGTGGCTGATCGCGCGCCGCTCGATCAGATCGAGGTCCTCGACGACCCGCGCGCCTACGTCGGGGAGTCGACCGCGGTCATGGCCGACGCGGTCGTGGAGCCGGTCATGAGCGACCCGGCGCAGAGCCTGCCCGCCACGGTCGTCTCGCACGACCGCGGCGGCGACGTCGAGGTCGAGGTCGTCGACACCTCCCGCGTGGTGGCCATGGACATGGCCGGCTCGATCGCGGCGACCGTGTGGGGTCTCGGCTTCGGCGACACCCTCGTCGGGGTGGACCAGACGACGACCTTCCCCGGGACCGAGCACCTCCCCGTTGTCACCGGAAGCGGGCACACCGTCAACGCCGAGGCCGTGATCGACCTGCGCCCCACCCTCGTCATCACGGATGGCGGGATCGGTCCGCGCGATGTCGTCGAGCAGCTGCGCGACGTCGGCATCACGGTCGTGTTCGTCGAGAACGAGCCCTCGTTCGAGGGGGCCGTCCACTTGGCCCACGAGGTCGCCGCCGTGTTCGGTGCCCCGGAGGCGGGCGACCTCCTGGCGGAGCGCGTCTCGACGGACCTCGCCGTCACCCTGGCCCAGATCGAGGCCATCGCGCCCGCCGAACCCGGTGACAGGCTGCGCATGCTCTTCCTCTACCTGCGCGGCACCGCCGGGGTCTACTACCTCTTCGGCGAGGAATCGGGCGCCGACGAGCTCATCGAGGGCCTGGGCGGTATCGACGTGGCGGGCGAGCTCGGCTGGGACGGGATGAAGCCGATGACGGATGAGGCGATGATCGCCGCCGATCCGGATCTGATCCTGGTGATGTCGCACGGGTTCACCTCCGTCGGCGGGGTGGACGGACTGCTCGAGGACAAGCCCGCGATCGCCTTGACGACCGCGGGGGAGCACCGTCGGTTCGTGGACATGAACGACGGGCAGGTGCTCTCGTTCGGTCCACGTTCGGCGCTGGTGCTGGACGCCCTCGCCCGCGCCATCTACGCCCCGGAGTCGTCCGGGCCGACCTCGTGAGTACGGTGGCGCCCACCGGCGGTGCACGCACCGGCCGCCGACGCCGGCTCGCGGTCTATGCGGGCGGTGTCGTGCTCCTGGCGATCGGGGTGGGGCTCTCTGCGGGGCTCGGGCAGGTGGCGATCGCACCGACCGAGGTGATCGGATCGCTGCTGCGTGCGGTGGGCATCGACACCGCGTGGGCGCCGACCGATCCGATCGTCGAGCAGACCCTGTGGAAGATCCGCTTCCCCCGGATCGCGATGTCCCTGCTGGTCGGTGCGCTGCTGGCCGTCGCCGGTGCCGTCATGCAGGCCATCTTCGGCAATCCGCTGGCGGAGCCCGGTGTCGTCGGCGTCTCATCGGGTGCGGCGCTGGGCGCGGCGCTCGCGATCACGTTCGGCCTGACCCTCTTCGGTTCCTGGACCACCGCCCTCCTCGCCTTCGCGGGTGGCCTGGGCGCGACGCTCATCGTCTACGGAGCGGCGCGTTCACAGGGGCGCACGGAATCGGTGACCCTGATCCTGACCGGTATCGCGGTGAACGCGTTCGGCGGGGCGGGTCTCGCCATCCTCATGTTCCTGGGCGACAACGCCTCCCGCGAGCAGATCGTGTTCTGGCAGCTGGGCTCCATGAACGCGTCGCGCTGGCAGGAGGTCGGGCTCGTGACGGTCGTCGGCCTCGCCGCCTTCGCCGTCACCATCGTGCTCGCGCGACGCTACGACCTGCTGGCGCTCGGCGACCGCACCGCGACCCATCTCGGCGTGAACGTGGAACGCCTCCGCATCCTCTCGATCGTTCTGGTGGCGCTGCTCACCGGGGTCGCCGTGGCCTTCGTCGGGATCATCTCCTTCGTGGGTCTGGTCGTGCCGCATCTCGTGCGGATGCTGATCGGTCCCGCCAACCGGCCGCTGATCATCGCGTCGTTCCTCGGGGGAGGGGCGCTGCTCGTCTTCGCGGACGTGCTGGCGCGGACCCTCATGCCGTCCGCGGACCTGCCGATCGGCATCCTGACCTCGCTCATCGGCGGTCCCTTCTTCTACTGGCTCATCCGCAGGACGCGGCGCCGGGCGGGGGGCTGGTCGTGAACGGGGATGCGGAGACGGCGTTCGCGCTGGAGGGCGTCGGCTACCGGATCGGCGCGGTCGAGATCCTCCAGGACGTGAGCTTCGAGGTCGGGTACGGCCGGGTGCTCGCCCTGGTGGGCCCGAACGGCGCCGGCAAGTCCACTCTCCTGGGACTGCTCACCGGCGATGCCACGGCCACCAGCGGGACGGTGACCCTGGAGGGGCGTCCGCTGTCGGAGTTCCGCAGCAGCGACCTGTCCCGTCGGCGCGCCGTCCTGCTGCAGGACAACCAGGTCTCCTTCGCGTACACGGCGTACGAGGTCGTGGAGATGGGTCGCGCGCCGTGGATCGGATACGACCACGGTGACGACGAGCGGGCGATCCGCGCCTCACTCGAGCGTGCGGACGTCGCGCATCTCGCGACGCGGGTGTTCTCGTCGCTCTCCGGCGGCGAGCGGGCCCGCGTCTCCCTGGCGCGCGTGCTGGCCCAGGACACGCCGATCGTCATGCTCGACGAACCCACGGCGGCGCTGGATCTGCGTCACCAGGAGGACGTCCTCCGCATCGCTCGGGAGCTTGCGGCCCGGGGACGGGCGGTGATCGTCGTGCTCCACGACCTGTCGCTGGCAGCGGCCTACGCCGACGACGTCGCCATGCTGGCCGGCGGACGTCTGCAGGCATTCGGTGCGCCCGAGGACGTGCTCACCGAGCAGCGGGTGGCGGAGGTCTACGGCACGCCGGTGCGGGTGCTGGCCGATCCGGACACGGGTCGCCCCATCGTCCTGCCGCGGCGCTCGCGCTGACCCCAGCCGACACGATTCACAGTTCGCCCTCAGGTAAGGCTAGGCTTACCAATGGTCGACATCCGACGGCCCCACTTTCCGCATCGCGCCGCGATGCGATCGGCTCTTCCGAGGAGTACACCCGTGCAGAAAACCAGGAGGGCCTCGCTCCGGCGAGTGCTCGCGAGCGTGCTGACCGGCGCGCTGATCGCTTCAGGAGCGGCCCTCGGGGTCGCCATTCCCGCCTCGGCCGCAGACGGCGGTACGGCAACGCTGAGCTGGGGTGTGCGCGACAGCTGGCGCAACTACATCTCCAGCCCGATCGCCGCCGGGACGATCACGAGCTCCTCGCCGACGACGATCGGCGCCGATGGTGTGGCCAACTGGAGCTCCGGCTCCGGCACACTGAGCGAGAACCGCACGGGATCCGTGAGCTTCAGCGGCAACGCGCGCTACCTGGGCCACCAGGGCGCGCTCGATCTGACGACTTCCAATGCCCGCGTCGAGATCACCAGCGCCACCTCGGCCACGGTCTACTTCGATGTGACGAGCGCCCCGTACAACAATTTCCCGGCGACCAACGTCACCGGGATGCCCTTCGCCACGTTCACGCTCAGCGCCCCCAGCATCAACGGCGACGTCGCGACCTGGACGACCGGGCGGGGCGTACTGACCGCGCAGGCGCTCGCTGTTTTCGGCGGGTTGTACAACGCAGATCCGTATGCGGACCCGATGACCTTCTCGGCGCCGTTCACCATCCCGGTCACCGCCACCTCGACGACCCTCACGGCCAGCCCCTCGGGTACCGCCACGGCGGGAGATCCCGTTCAGCTGACCGCTGCGGTGACGCCCGCCGTCGACGGCTCCATGGAGTTCTTCGACGGCACGACCTCTCTCGGTACGGCGGCGGTCGTCAACGGCTCGGCGCAGCTCTCGACCTCCGCGCTCGCGGTCGGCTCCCACCAGCTCAGCGCGACGTTCACCCCTTCGGCCGCAACGTACTCACCCTCGTCCGCCGCCGCACTCGCCTATGTCATCACGGCGGTACCGGCGCCGGATGCGGACAGCACCGAAACCGTGCTCACCGTTTCGCCCGCGACCCGTGCGCCGAAGGGCGAGTCGGTCACGCTCGATGCGTCCGTCACGAACAGCGAAGGGGCCGAGGCTCCCGTCGGTAGTGTCAGGTTCTTCAGCATCGCAGCGGGGGGCGCAGAGCGCACTCTGCTCGGCGAGACCCCGGTCGCGAATGGCTCAGCGGCCTTCACCTCGACGAACCTCGCCGCGGGCGGTCACAGCTTCGTCGCGGAGTTCGTCCCCGCAACCAGCGCGTTCGAAGGATCAGCCTCGGCGGCATCCGGCAACTACGGCATCGTCGACCTGGCCGTTCCCGCCGCCTGCACCCCCGGACCGGGCTCCGCCACGAGCGGCACCGAAGCATCGGCGACCTGGAAGTTCTCGGAGTACAGCTACGCCGGGTACAACCAGTGGAAGAAGACGGCCACGGGCGACATCGGCGTCTCCGGCAGCGACTTCGTCTTCTCCGGTGGAGAGGTCACGGCTGACGCACACTGCGCCTCGATCGTCTTCGACGGCTCGTTCAAGATCGAGCCGCACGCGGGCGTGTGGATGGAGTTCACCAACCCGGTGCTGCGCGTGACTGCCGCCGGTGCGGGTGTCTGGACCGCTGACGTCACCACCAGCTCGAACGCCACCGCGCAGAACCTGCCGATCGGCGCCTTCAGCGGAGCCACAGGCTTCGGCCCGGGCAACGTGTTCGACGGGTCCGTGACCTTCGCGTACGCCGGCACGGTCGCACAGGGCACGTGGAACAAGGACTACGCCAACGCGTGGCCGAACGCCCTCATCTGGAACACACCCGCAAGCATCCAGGCGTACTTCTACCAGTCCGGCCCCTCCGCAGCGAACCTGCAGAAGCCGGCGTCCCCCCTGAACCTCGAGTTCGAATGGCCGGCGACCACGGAGACCACGCTCGCCGTTGCACCCGCGACTCGAACCGAGCTCGGGAATTCGGTGACCCTCACCGCATCCGTGGTCCCGGCGCAGGCCCAGGGAACCGTTGAGTTCTTCGGCACCTCCGTCGTCACCGGCACCACGATCTCGCTCGGGTCCGCGGACGTGATCGACGGCGCCGCCACCTTCTCGACCGCGACGTTGCCGGCCGGCGGACACGGTCTTGAGGCCGTCTTCACCTCCTCGAACGGCTACGACGGCTCGACCGGGACCTACGAGACGACGAGCCGCGGGACCACCACGCCCGCGTACTACGGCATCGTCGACCCCGCCGTACAGACCGTGGCGGCGCCGACGACCGGCGAGCGTGTCAGCAACGTATCGGCGACGTGGGGATGGTCGGCATACTCCGACGACTGGACCAAGATCGTCAGCGGAAACGTCACGCTCGACGGTGAGGACTTCGTCCTCACCGGAGGCACCGGCATCGTCACCGCGGATGCCGCGGTCATCGACTTCACCGGCACGATGCGCGTCGAGGCGTACGCCACGTTCTTCCCCGCCAACGGTCAGTGGATCGAGCTCGTGGACCCGATGCTCACGATCGCGGACGGCCGTGGCACATGGACGGCCGGCGTCCGCTCCGGAATCGGCGACTACACGCCTTCGCCCACCGAGGAACTGGTCATCGCGACGATCGCCGCCGCCGACGTTCCCGACTTCTCTGCAGCGTCCGTCGACGAGTCGCTCACGTTCGACTACGCCGGGACGACCGCGGCGGGCACCTGGGCGACCAGCGCCTCGGGGGTGGGCTTCACCGACGCGTGGACGAACGAATTCGTCCTGGCGCTGCCGGCCGAGATCAAGTCCTTCTACTACGCCAGCGGCGCCGGCGGAGACGTCCGTAAGAGCCCGGCGGCTCTCAAGGTCGCCTGGACCGAGCCGACCCCGGCGGCGACCGTGCTGAACGGGCACGCCAGCGTCGTCCAGGGTGGAGTGCTGCAGATCTCCGGGTCGGGCTTCCGCGATAAGACTTCGGTCACCGCGGTCATCCACTCGGACCCGATCACGATCGGCACGCAGGTGGCCGACGCCTCCGGCTCGGTGTCGTACCGTTGGAACGTCCCGACTGACTTCGCTGTCGGGGCTCACACGGTCACCCTGAGCGTGGACGGCGCGGTGGTCGCTTCGGTCCCCGTAACGGTCGTCGCGGCAGGAACGCCGTCGCCGGTCGCCCCGGAGGCACCTCAGGTGGCCAGCTGCGTGGCCCACGCCGTCTCCGGCGCCAGTATCCAGTGGGGTGTCAAGCAGAGCTTCGTCGCCTACGTGGAAGGCCCGATCGCCAGCGGCACGAAATCGATCAACTGGGGCTCGGGTTCGGGGGCGTACAGCACGGACACCAACCGCGGTCGCGTCTCCTACGGGGGTTCGGCGTATTTCGAAGGTCACGGCGGTCTCCTGCAGGTCAGCCTCAGCAACCCGCGCATCCAGATCAACAGCGCCACGTCGGCGACGTTGATCCTGAACGTGAACGCGACGAAGCCCGACGGCACGCCAGCGGTCAATGCGAACGGGGTAGCGTTCGCAAGCCTCTCGCTGCCCACTGCGAACAGGACGGCTGACCGCATCAGCTGGTCGGGCGCCTCGGCCACCCTGACCTCCGCGGGTGCCGCTGCCTTCGCCGGCTTCTACGACGCCGGCGCGGCGCTGGACCCGGTGTCCTTCAGCTTCCCGCTGGGTGCTGAGGTGGAGTGCGACAGCACCACGGACGGCAACCTCGCCGCCACGGGTGCCGAGAGCTCCGCGGACGTCCTGTGGATCGGTGCCGGACTGTTCGGCCTCGGTCTCCTGCTGGTCGTCATGCGTCGCCGCCGCGCGAACGCCTGATCCCGCCGGCGCCGCATCCGGCGTCGACTCTGAAGCGCCGGTCCCGATGTCCTCGGGGCCGGCGCTTCGTCGTCGGCGCAGACCGCACCCCCGGACGGATGAGACAATGGGCGTATGGCCGAAGAGCCGCAGTACCCCGAAACCCCCCGCATCGTCGTCGGTGACCGGATCGAGACCGTGCGGGTGCGTCGTGCGCCCAAGTACGGCGTCTTCCTCGTGCTGGGCGCGGCCCTCGGCGTCTTCGTCGCGATGATCCTCACGTTCGCCTTCAACGGGACGGATGAGGCGAGCGCCGCAGGCATCGAGTACTCCCAGAGCCAGGTGTTCGGGTTCCTCGCGCTGATCGGCGTCGCCGTGGGTCTCGCCGTCGGCGGACTCGTCGCGCTCGTGTTCGACCGCGTCCTGTCCAAGCGGGCCCGCGACGTGTCCGTGGACCACGAGATCTCCCGCGTCGAAGAGGACTGAGTCCGCTCAGGCCAGCTCGGCGATGATCGGGTGGATGGCCCGGTCGAACGCGACCACGTCGCCACGCAGACTGTCGGTCACGGCGATCGTCAGTGACCCGATCCACCACAGTCCGCGCTGCGCGAGCGGGAGCACCTGGACGTTCAGCTCGAACGAGTGCGCGCGGCGTCCCACCTGTCGTTCATGCACCGCGATGGCACTGGCGTAGGCGCGGTATGCCGTACCGGCGCGGCCCGCATCCCGGCGCGTGTACATGTCGTTCGCGGAGCGTGCGAAGTCGATGGCGTCGGGCGCGTGGGGCATGATCGCGGCCCGCAGCTCGTCCGCGCCCTCGATCGGTAGCGCGACGAACGTGTCGAACCCTTCGACCAGGTCGAGCGGAACGGGGGACGGATGCGCCTGCGGTTCCACGGTCATGGCCCAGTACTCGCGCCACTGCCGCTCCAGCAGGGCGTGCGCCTGGCTGTCCCGGAGCGGATCAGCCGGCGGGATCCCCCGGAGTGAGGGCAGTTCTTCCGGGGAGCGGATCCCGAGCGCCTGCCGAAGGTAGAGCGCGGCCAGCACGGCCGGACTCGCGTCCTCGCGAACCAGCCACTGCGGCCCTCCACTGCCCGGCATGGCGCCATTGTAGATGCGGCTCCACGGACACGAGCCGCCCCTTGCGAACGTCGGTCGCGTGCCGTCGCCGGCGGGGATGCGGTCCCGCGGGCGGAGGAGATCAGCCGACCGGAGGAGAGGAAAGGGCTGACACGTCCTCCCGTGGCCCCTCATCCTCCGCTCGACCGGGCAAGGGGTCCGTCATCCTCCCCTCGTCTCCTCCCCATCCCCCGGTCGGCCGGCATCCGTGCCCGATTCCCGCAGAGCAGGACACCGCGGGGGCGTCCGTGCCGAGGCTGAGTCCATGAGCACTTCGCAGGTCGACCGATCGTCGCGGATGCTGGCGTTCGTGCGTACCCAGGGCGGTGTCGTGCGCAGCGGACGCCTTCGGGAGCTCGGCTTCGCCGTCTCCGCGGTCACGGATGCGGTGGCCTGCGGCGAGCTCGTCCGGATACGCCGTCGATGGGTGGCCGTGCCGGATGCGGACCCCCACCTGCGTGCCGCGGCGAAGTCGGGCGTGGTCGTGTCCTGCATCACCCAGGCCGCTCGGCTCGGACTGTGGACGTTCGATGAGCCGGTCTCGCACGTCGCGGCTCCTCCGCACGCGGGACGGATCCTCGTGGCGGACGGGACTCGGGTGCACAGGGCGATTCCGCTGGTTCCGCGCCATCCTGATGCCCTCGACGACCCGGTGGAGAACGTCCTCGCTCTCGTCGCGGCATGCCGGCCGCGTGAAGCCGCGCTCGTCGTGTTCGAGTCGGCGCTGCGGATGCAGATGATCGACGCCGAGGCGTTCGCCCGCCTTCCGTTGACCGCCACCGCGAGGTCCGTGCTGGAAGCGGCGTCGCCCTTCTCCGACTCAGGCCTCGAAACACTCGTCGTGCCGCGGTTGCGGTGGCTCCGGCTCCGCATCGTGCCGCAGGCCTGGATTGCCGGTCATCGCGTGGACTTCCTCATCGGCGATCGCCTCGTGCTCCAGATCGATGGCGGACATCACGTGGGCGCTCAGCGCGAGGCCGACATCCGGCATGACGCGCGGCTCACGCTCATGGGTTTCCATGTCCTCCGCGTCGGGTACGCCCAGGTCGTGCACGATTGGCCCTCGGTGCAGCACGACATCATGCGCGCGGTCGCTCAGGGCCTGCACCGTTCCCGCTGAGCACCGGTGCATCGTGTCCGGGCCGCATCTGCGCGGGTCGCCGGCGCGGGGTGATGTGCGCGGGCGCAGGGAGGGGGCGCAGGACGCACCCAGCGGAGGAGATGCGCTCAGCGGAGGGCGTCACCTCCCTCTACCTCCTCCGCTCGTGGGATCTCCTCCGCTCGTCGCGCACACGCGGACGGGATCTCCTCCGCTCGTCGCGCACACGTCGGCGGGAGCCCTCGGAGGGCGAGCGAAGCGCCCCGAATCCGGACGGGCATCGACACCCTCCCGCGCAGGTAGGCTGTTGCCGTGGCCGCACCCTCCCACGACCCCTACGCCGCAGCAGGTGTCGACACCGCTGCCGGCGATCTGGCCGTCGAGCTGATGAAGTCCGCCGTCCGACGCACCCATGGACCCGAGGTCCTGGGCGGAGTGGGCGGCTTCGCCGGTCTCTTCGACGCGAGCGCCCTCCTCGGCTACCGCCGGCCGCTGCTCGCGAGCAGTACCGACGGTGTCGGCACGAAGGTCGCCATCGCGCAGGCCATCGACAAGCACGACACGATCGGGCAGGACCTCGTCGGCATGGTCGTGGACGACATCGTCGTGGTCGGGGCGAAGCCGCTGTTCATGACGGACTACATCGCGTGCGGCAAGGTCTACCCCGAGCGCATCGCAGCGATCGTGAAGGGCATCGCGGACGGGTGCGCGGCGACGGGCACCGCCCTGGTCGGCGGCGAGACCGCCGAGCATCCGGGTCTTCTCGGACCGGCCGACTACGACGTCGCGGGAGCGGCGACGGGTGTCGTCGAGGCGGACCGGATGCTGGGCGCCGAGCGCGTCCGTCCCGGTGACGCGGTCATCGCGATCTCCTCGAGCGGCCTGCATTCCAACGGCTACTCGCTCGTGCGCCACATCGTCGCCGGCGCCGGTATCCAGTACGGCGACTTCGCCGTGGACTTCGGCGCGACCTGGGGCGAGGTGCTCCTCGAGCCCACCCGCCTCTACACGACCCCGATCCTCGCGCTCATCGACGCGCTGGGCGACGGGGTGCACTCCCTCAGCCATGTCACCGGCGGGGGCATCGCCGCCAACCTGGCGCGCGTCCTCCCGCGGGACGCATGGGTGGAGGTGGACCGCTCCACCTGGTCACCGCCACCGGTCTTCCAGGTGCTCGCCGACCTCGGCGGACTGGATCTGATGGCCACCGAGGGCACGTGGAACCTGGGGATCGGTTTCCTGGCCGTCGTCGCTTCGGACCGGACGGATGCGGTCGCTTCCGTCATGCGCGAGCACGGGATCGACGCCTGGCAGGTCGGCGTCGTCGGCTCCGGCACCGCGCCCGCGGGGGACTTCGAGCAGGGTGCCAAGGGCGTCGACGGCGGTGCCGTGCGGCTGGTCGGCACGTACGCCACACGAGGAGCGAAGTAACACCACATGTGCGGCATCGTCGGAATGGTCGGGCAGGGCCTGGTCAACCAGGACATCTATGACTCGCTGCTGCTGCTGCAGCACCGCGGACAGGACTCCACCGGCATCGCGACCGCGGAACGCAGCGGCGTCTTCCACATCGCGAAGGCCAAGGGACAGGTCCGGGAGGGTTTCCGTACCCGGGACATGCGCTCGCTGCTGGGCGAGATCGGTCTCGGCCACGTGCGGTACGCGACCAAGGGCACCGCTTCCAACGAGGAGGAGGCTCAGCCGTTCTACGTGAACGCGCCCTACGGCATCGTCCTGGTGCACAACGGGAATCTCACCAACACGCGTGAGCTCACCAGCGAGCTGTTCCACACCGACCGCCGGCACCTGAACACCAGTTCCGACACGGAACTGCTGGTCAACGTGCTGGCCAACGAACTGCAGCACGTGATCTCCGGTCCCGAACTGGATGCCGACCAGGTCTTCCAGTCCGTCACCCGCGTGCACGAGCGCGTCGAGGGGTCGTATGCGGCGATCGCCCTGATCGCCGGATACGGGCTGCTCGCCTTCCGTGATCCGTTCGGCATCCGTCCGCTGATCCTCGGCCGCCGGGTGGATGCCAACGGCACCGAGGAGTGGATCGTCGCGTCCGAGTCGCTGGTCCTCGAGAACGGTGGTTTCCAGGTGGTGCGGGACGTGCACCCCGGGGAGGCGATCTTCATCGACCTCGAGGGTCGTCTGCACTCCCGGCAGTGCGCCGCGGAGACGAGGCTCGCGCCGTGCTCGTTCGAATACGTGTACCTGGCCCGGCCCGACTCGATCATGAACGGGATCTCCGTGTACGAGGCGCGGCTGCGGATGGGGGAGCGACTGGCCGACACGATCGCCAAGCACACGCCGCGCGAGGCCATCGACGTCGTGATGCCCATCCCCGACTCCGCGCGGCCGGCGGCCATGCAGGTCGCCCGCAAGCTCGGGATCGAATACCGCGAGGGGTTCTACAAGAACCGCTACGTCGGCCGGACGTTCATCATGCCCGGGCAGGCGGTGCGCAAGAAGAGCGTGCGGCAGAAGCTCAACGCCATGTCGAGCGAGTTCCAGGGCAAGAACGTGCTGCTCATCGACGACTCGATCGTGCGCGGCACGACGAGCAAGGAGATCATCCAGATGGCGCGTGACGCCGGCGCGAAGTCCGTGACGTTCGCGTCCGCGGCTCCGCCCGTGCGCTACCCGCACGTGTACGGGATCAACATGCCCTCGCGCCATGAGCTCGTCGCGCACGGGCGCACCATCCCGGAGATCGCCGAGGAGCTCGGCGCGGACTACATGGTCTACCAGGAGGTCGAGGACCTGAAGGCCGCGATCCTGGAGGGGTCGGACATCGACGACCTCGACATGAGCTGCTTCGACGGCCGCTACGTCACCGGAACGGTGTCGGAGGAGTACCTGCGGTGGGTCGAGGGGTCCCAGGTCTCGTGACCCCGGGATGCGGTCGCACGCCGGGTGAGGGCGCGCGACACGCCCGGGGGCGGGCATGATTTGCCGGGTCCGGCCGATCCGCGTAAATTCTTACTTGTTCGCCCCACAGGGAAGAACGGAGAGGCTGAAGCCCCGTTCCCCTCAAGTGGAGAACAACCCCACAGAACATCGCACCTCGGTGCGCGTCCTCGTGGGGTGATCCGAACTCTCGGAGCGCTCGACACCACGGTGTCGGACTCGGATCGACCGAAACGCCGATTTGACAGCGACGAGATACCGGATATACGATAGTGAAGTTGCCCCGCGGGCAAGGCTGAGAGGCTGAGTAGCGGGAGCATCCGATCCTTGAGAACTCAACAGCGTGCACTTGTCAAATGCCAAATAACCTCGACTCGGCTTCGGCCGGGTAAGAGATTCCTTTGGATCAAAAGTCCAGCATCCTTCGGGGTGTTGGCGACGGATAAGTCAGTAATGACATCCATTTTGGTCAGTTCAAACTCGCTGTCCCGACCTTATTCCGGTTGGTTCAGTATTTTTCTTTTACGGAGAGTTTGATCCTGGCTCAGGATGAACGCTGGCGGCGTGCTTAACACATGCAAGTCGAACGGTGAAGCAGAGCTTGCTCTGTGGATCAGTGGCGAACGGGTGAGTAACACGTGAGCAATCTGCCCCTGACTCTGGGATAACAGTTGGAAACAGCTGCTAATACCGGATACGAGCTGCGACCGCATGGTCGGCAGTTGGAAAGAATTTCGGTCAGGGATGAGCTCGCGGCCTATCAGCTTGTTGGTGAGGTAATGGCTCACCAAGGCGTCGACGGGTAGCCGGCCTGAGAGGGTGACCGGCCACACTGGGACTGAGACACGGCCCAGACTCCTACGGGAGGCAGCAGTGGGGAATATTGCACAATGGGCGGAAGCCTGATGCAGCAACGCCGCGTGAGGGATGACGGCCTTCGGGTTGTAAACCTCTTTTAGCAGGGAAGAAGCGAAAGTGACGGTACCTGCAGAAAAAGCGCCGGCTAACTACGTGCCAGCAGCCGCGGTAATACGTAGGGCGCAAGCGTTATCCGGAATTATTGGGCGTAAAGAGCTCGTAGGCGGTTTGTCGCGTCTGCTGTGAAATCCCGAGGCTCAACCTCGGGCCTGCAGTGGGTACGGGCAGACTAGAGTGCGGTAGGGGAGATTGGAATTCCTGGTGTAGCGGTGGAATGCGCAGATATCAGGAGGAACACCGATGGCGAAGGCAGATCTCTGGGCCGTAACTGACGCTGAGGAGCGAAAGGGTGGGGAGCAAACAGGCTTAGATACCCTGGTAGTCCACCCCGTAAACGTTGGGAACTAGTTGTGGGGTCCATTCCACGGATTCCGTGACGCAGCTAACGCATTAAGTTCCCCGCCTGGGGAGTACGGCCGCAAGGCTAAAACTCAAAGGAATTGACGGGGACCCGCACAAGCGGCGGAGCATGCGGATTAATTCGATGCAACGCGAAGAACCTTACCAAGGCTTGACATATACGAGAACGGGCCAGAAATGGTCAACTCTTTGGACACTCGTAAACAGGTGGTGCATGGTTGTCGTCAGCTCGTGTCGTGAGATGTTGGGTTAAGTCCCGCAACGAGCGCAACCCTCGTTCTATGTTGCCAGCACGTAATGGTGGGAACTCATGGGATACTGCCGGGGTCAACTCGGAGGAAGGTGGGGATGACGTCAAATCATCATGCCCCTTATGTCTTGGGCTTCACGCATGCTACAATGGCCGGTACAAAGGGCTGCAATACCGTAAGGTGGAGCGAATCCCAAAAAGCCGGTCCCAGTTCGGATTGAGGTCTGCAACTCGACCTCATGAAGTCGGAGTCGCTAGTAATCGCAGATCAGCAACGCTGCGGTGAATACGTTCCCGGGTCTTGTACACACCGCCCGTCAAGTCATGAAAGTCGGTAACACCTGAAGCCGGTGGCCTAACCCTTGTGGAGGGAGCCGTCGAAGGTGGGATCGGTAATTAGGACTAAGTCGTAACAAGGTAGCCGTACCGGAAGGTGCGGCTGGATCACCTCCTTTCTAAGGAGCATCTGGAGACTTCGGTCTTCCAGGCGCCAGATTCGAGACACACGTTCTCGACTGGTAGCTCATGGGTGGAACATTTGACAAGGCTTCAGGGGATGATCCTGGAACTCAGTACATCGTGGCTTCGGTCATGGTCGGAACGGGTCTGGGGGAGTCGCCTGGGGCATGCACGCTGTTGGGTCCTGAGGGACCGGATGCGCTTGACGGAAGTTGAGCGTTGACGAACCTCTGGGCCCTTTCTGGTGTCGCCTTCGGGTTGGCATGCGGGGAGGGTACCGCCCGTACTTTGAGAACTACACAGTGGACGCGAGCATCTTCGAGATGATCCTTTAGGGGAGCATCTCGTATTGATGATCTTAAAGATCATTAGTCAATTTCGAGTCAGATCTTCGGATCTGGTCCGATTCTTTGATGAACTCATGTGATTTCAAGTCTTTAAGAGCAAACGGTGAATGCCTTGGCATCTGGAGCCGAAGAAGGACGTAGCAATCTGCGATAAGCCTCGGGGAACTGATAAGCAAGTTTTGATCCGAGGGTGTCCGAATGGGGAAACCCCGCTGGGCGGCGTGCCGACCTAGTGACTCCCGCCTGAATATATAGGGCGGGTAGAGGGAACGTGGGGAAGTGAAACATCTCAGTACCCACAGGAAGAGAAAGCAACCGCGATTCCGTTAGTAGTGGCGAGCGAAACCGGAACAGGCTAAACCGAGTACGTGTGATATCCGGCAGGAGTTGCGTATTCGGGGTTGTGGGACTTTTCAGACAGTTCTGCCGATCTGTCGGCGTTACAAGAAGGTATAGACGAATGGCTTTGAATGGCCAGTCATAGAGGGTGCGAACCCCGTAGTCGAAATGCCTCTCTTGACGCGAAGAGTATCCCAAGTAGCACGGGGCCCGAGAAATCCCGTGTGAATCTGTCAGGACCACCTGATAAGCCTAAATACTCCCAGATGACCGATAGCGGACAAGTACCGTGAGGGAAAGGTGAAAAGTACCCCGGGAGGGGAGTGAAATAGTACCTGAAACCGTTTGCTTACAAACCGTTGGAGCCTCCTTAGTAGGGGTGACAGCGTGCCTTTTGAAGAATGAGCCTGCGAGTTAGCGATACGTGGCGAGGTTAACCCGTGAGGGGTAGCCGTAGCGAAAGCGAGTCTGAATAGGGCGATTCAGTCGCGTGTCCTAGACCCGAAGCGAAGTGATCTATCCATGGCCAGGTTGAAGCGACGGTAAGACGTCGTGGAGGACCGAACCCACTTAGGTTGAAAACTGAGGGGATGAGCTGTGGATAGGGGTGAAAGGCCAATCAAACTTCGTGATAGCTGGTTCTCTCCGAAATGCATTTAGGTGCAGCGTTGCGTGTTTCTTGCCGGAGGTAGAGCTACTGGATGGCCGATGGGCCCTACAAGGTTACTGACGTCAGCCAAACTCCGAATGCCGGTAAGTGAGAGCGCAGCAGTGAGACTGTGGGGGATAAGCTTCATAGTCGAGAGGGAAACA
This sequence comes from Microbacterium caowuchunii, assembly GCF_008727755.1. NCBI lineage: Bacteria > Bacillati > Actinomycetota > Actinomycetes > Micrococcales > Microbacteriaceae > Microbacterium > Microbacterium caowuchunii. Next base: position 143,632 of record NZ_CP044231.1, read on the forward strand.
ACCCAGACCACCATCTAAGGTCCCTAAGCGCGTGCTAAGTGGGAAAGGATGTGGAGTTGCCTTGACAACCAGGAGGTTGGCTTAGAAGCAGCCACCCTTGAAAGAGTGCGTAATAGCTCACTGGTCAAGTGATTCCGCGCCGACAATGTAACGGGGCTCAAGCACGCCACCGAAGCTGTGGCATTAGCATTATAGGTAGGCCTTCGTGGTCCAGCCGTGTTGATGGGTAGGAGAGCGTCGTGTGGCCAGCGAAGCGGCGGTGTGAACCAGCCGTGGAGGCTACACGAGTGAGAATGCAGGCATGAGTAGCGAAAGACGTGTGAGAAACACGTCCTCCGAAAGACCAAGGGTTCCAGGGTCAAGCTAATCTTCCCTGGGTAAGTCGGGACCTAAGGCGAGGCCGACAGGCGTAGTCGATGGACAACGGGTTGATATTCCCGTACCGGCGAAGAACCGCCCAAGCTAATCCAGTAGTGCTAAGTGTCTGAATCCCAGTGACTGATCCCTTCGGGGTGACGCTCTGGGCCTAGCGCACGAACCCGTTCTGGTGCGGTTAGCGTATTAACAGGTGTGACGCAGGAAGGTAGCCCAAGCCAGGCGATGGTTGTCCTGGTGCAAGTGCGTAGGCCGAGTGATAGGCAAATCCGTCACTCATTAAGGCTGAGACACGATGCGGATAAAAAGTGGGTGATCCTATGCTGCCAAGAAAAGCATCGACGCGAGGTTCTAGCCGCCCGTACCCCAAACCGACTCAGGTGGTCAGGTAGAGAATACCAAGGAGATCGAGAGAATCGTGGTTAAGGAACTCGGCAAAATGCCCCCGTAACTTCGGGAGAAGGGGGGCCTTCGACGTATTAGGACTTGCTCCGAAAGCGTTTGGAGGCCGCAGAGACTAGTGGGTAGCGACTGTTTACTAAAAACACAGGTCCGTGCCAAGTCGCAAGACGATGTATACGGACTGACGCCTGCCCGGTGCTGGAAGGTTAAGAGGAGAGGTTAGCTTCGGCGAAGCTTTGAATTTAAGCCCCAGTAAACGGCGGTGGTAACTATAACCATCCTAAGGTAGCGAAATTCCTTGTCGGGTAAGTTCCGACCTGCACGAATGGCGTAACGACTTCCCAACTGTCTCAACCGCGAACTCGGCGAAATTGCATTACGAGTAAAGATGCTCGTTACGCGCAGCAGGACGGAAAGACCCCGTGACCTTTACTATAGCTTTGTATTGGTGTTCGGTGTGGCTTGTGTAGGATAGGTGGGAGACTTTGAAGCTTGGACGCTAGTTCAGGTGGAGTCGTTGTTGAAATACCACTCTGGTCACTCTGGATATCTAACTTCGAACCGTAATCCGGTTCAGGGACAGTGCATGGTGGGTAGTTTAACTGGGGCGGTTGCCTCCCAAAAAGTAACGGAGGCGCCCAAAGGTTCCCTCAACCTGGTTGGCAATCAGGTGGCGAGTGTAAGTGCACAAGGGAGCTTGACTGTGAGACTGACAGGTCGAGCAGGGACGAAAGTCGGGACTAGTGATCCGGCAGTGGCTTGTGGAAGCGCTGTCGCTCAACGGATAAAAGGTACCTCGGGGATAACAGGCTGATCTTGCCCAAGAGTCCATATCGACGGCATGGTTTGGCACCTCGATGTCGGCTCGTCGCATCCTGGGGCTGGAGTAGGTCCCAAGGGTTGGGCTGTTCGCCCATTAAAGCGGTACGCGAGCTGGGTTTAGAACGTCGTGAGACAGTTCGGTCCCTATCCGCTGCGCGCGTAGGAAGTTTGAGAGGATCTGACCCTAGTACGAGAGGACCGGGTTGGACGAACCTCTGGTGTGTCAGTTGTTCCGCCAGGAGCACCGCTGATTAGCTACGTTCGGGATGGATAACCGCTGAAAGCATCTAAGCGGGAAGCCGGCCTCAAGATGAGACTTCCATGCCTTCGGGCGAGAGGCTCCCAGCCAGACTACTGGGTTGATAGGCCAGATGTGGAAGCACGGTAACGTGTGCAGCTGACTGGTACTAATAAGCCGATGACTTGATAACACACCGTTTTTTGGTGCTACGCGTCCACTGAGTGGTTCTCGATGTACGGTCGAGAACCGCATAACAATTGAGTTGTTATGCAGACTGAAACATCAATAGTGTTTCGGCGGCCATAGCGTGAGGGAAACGCCCGGTTACATTCCGAACCCGGAAGCTAAGCCTCACAGCGCCGATGGTACTGCAGGGGGGACCCTGTGGGAGAGTAGGACACCGCCGGACTTCTTTTCAATAGAAATGGCCACCCAACGCTGGGTGGCCATTTCTGGTTTACGGGCACGATCCTCCCGACGGAGGTCGAGCGTGTATCGACAGGAAAGGGGCACGTGCCCTCCTTCGGGAGGCACGTGCCCCTTTCCGTGGTTCTAGACGGATTCGCTCACCCGTGCGGCGGAGTCAAGACGCCGTGCGGCGTAGGCCTCGGCGGCCGCGAGCGGGGTGATCCCGTGCTCCTCGGCGTCGTCGAGGAGATGACGGACGGTGTCGCCGATGGCGTTGACCCGCCGCATCGTCTCCTCGCGGTCGGCCCCCCGCTCCTCGAGGTCCAGATAGATGACGCCGCCGGCGTTGGCGACGAAATCCGGTGTGAACAGGATTCCGCGGGCGGCGAGCCGATCCGCATCCGCACGGGTAGCCAGCGGGTTGTTCGCGGGACCGCAGACCGCCCTCGCCTCGAGGGCGTCGATGACGCTCTCCGTGAGGACTCCGCCGATGCCGGCCGGGACGAACACGTCGGCCGGCACCAGGTGCTCGGTACCCGGTTCCACCCAGATGGCGCCGAGCTGTTCGGCGAGGGCGCGCTTGGCCGGGTTGACATCGGTGACGGTCAGCAGCGCGCCTTCCGTACCCAGGCGGATGGCGAGACGGCCTCCCACCTGTCCGAGGCCGGAAATCGTGATCCGTCGCCCCTCCAGGGATGCCGTTCCGTGCACCCGTTCCAGGGTGGCGCCGATCGCGGCGTAGACGCCCATGCTCGTCGGGCCGGCGGGTTCGCCGGACCCGCCCACGCGGTCGGGGAGCCCCACGACATGGGTGGTGCGTTCGCGGACAGCCAGCATGTCGTCGGTCGTCGAACCGACGTCCTCTGCGGTCCGGTACGAGCCGTCGAACGCCTCCACTGCATCGCCGAGGTCGAGGAACGCCGCGCGCCGTCGTGCCGCGTCGAGCTGGGTGCCCTCGGGAATCGCGATCACGGCCTTGCCGCCGCCGGAATCCAATCCCGCGACGGCGTTCTTGAGCGTCATCGCGCTGGAGAGACGGAGCGCGTCGGCGACGGCGTCGCTCCAGTGCGGATAGGTCCAGAGTCGGGCGCCGCCGAGTGCGGGTCCCAGCGCGGAGGAGTGCAGGGCGACGGTGATCACGAGACCGCTGCGGGAACCCGTCGTCACCTCCACGCGTTCATGGGCGAAGTCGGGCAGGGTCGGGGCGTGCGTCATTGCGTACCTCTTTCGCGGAGCCTTGTGGGCTGTGCCGAACGGATCCGGCCGAGTCGCCGCATCCGCCGCCCATTCTGGCCGCTCCTCCCGGCGTAATGAAGGGGATTGCGGAAGAACACCCGGTCAGGAGGTCGCAGAAGAGGCCCCGGGGAACGAGCCCGGGCGCGACCGCGGCGCATCGTCACATGGGCCCGGGGCCGACTCCCGCCGTCTACGCTCGTTCCATGGCCGACAGCTACACCCATGGGCATCACGCCAGCGTGCTCCGCGCACACGAGTGGCGCACCGTCGAGAACTCCGCGGCGTACCTCCTCCCGTATCTGCAGCCGGGGACGACCGTCCTCGATGTCGGGGCGGGGCCGGGCACGATCACGGTCGACATCGCCGGCCGGGTGGCGCCCGCCGGGGTCGTCGGGGTCGATGCGGCGGCGGACGTCCTCGACCGGGCGCGCGCCTATGCGGCGTCGGAGGGCGCGACCAACGTCGAGTTCGTGGTCGACGACGCCTACGCCCTCCGCCGGCCGGACGGGGCGTTCGACGTCGTGCACGCCCACCAGGTGCTGCAGCACCTGGACCGTCCCGTCGATGCGCTGCGGGAGTTCCGGCGGGTGGCCGCCGACGGCGTCGTCGCCGCGCGCGACGTCGACTACGAAGGCGTGATCTGGTACCCGCTCCTGCCCGCGCTCGCGGAGTGGCACGACGTCTACCTGCGCGTGCATCGGCGGGTGGCCGGCGATCCCGCGGCCGGCCGCAAGCTCAAGTCCTGGGCGCGCGAGGCGGGCTTCCGCGAGATCAGCTGCTCCGCGTCCCTGTGGTTGTTCGAATCGGATGAGGACCGGAAATGGTGGGGCGGAGCATGGGCCGAGCGCGCGGTCGAGTCCTCCTTCGCCCAGCACGCGATCGACCTCGGCGAGACCGACCGCGACGGGCTGGAGCGGATCGCGGCCGGGTGGCGGGCCTGGGCGGATGCGTCCGACGGGTGGCTCCTCATGCCGCACGGCGAGATCGTCGCCCGCGGGTAGGCTGACGGCGTGACCGAGGTCCTCCATCCCCGCAGCGTCCTCGTGCGCGACGCACTGCGGGCGGCGGGCATCCAGGGCGAGATCCGCGTGCTCCCCGATGCGGCAGCGACAGCGGCCGCGGCCGCCGACGCCCTCGGCATCGAGGTCGGCGCGATCGCGAACAGCCTCGTGTTCTGGTCCGACGACGAACCGTTGCTGGTCATGACCAGCGGCGCGCATCGGGTCGATACGGCCGCCCTCGCCCGTCGCCTGGGACGGGCACGCATCGTCCGGGCAACCGTCGATCAGGTGCGCGCGGCGACCGGGCAGGCGATCGGCGGAGTGGCGCCCACCGGGCACCCGGCGCCGGTGCCCACCGTCGTCGACGAGGCACTCGCCGGATTCGACGAGCTGTGGGCGGCCGCGGGGACGCCGCACACCGTCTTCCCCCTCACCTTCGCCGAGCTCGTCGCCCTCACCGGCGGTACCGTCGCGAAGGTCGACGCGGACTGAAGCCGGTCAGCGCGGTACATCCAGGTGCCAGGAGGCGGGGCGCGCGGATGCCATCGCGTCCGGATCGTCCGCATCCCAGGTGAAGGTGGCCACCGCACAGGTGGGTAGGTGTCCGATCTCCTCGCTGAGCTCATAGGCGAGTGCGCTGACCCCGGGATCGTGCGCCACGAGCAGGACCTCCGCAGCGTCGCTCGTCGCCGCGACCTCGAGCAGGGTCTCCGGATCCGCGCCGTACAGCTCCGGGAGGAGCTCGACCCGGCCGCCCAGTTCGGCCGCGAACGCCGCGGCGGTGCTGCGCGCCCGTTCGGCGGTGCTGGAGAGGATGCGGCCCGGTCGGAACCCCCGCTCCGCGAGCCGTCGCGCCATCCGCGGTGCATCGTGTCGTCCGCGCTCGCTCAATGGGCGTTCGTGATCGGGTAGCCCGGGACGCCCACCCTCCGCCGCCGCATGCCGCACGATCACGAGCGTGGTCACGCGCGCCCCCCGCCGTGCTCGCCGACGTAGATCCATGCCCGGCGGCCGCTTTCGAGGGTGACGGCCGTCCGCAGGTAGAGGGACATCTGGTACTCGTCCGCGGCGTCCACCTCCTCCGCGGTGACCGCCAGCACCTTCCCGATCACCCTGTCGAACGCGTTGCCCGTGCGTCGCAGCACCGGCAGCACGGTCGTGCCGGCGGGATTCGCGTCCCGGGTGTCCTCCGTGTCGGCGTAGTCGAGCGTGTGCCGCAGGAGGATGTCGTCCTCCGCCTGCACGAGCCTGCCGAACGTGTCCAGCTGGACGTGCGGATCCTGCAGCGCGCCATAGGCGAACAGCCACTGGTCGGGGGATGAGCCGGTCACGGCGTCAGGCTATCGGTTACACCCCGAAGACGGCATGCGCGATCGTGAAGATGAGTAGACCCGCCAGCGACCCGACGATCGTGCCGTTCAACCGGATGTACTGCAGATCCCGTCCGACCATGAGCTCGATCTTCTCGGTGGTCTCGTCCGCATCCCACCGCTCCACCGTGTCCGTGATGATGGAGGCGATGTCGTGGCGGTAGCGGTCGACCAGGAACACCGCCGCATCCGTGACCCATCCGTCGACGCGCTGCTGGAGCGTGGCGTCGGTCACCAGCCGGTCCCCGATCTCGGCCAGTGCGGTCGCCGCGCGGCGCCGCAGGCCGCTCTCGGGATCCCGGAGGGCGGAGACCAGCCCGTTCTTGGCCGTCGTCCATGCCTCGGCCGCGAGCTCGCGCACGCGCGGCGAGTCGAACACCGTCGTCTTGGCATCCTCGAAGCGGCCGATCGTGGCCGGGTCGTGCTGCAGGTTCTCCGCCAGGCGCGCGAGGTAGCCGTCGATGGCGTCGCGCGCAGGGTGAGCGGGATCCGAGCGGACCGCGCCGATGAACTTCACGGCCTCGTGGTACGCGGCCTCGTCGATGAGGTTGTGGACCATCGACGGCACCCACCCCGGCAGGCGACGGGAGAGCAGGCCGGAGAACGCCTCGCGGTTGGCGGTGAGCCAGGAGGCCACGCTGTCTGCGGCGAGGTCGACCGCCTCGTGATGCGCGCCTGACTGCACGAGTCGTTCCAGCCACCCGCCCAGGGGCGGGCCCCATTCCGGGACGATGAGATGCTCGCGGGCGAGGTCGGCGATCACGTCCTGGACGTCGTCGTCGCTCAGCGCTTCGAGTACCCCGGCCGCCATCGCGGCGCCCTCGGTGGCGACACGTTCGGCGTGGTCGGGATTGCGGAGCCACTCGCCCAGTCGTGCGGAGATCCGCGTGGCGGCGAGCTTGGTGCGGATGATGTCGCCGGAGAGGAAGTTCGTCTCCACGAACTCCCCCAGGGTGCGGCCGATCTCGTCCTTCCGGGTGGGGATGATGGCGGTGTGCGGGATGGGGAGACCGAGCGGGCGGCGGAACAGCGCCGTGACCGCGAACCAGTCCGCCAGCGCGCCGACCATGCCGCCCTCCGCCGCGGCGCGCACGTACGCGAGCCAGGGGTACCGCGCCTGCAGGGCGAACGCCACGATGAACACGATCGTCAGCAGGACGAGGGCGCCCAGGGCGATGCCCTTCATGACGCGGAGGCCGCGGAGCCGTTCCTGGTCGGCGGCGCTGAGCAGAGCCATCGGAGTGCGGGCCATCCCGTCATCCTCGCACGGCCTGCACGGGAACGCGCGAAGGCGTTCGGCCTCTCCGGGCGCCGGTCGGCGGGATCCCGGCTCAGTCCTCGAGCGGACCGAGCCAGGCGCTCGCGGCCGCCGCGTGGGCGGACTCCGGATCGGAGGGATGGAACAGCCCTGCCAGCACGTCGCGGTACAGCCGTCCCAGCTCGCTGCCGGCGGAGTAGGAGGACCCGCCGGCGACGAGCACGGCCTGATCCACGACGTGCTTCGCGGTCGTCGTGGCGCGGTGCTTGAGCCCGGCCAGCAGGGAGAACCACCGTCCGCCGTGATCCGTCTGCGCGTCGACGTCCGTCGCCAGCGCGCTCAGCTGGGGGCCGAGCGCGTCGTAGGCGATCGCCATGTCGGCGATGCGCCGGCGGATGTCGGGGTCCTGGCTGTACATGCGACCGGTCTTGGCCGAGCGGCGGTGCTGTGCCGCCTGCACGGCCAGATCGAGCGCCCGGCGCGCCACGCCCGTGTAGACGGAAGCGAGCAGGATCTCGAACACGCTGAAGATCGCGAAGACGAGCGGGTCCGGCTGAGGACCCGGGGCGACGCGGCGCACGACCCGGTCCGGGGCGGCGACGGCGCCGTGGAGCCGTGTCGTCCGCGACTGCGTCCCGCGCATGCCCACGGTGTCCCAGTCGTCGAGCGTCTCCACGGCTTCGCTGCGCGGGACGAACGCGTACACGATCTGCGGGGCGTCCGGGGAGGTCCGGTCGAGCCCGTGGAGTCCCAGCTGCGTCCACACGGGGGCGAGCGAGGTGAAGATCTTCGTCCCGGTGAAGGTGTACGAGCCGTCCGGGGAGGGGACCGCATCCGTCCCGCTCCCGAAGAGCACGAGGTCGTTGCCGGCCTCGCTGATGCCGAAGGCGAAGATCTCCCCGGCGACCGAGCCGGTCTGCACGAAGGCGAGGTCGTCCATTCCGCGATCCCGCAGGACCTTGGCGACGCCGGTCCACACCAGGTGCATGTTCACCGCCAGAGCGGTCGCGGGGGCGGCGCCGGCGAGACGTTGCTGCAGGAGGGAGGCCTCCGCGAGGCCCAGGCCGCTGCCGCCGCGGTCGACCGGCACCAGGATCGACAGGTAACCGGCGGCGCGGAGCTCGGCGAGGTCCTCGTGGGGGAAGACGTTGTCGCGATCGATCTCCGCCGCCCGTGCGCGGATGCGCTCGAGCAGCGCATCCGGCAGATGCTCCTGCGGGTCGAAGGTCACAGCAGCGCCTCGTGCAGGGCGGCGATGGTGGCCTCCGGCCGGTCGCGGTGGGGGGAGTGGCCGGCGCGCGGTACGACCGACATCGTGATCCGCGGGTTCGCCGCGAGGACCTCCGCCGCGGTGGGGCCGGTGAAGAGGCTGTAGACCTCCGGGTCGGACCCGATCACGTGGGTGGGGATCGACACTCGCCGCGCCGCTGCGCGCACGTCCCAGGCGGGGTTCTGACTGCTGGTCTGCTCGACCGCCCAGACGCTCGCCAGCTGGGCGGCCTGCGCCTTCAGCTCCACGTCCTGCGGATGCCAGCGCGGATGCTGCCGGCGCACCGCCTCGATGGACGTGTCCGCGAACGCGGCCTCCTGGCTGCTGCGGACCGTCTCCCGGTCGGCGGGGAGCAGGTGCAGCGCCGGGTCGATGAGGACGAGTCGCTGCGTCCACTCGGCGCGGTCCGCGGCGGCGAGGGTGGCCGCGGCGCCGCCGAGCGAATGCCCGACCACCGCATCCCACGATCCGCCCTGCGCGGGGGCGACGGCGCCGACGTCCGCCGCGTACGCGGCGAGAGTGTAGTCCAGTGCCCGCGGGGCGGAGCCGTGGCCGCGCAGGTCGACGGCGACGGCGTGCCATCCCGCCTCCGCGAGGGCCGTGCCGAAGCGCCACATGAGCGCGCCGGAGGAGCCCAGACCGTGGATCAGCAGCGCGTGACGGTGTGCGGCGGGATCTCCCCAGGAGAGGCGGGGGAGCACGACGGTTGCGGGCATACGTCGAGATTAGGCCCGAACGGTGACGCTCGCGCCGTCCCTTTTCCCCGGATGACGACCGCGCCGGGTCAGGTGATGATCCGGGTCGGCTCGGTGTCCGGCAGCGGGCTGGGGTCGCGATGCCGGAGGTCGGGGAAGGCGCGGACGCAGGCCACCGCGACGATCGCGCCGGCCACCGCGAAGATGGCGGCGGCGACGTAGGCGCCCTGCGGGCCCACCCCGTCGATGAGGAACCCGGCCACCGCGGAGCCGGCCGCGGCGCCGATGAGCTGGCCGGTGCCGACCCAGCCATACGCCTCGGCGGTGTCGCTGAACTTGACGCTGGCGGAGGTGATCGCGAAGAGCACGGCGAGGGCCGGGGCGATGCCGATGCCGGCGAGCAGGAGCGTGCCGCCGAGCCACCACACGTTGAGGGAGAACATGGTGAGGCAGAGCCCCGCCGCGACGATCCCCATCCGGCGGGCCATGGCCCACGGGCCGATCGGGATGTGGCCGAAGGAGAGGCCGCCGGCGAGGGATCCGACCGAGAAGACGGCCAGCACGAGCCCGGCCTCCAGCCCGCCGTGCCCGAACGTCGCGACGACCCCGGCCTCGACCGCGGCGCACGCACCGATGAGGAGGAACCCGATGACCGTGGCCAGGAGCACCGTGGGGCGTGCGAGCACCTTGCCGAGCCGGCGCTTGCTGCGCGGGATGCGGACGCGGCCGAGCTCGGGGGAGAGGATGAACCAGGTGCCGCCGCCGAGGAGGATGACGACGATCAGGATGAGCGCTTCCCAGGTGCCGACCTGGGTGGCCACGAAGGTGATGACCACCGGGGCGAGGATCCAGATGATCTCCTGCAGCGACGCGTCCAGCGAGTAGAGCGGGGTGAGCTGGCGGGAGTTCACCATCTTCGGATAGATGGTGCGCACGGCGGACTGGATCGGCGGCGTGGACAGGCCGGCGATGAGGCCCAGGACCATGTACGCCGGGAGGGTCATCTCGACCAGGGCGATCGTGGTGATGGCGATCGCGCAGACCACCATCGTCAGGGTGATGACCTTGCGCATGCCCCACAGGCCCATCCAGCGGCTCGTGATCGGGCCGGCGATGGCCTGGCCGACCGAGGTCGCGGCGAGGACGAGTCCCGCGGCGCCGTAAGAGCCGGTGGCCTGCTCGACGTGCAGCAGGATGGCGAGGCTGGTCATCCCGTTCGGGAAGCGTGCCGTCAGCTGCGCGGCGATGATGCGGCCGACGCCCGGCGTCCGCAGCAGATCCCGATAAGCGCCCACCGATCAACGGTAACCCCGGATCCCGAGAGCGCTGTATCGGATCGCGGTGCGCACGTCGCGACACGCCGGGAGGGCGTGGAGGGGGCGAATCCGATGTCGGTGGCCCGTCCTAACGTCGCCCCTGTGGATGACTTCCGACGGGCGCTCGGCGGGCCGCATGATCCCGGCCTTTTCGGCTCGTCCGACGCGCCGCGGCCTGTGGATGAAATGGTGGAGAACCTGTGTTGTACATGGGGAGAACGGTGGAAAATCACAGAGATGTAACTACTAGCCCTTGTGGTGCTTCCTGATGTCCGTACCCATATGTAGTATTGAGGTCCCGGCGGCACCCTGCCGGGCACCCACCTGATTTGAGGGGAGAAGATCGGTCGATATGGCAATCACCGTCTACACCAAGCCTTCCTGCGTGCAGTGCACCGCGACCTATCGTGCGCTGGATTCCAAGGGCATCGAATACGACATCCTCGACCTCTCCCAGGACGCCGATGCGCTCGAGCAGGTCAAGGCCCTCGGCTACCTCCAGGCGCCGGTCGTGATCACGGACGAGGACCACTGGTCCGGCTTCCGTCCCGACAAGATCGACGAGCTGGCCTCCCGACTGGTCTGACAGATGGCAACCGCTGTCGCAGACAAGCTCGGCGCGGTTGCCTCCTCCGGCGGGGGCGCCGCTCCCACCATCCCGCTCCTGGTCTATTTCTCGAGCGTGTCGGGTAACACCGCACGTTTCATCGAGAAGCTCGGGATGCGGGCCGTCCGACTCCCGCTCCTCTCTTCGCAGTCGATGCCCGTCATCGATGAGCCGTACGTCCTCGTCACCCCCACCTACGGGGGCGGCCAGGGCCGCGGTGACGAGAAGGGCGCCGTCCCCAAGCAGGTGATCCGGTTCCTCAACGACGAGGGCAACCGGCGACTGCTGCGCGGAGTCATCTCCGCGGGAAACACCAATTTCGGTGACGCGTACTGCGCTGCCGGAGACATCATCAGCCGAAAGTGCCGTGTGCCGCACTTGTACCGGCTCGAGCTTTTCGGCACGCCAGAAGACGTCGATCGCGTCAGCGAAGGATTGGAACGATGGTGGAAGCAGTAGCGACCGAGGCTCAGGCCTTCAAGCACAACCCCGCATATGAAGGGCTGGATTACCACGCCCTCAACGCGATGCTCAACCTGTACGACGCGAACGGGAAGATCCAGTTCGACGCCGACAAGCGTGCGGCGCGGGAGTACTTCCTGCAGCACGTCAACCAGAACACGGTGTTCTTCCACTCCCTGCAGGAGAAGCTCGAGTACCTGGTCGAGAAGGAGTACTACGAGCCCAGCGTGCTGGCCAAGTACCCCGCCGAGTTCATCCAGCAGATCCACGACTTCGCCTACGGCAAGAAGTTCCGCTTCGAGACGTTCCTCGGGGCGTTCAAGTACTACACCAGCTACACGCTGAAGACGTTCGACGGAAAGCGCTACCTCGAGCGCTTCGAGGACCGCGTCGTCATGACCGGCCTCGCGCTCGCCGACGGCGACCAGGGCCTCGCGCTCAAGCTCGTCGATGAGATCCTGTCCGGCCGCTTCCAGCCTGCGACCCCCACCTTCCTCAACGCCGGGAAGGCGCAGCGCGGCGAACTCGTGTCCTGCTTCCTCCTGCGCATCGAGGACAACATGGAGTCGATCGCCCGCGGCATCAACTCCGCGCTGCAGCTGTCCAAGCGCGGCGGCGGCGTGGCGCTGCTGCTCTCCAACATCCGCGAGGCCGGCGCCCCGATCAAGCAGATCGAGAACCAGTCCAGCGGCATCATCCCCGTCATGAAGCTGCTCGAAGACAGCTTCAGCTACGCCAACCAGCTCGGCGCCCGTCAGGGGGCCGGTGCGGTCTACCTGTCCGCGCACCACCCCGACATCATGCGCTTCCTCGACACCAAGCGTGAGAACGCCGACGAGAAGATCCGCATCAAGACCCTGTCGCTCGGCGTGGTCGTGCCCGACATCACGTTCGAGCTCGCCAAGAACGACGAGGACATGTACCTCTTCTCGCCGTACGACGTCGAGCGCGTCTACGGCGTGCCGTTCGGCGACATCTCGGTCACCGAGAAGTACCGCGAGATGGTCGACGACGCCCGCATCAAGAAGACCAAGATCAACGCGCGCGAGTTCTTCCAGACGATCGCCGAGATCCAGTTCGAGTCCGGTTACCCGTACATCATGTTCGAGGACACCGTGAACAAGGCGAACCCGATCAAGGGCCGCATCAACATGTCGAACCTGTGCAGCGAGATCCTCCAGGTGAACACCCCGACGACCTACAACGAGGATCTCTCCTACGCCGAGATCGGCAAGGACATCTCGTGCAACCTCGGCTCGATGAACATCGCGCTGGCGATGGACGGCAAGGACCTCGGTCAGACGGTGGAGACCGCCATCCGTGCCCTCACCGCGGTCAGCACGCAGAGCCACATCGCCTCGGTGCGCTCCATCGAGGACGGCAACGACCGGTCGCACGCGATCGGCCTCGGCCAGATGAACCTGCACGGGTACCTCGCCCGCGAGCACGTGTACTACGGCTCGCCCGAGGCGATCGACTTCACGAACATCTACTTCTACACGGTGTTGTTCCACGCGCTGCGCGCGTCGAACAACCTCGCCATCGAGCGCGGTACCGCGTTCGACGGGTTCGAGGACTCGACCTACGCGTCGGGGGAGTTCTTCGACAAGTACATCGAGCGCCCCTGGGTGCCCGAGACCGAGAAGGCCCGTGAGCTGTTCGCCGGCATCGACATCCCGACGCAGGCCGACTGGGTGGCGCTCAAGGAGTCCATCCAGAAGCACGGCATCTACAACCAGAACCTGCAGGCCGTGCCGCCGACCGGGTCGATCTCGTACATCAACAACTCGACGAGCTCCATCCACCCGATCGCGTCGAAGATCGAGATCCGCAAGGAAGGCAAGCTCGGTCGCGTCTACTACCCGGCGCCGTTCATGACGAACGACAACCTGGAGTACTACCAGGATGCATACGAGATCGGCTACGAGAAGGTCATCGACACGTACGCCGCTGCCACCCAGCACGTCGACCAGGGCCTGTCGTTGACGCTGTTCTTCAAGGACACCGCCACCACGCGCGACATCAACAAGGCGCAGATCTACGCCTGGCGCAAGGGCATCAAGACGATCTACTACATCCGTCTGCGCCAGATGGCGCTCGAGGGCACCGACATGTCCGAGTGCGTCAGCTGCATGCTGTGACGACGGCACTGCGAACATTCGAGAAGGAACGATGACCGAGAAGCTGAAGCTGCTGACCGCCGTCCAGGCGATCAACTGGAACCGCATCCAGGACGACAAAGACCTCGAGGTCTGGAACCGCCTCGTGAACAACTTCTGGCTGCCCGAGAAGGTGCCACTGTCCAACGACATCCAGTCGTGGAACACGCTGACCCCCGACGAGCAGACCCTCACGATGCGCGTGTTCACCGGCCTCACCCTGCTGGACACGATCCAGGGCACGGTGGGCGCCGTCTCGCTGATCCCGGATGCGATCACCCCGCACGAGGAGGCGGTGTACACCAACATCGCGTTCATGGAGTCGGTGCACGCGAAGAGCTACTCGTCGATCTTCTCGACGCTGTGCTCGACGCCCGAGATCGACGACGCGTTCCGGTGGTCGGTCGAGAACGAGAACCTTCAGAAGAAGGCCCACATCGTCATGGACTACTACCGTGGCGACGAGCCGCTCAAGCGCAAGGTCGCCTCGACCCTGCTGGAGTCGTTCCTCTTCTACTCCGGCTTCTACCTGCCGCTGCACTGGTCGGCCAAGGCGAAGCTCACGAACACGGCGGACATCATCCGGCTGATCATCCGTGACGAGGCAGTGCACGGCTACTACATCGGGTACAAGTTCCAGAAGGGTCTCGAGCAGGCCACACAGGCCGAGCGCGAGGAGATCAAGGATTACACCTTCTCGTTGATGTACGAGCTCTACGACAACGAGGTGCAGTACACGCAGGACCTGTACGACGCCGTCGGCCTCACCGAGGACGTCAAGAAGTTCCTGCACTACAACGCGAACAAGGCGCTCATGAACCTCGGCTACGAGGCGATGTTCCCGGCCACGGTCACGAACGTGAACCCCGCCATCCTGTCGGCCCTGTCGCCGAACGCCGACGAGAACCACGACTTCTTCAGCGGGTCGGGCTCGTCGTACGTCATCGGCAAGGCCGAGGCGACCGAAGACGACGACTGGGACTTCTAGAGTCCGACCACGCCGCCGCGACGTCGGAGAATCGCACGAACGTCGGAGGATTCCGCGAGGATTCTCCGACGTTCGTCGTTTCCTCCGACGTTCCTAGGCAGCCAGGCCTGCCATGTGGCCCCGATTGCTAGGGGTGCACTCGCTCGATCACCTCGTGTGCTCGCAGGGCGATATGCAGCGCCACGGCATCATCTCTTCGCTCGACGTCCACGTCGAGGAGATCCTCGATCCGGCGCAGCCTCGCGTAGAGGGCCGGCCGGCTGACGTGCAGTTCGCGGGATGCCGCCGCGATGTTGCGCCCCGCTTCGAGATAGCTGCGCAGACTCGCCAGCAGTCGGTCGCGATCGCTCGCGGCCAATTCGAGGAGAGGCCCGAGGCGCCGCTGCACGAACGCGCGCAGCCGGGGATCGGTGCCGAGCAATGAGAAGAGCGCTCCCGCGCCCATGTCGCCCGGAGTCAGGTACGAGTGCCCAGACTGAAACGGTGCCTCGGCGAACGCGTACTCGGCACTCTCGAACGCGCCCAGCAACGATTTGATGTCGCTGACCACGTCGCCATACGCCACCGCGTTCACGATGCCCTGCGCGCGAAGTGCGGTCGCGAGGCTCCGCAGCACGTCGGACGCCGGCCGACCGGCGGGGGCGGAGACCAGGAAATGGCGCGTCCCGGGTCGTCTCTCCGCGATGATTCCCGAGACCCCGACCTCCGAGATGGCGTTCTCCCAGCCGATGGTCATCGACATGGCCGACTGATCTGGGGCGACACCGACGATGCCGGGGATGAGCGCCGCTCCGTCGACCGGGATGTCGTAGGCCTCGAGGGACGCGTGGATGTCGCCATGCGCACCGCCCGCCAAGATCTCGCTCATCAATCGCTGCTGCGCGTCCTGGCCCATCAGGCGGCGTCCCGTCGCTTGAGAGTACGAGAAGGCGATCGCGGCGGCGGCTCGTTCGGCGACCATGGAGACGAAGGCCTCGGGAAGCGCGGTCTCGCCGATGAACAGACGCCCCCAGGCAGCGCCGTCTGCTCGGATCGAGATGGATCGGAATCGGCCCGAGCCGCCGGTGGGCTTGTCCGCCCGATCCCATTCCGCGAGGAAGGCCTGGGGTGCGTGCAACGAGCGGAAGGCGAGCACGCGACGATTCACATCCTCCAGGACCACCGGCGCCTCCGTCAGCCGGGAGACCGCATCCACGATGTCCTGGCTGCTTGCGCTTTCGACCGTGAGCCGGGTGAAGGTCTCATGTGCAACGGCGGTTCGCTCCAACTCGAGCACTTGGCGCAGAGCGATCTCCCGGTGCACGGACTGCGTGACATCGACGAATCGGGCAGGGCGATCGAGAACGATGAACGTCAGACCCATCGCCTCCGCTCGCGCCACCAACGTCTCGGGAACGGCGTCGATCGCAACACGGAGTTCGACCACGATGCCGCTCGCGCGTTTCGCGCCGAGGACGTCCACCATGTGCTCCCACCCGGACTCGTCTCGCCCCAGAGCGATCCCGCTTGTGAGCACGAGGTGGTCCGCGTCCACGAAGTCGGTCATGTCGGGTTGCTCGCACACGTGCACCCAGCTCACGGGCGTCGTGGCGACACGCGACATGCTGGTCAGCACGCGGGGCTGCGCCAAGCGCACGGCGGGGAGATCAAGGACCTCGCTCAACGTCAGGGACTGATCATCGAGTCGCGTAGCCATTTACACAATGTAACGTTCCGGAGGCGAAAAGCGTCGGAAGTGCAGATATGCCTTGACGAGACTGTCCGATAGCGTGAGAGAACCCGAGCGGCACCGACCGCGTCCCTCCCCCCAACGAGTTCCAAAGGTGATCCGTGTCTCTTTTCATCGACGGCGAACGCCACGAACCGACCGGCCCCGAAACGATCGATCTGATCGATCCGGCCACCGGTAACGTTGCACGAGCGAACGTCCCCCTCGCGGGGCCCGAAGACGTGGAACGGGCGGTGAAGTCCGCGCGGTCCGCGCAGCGCGAGTGGGGACGAGCGACCCCGGGTGAGCGGGCCGCGGTCCTGCACCGTCTCGCCGACCTCGTAGAGGAGAATCTGGAAGAACTCGCACAGGCGGAATCGCGCGAGGTCGGAAAGCCGATCCGTATGTCGCGCGAGTCCGACCTGCCCATGGTCGTCGATGTCGCGCGATTCTTCGCGGGAGAGGCCCGGCACCTTGAGGGTGCGGCGAGCGGGGAGTATGTCCCTGGTTACACGTCGTGGATCCGGCGCGACCCCGTCGGCGTCGTCGCGGGAATCGCCCCGTGGAACTTCCCGCTCCTGATGGCGGCCTGGAAGGCGTTCGCGCCGCTCGCTGCCGGCAACGCCGTCGTCCTCAAGCCTTCGGAGATGACTCCGGGCACCACTCTCCGGCTCGCGGAACTCGCCATCGAGGCCGGGTTGCCCGCTGGACTCCTGAACGTCGTGACGGGAACCGGGCGAACGGCGGGTCATGCGCTCGCGTCGCACTCCGACGTCGCGGTCGTGTCCTTCACGGGGTCCACCGCAGGGGGCCGTGAGGTGATGCGGGCTGCATCCGGCCACAATACGCGCGTGCTCATGGAACTCGGCGGCAAGGCGCCCTTCGTCGTCTTCGACGATGCGGATCTGGATGCCGCGATTCAGGGTGCGGTCGCAGGAACGATCACGAACGCGGGACAGGACTGTGCCGCTGCCACCCGCGCGTACGTGCATGAGTCGCGCATCGATGAGTTCGTCGATGGCGTCGCCGCGATCCTCTCCACGATCCGGATGGGCGACCCGCTCGATCCTGCGACCGAAATGGGACCTCTCGTCTCTGCGAAGCAGTTCGCGAGCGTCCAGTACGCGGTCGACCGCGCGCGGGCCGACGGCGCGACCGTGGTGACCGGCGGAGGACGCGCACCAGGACTTCCCGAGCGAGCGAACTTCTTCCAGCCGACGCTCATCACCGGAGCTGCTCAGGACTCGCAGTTGGTTCAGACGGAGATCTTCGGTCCCGTGCTGGCGGTGCTTCCCTTCTCGACGGATGACGAAGCGATCGCACTGGCCAACGACACCGCGTACGGCCTCGTGGCCTCTGCCTGGACGACCGACTTCACTCGCGCGATGCGGGCTTCGCGCGAGATCAACGCCGGTTGCGTCTGGATCAACGACCATCTGCCGCTCGCGAGCGAGATGCCGCAGGGCGGCGTCGGGGCATCCGGCTTCGGCAAGGACATGAGCAAGTACTCGCTCGACGAGTACACCGTCGTGCGTCACGTCATGGCCGACATCACCGGCAGTGCCAGCAAGGAATGGCACCGCACCCTCTTCGACGCTCGCTGAGCGACGCCGACGATCGACCGAAACGCATTTTGGAGTTGCCATGACAGATCTCACCTTCCGCGCCGCCGTTCTCCGCTCCAGCCAAGAGCCGATGCGGATCGAGACTGTGGTTCTCGACGCCGACCCGCGCCCGGGCGAGGTGCTCGTGAGGCTCAAAGCCAGCGGCGTCTGCCACAGCGACTATCACGGCCGCATCGGGGAATGGACCATGCCGACGCCCATGGTCCTCGGACACGAGGGCGCGGGCATCGTCGAGGCGATCGGCGAGGGCGTCACCACGGTGGAGGTGGGTGACCATGTCGTCCTGTGCTGGACGCCGTCGTGCGGGAAGTGTCAGTACTGCATCGCGGGACGTCCGGTGCTCTGCGATCGATTCAATGAGACCGGTGCCCAGCACCGCTCCCCGGACGGGACCACGCGCGTGCGCACCGTCGGGAACGAGGAGGTCTTCAGCTTCGTCGCACTGGGCACCTTCGGGGAGTACGCGATGGTGCCCGAGTCTG
This sequence comes from Microbacterium caowuchunii, assembly GCF_008727755.1. Lineage (NCBI taxonomy): Bacteria > Bacillati > Actinomycetota > Actinomycetes > Micrococcales > Microbacteriaceae > Microbacterium > Microbacterium caowuchunii. The sequence goes on from NZ_CP044231.1 coordinate 162,057, forward strand.
CCGCGGTGGCCGTGCGACGCGACATCCCCTTCGCTGAGGCCGCGCTCATCGGCTGTGCGGTGACGACCGGGATCGGAGCCGCGGTGAACACGGCCGGCGTGCGCGCCGGTTCGACGGTGCTCGTGATCGGATGCGGAGGCGTCGGGCTCAACATCATCCAGGGGGCGGCACTCGCCGGCGCGCGGACCGTCATCGCCGCCGACCTCTCGGACGCGAAGCTGGATTCGGCGCGTGCGCTCGGGGCAACCCACACCATCAACAGCGGAACGACGGATCTGCTCGATGAGGTCAGGAGGCTGACGGATGGTCGCGGAGTCGAGTTCGCCTTCGAAGCCATCGGCCTGAGCAAGACGATCGAGCTCGCGTATCAGGCCACCGCGCGCGGCGGCACGGCAACGGTCGCCGGGCAGGTGCCGGAGGGCGTGACGATCTCGATCGATCCGTTCGAGATGTCCGATCAGGAGAAGGTGCTCCGGGGGTCCAACTACGGTTCCTCCCGACCCGCGATCGATTTCCCGCGCATCGCCGATCTCCACATGGAGGGCCGCGTGCAGCTGAGCCCGCTGGTCACGCGCCGGATCACCCTCGATGAGATCGATGACGCCTTCGAGGAGATGTCACGCGGTGTCGGCATCCGCGCCGTCGTCGAGTACGAGTAGTCCGCAGCACGCGCACCCGCCCACCCTTACCCGAAGGAACACAGTGTCTACTGAAGCACAGCACGCGCCCACGCGCCGTGCCCGCGCCGAGCTCCCGCTCAAACGCACACTGGGCACGACGAGCATCGTGTTCATGGTCATCGCGGGTGCGGCACCGCTCACCGTCGTCGCCGGAATCGTTCCCCTCATCCTGCTTGTCGGAAACGGCATCGGAGCGCCCGCCGACTACCTGTTCGCCGGCGCGATCCTGATCCTGTTCGCGGTCGGATTCACGACCATGAGCCACCACATCAAGAACGGCGGAGCGTTCTACGCCTACATCCAGAAGGGCCTCGGACGCGTCGGGGGACTGTCCGCGGCAGCACTGGCGCTCGTCACCTACTTGCTGCTGCTGGTCGCGGTCTTCGCGTACTTCGGTGAAGCATCCAGCAACGTCGTGCAGACGTTCACGGGGGCGGACGTGCCCTGGTGGCTCTTCACCGCCGGGGGCCTGTTGCTGATCGCGTTCCTGGGTCACCGCAATGTCGAGATGAGCGCGCGAGTGCTCGGGATCCTGCTGGTCGCGGAACTGGCGATCGTGGCGATCGTGGACTTCGCGATCATCTTCAGCGGAGGCGACAACGGCCTGCGCGCTGACCCCTTCTTCCCGGAGAACGTCTTCTCGGCCAACCTCGGCACGGGCGTGATGTTCGCGATCTTCGGTTTCATCGGCTTCGAGGCGACCGCCGCGTTCCGGTCCGAGGCGAAGGATCCGGACCGCACCATTCCGCGGGCGACGTACATCGCCGTTTCGATCATCGCCCTCTTCTACGCCTTCTCGTCCTGGGCGGCGATCGTCGGGCTCGGGGTCGACAAGGCCGTCGATGCGGCCACCGCGGACCCCGTCAATCTCATCACCGACCTGGGCACGCGCTACGCGGGCGCCTTCGTGCACGATGCCATGCAGGTACTCCTCGCGACGAGCTTCTTCGCGTGCGTGCTGACGTTCCACAACGTCGTGTCGAGGTATCTGTTCACGTTGGGCCGATTCGGTGCGCTCCCGCAGTCCATCGCGGCGGTGCATCCGAAGTACTCCTCGCCGTACCGGGCATCCGCGATCACCGCGGCGTTCACCGGCGTCCTGCTGCTCGTGTTCACCCTCCCCGGGCTGGACCCGGTGGTGGAGATCTACACGTGGCTGTCCGGCGCGGCGACGCTCGGTCTCATCGTGCTGATGGCTGCGACCAGCCTCGCGGTGCTCGTGTTCTTCGGCAGGCAAGGCAGGCTGGGCTTCTCGGTGTGGCGCACGCGCGTGGCTCCGGCACTCGCGCTTGCCGGACTGCTCACGGCACTCGTGCTGGTTCTCGCGAACTTCGAGTTCCTCATCGGTTCGGCGTGGCTCGCCGGGGTGTTCGTCGTGGTCCTCGCGCTCGCCATCGCCGGCGGAGCCGCCTGGGCGCTCACGCTGCGCGCCCGCCGTCCGGACGTGTACGCGCAACTCACCGAGGAAGAGGATGCTGCTGCCTGAGCAGCATCGGCATTCCCCGCGGGGCCCGCTCACTGAGCGGGCCCCGTCCACGATCGGGCGGGTCCTCCGCGATATCCCGATCCAGAGCATCGATCGAGAGAAGAAGCACCCGTGAGCGCACTCCTGAAGCAGGCGATTGAATCGACGTACCCGACCGTCACGCACGGACGAGGCGTGTATCTCTACGACACCGAGGGGAGGGAGTACCTCGACGGCTCGAGCGGAGCGATGACCGCTTCCCTCGGTCACGGGCTCGATGAGATCGCCGATGCGATGAGCGCGCAGGCGCGGCGGGTGGCGTTCGTCTATCGCACGCAGTTCACGAGTGAACCCGCTGAGATCCTGGCGTCGAAGCTCACGTCGCGCGCTCCCGCCGAACTCGATTGGGCGTACTTCGTTTCGTCGGGGTCCGAAGCCTCCGAGATGGCGATCCGGGCAGCGGTCATGTACTGGCGCGAGCGCGGTGAACCCGAGCGCACCAAGGTCCTGGGGCGCCAGACCAGTTACCACGGCATGACGCTCGGGTCCCTGTCCTTGTCGGGTCAGCCTGTTCGCCGCCGCGACTACGGGAACCTGATCCAGCCCTTCGCGCAGGCGCCCGATGTCCACGTCGGATACGCGAGGCCGGGCGAGAGCGAGGACGAGTACGCGCGTCGTGCTGCGGAGGGCTTCGAGGCCACGATTCTGGCGAATGGACCGGAGACGGTCGCAGCCATCATCGCGGAGCCCATCGTCGGCGCCGCCGGCGGGGTGCTGGTGCCGCCGCGGGGATACTTCGCTCGACTGCGAGAGATGTGCGATCGGTACGGGGTCCTCCTGATCCTGGATGAAGTGATCACGGGCGTGGGGCGCACGGGGAACTGGTTCGCGAGCCTCGACGAGGACGTCATCCCGGACATGTTGCTGTGCGGAAAAGGCCTCTCCGGCGGCTATGCACCCGTCGCTGCCGTCCTCTTCCGCGATCGGGTCGTCGAGACGCTCAAACGCGGCAGCGGTCTTGCTCCCTTCGCCCACACGTTCTCCGCGAACCCCGTCGGCGCGGCCGTCTGCGTCGCGGTCCTGGACTACATCGAGCGCGAGGACGTGCTCGCCAACGTGCGGTCGCGCGGAGCCGAACTGGCATCCGGGCTGTCAGAGATCGCAGCCCGCCATCCGATGATCGCGGACGTGCGAGGGCGGGGGCTCCTGTGGGGCTTCGAGTTCACGACGGATCCCGGCCACATCTCCCCGCCGTCGGCGGAGGCCAACGTGTCCGGGCGATTCGTTGAGCTGTGTATGGAGGCGGGGCTGATCGTCTACCCGGCCGGCGCTCCGGGGCGCAGCAGCGCGATCATCCTCTCCCCGCCGCTCGTGATCACGGCCGACGAGGTCCGCGATCTGCTCGGACGGCTCGAAACCGCTGCGGCGAGGCTGGAAGCCGAGCTGCCGGCACTCCTCACGTCCGCCTAGCTGTTCTTCCCCGACACGTTGTGATCACGTGAGGTGAGCGAAGACCTCCGGGAACGATGTGGGTAACCACACTCAGATCGTTTCCACGGAGGTCTTCGTGACTCACGCTAACGCGCCATTTACTCCCGAGGGCAGGGCACGCCTGGCCCGACTCATCGTCGTCGACGGCTGGACGGTACGCCGCGCTGCGGAACGGTTCCAGTGCTCGCCAGCGACCGCACCGCATCGGCTATCACCTGCACGTTCCCCGGTCGACGGTCGGCCGAGTACTGGCCCGCTACCCAGATGCTCCCGCGCTGCCACAAGCGCTAGAGAACGCAGAAACCATCTCAAAGAAGTTGGGGCTCATTGACGGGGTGTTGTCCGTCCCTGATGAAGCTGTCGTGAAGCATCGCTGTGTGAGCCGACGATCACCGAACCGTGGGCGGTACGGCCCCCGCCCCGCGGGGCCCGGCCTCAGCGCACCGGGAAATCGAAGTACGTCTCGGGATGAGGTTCGTCCGCGAGCCGGTAGTGCCACCACTCCTCGGGCAGTGGAACGAAACCGGCGGCGGTCATCGCGTCGCGCAGGATGAGGCGGTTCGCGGCCGCATCCGCACTGACGCCTTCGGCGTCGCCGGCGCCGTGGTGCGAGGGAAGGCCGAAGAAGTCGAACGGCGTGCCCATCCAGATTTCGCGCCCGGTGGCCGCCTCCACCAGGGTGACGTCGACGGTGCTGCCGCGCGAGTGCCCCGAATGCTCCGCGATGTACCCGTCGGCGAACAGTCGGCTCGTGTCGACGTCGGGGTAGAACGCCTGCTTCATCCCCTCGTCCCCGGGGTCGGCCGCCCAACGGACGAAGTGGTCGACGGCGCGCTGCGGGCGATACGCGTCGAAGACCTTCAGCACATACCCCTGCGTGCGCAGGATGTCGCCGGCCTCACGGAGCGCCGCCGCAGCCTCAGTCGTGAGGATCGCAGCGGACGCCTCGTATCCGTCGATGCGCTCGCCGACGAAATTGTAGGTGCTGGCGTACCGGATCTCCTGGATCGCGTCGGGGACCGCGTCGGCGAGGTGGACGAACCCGTCCGGCAACGGTGTCGGTGATGCCGATGCCGTCGGTGCGCTCGTTGGTGCGGTGGTGTGTCCCGCCTCGGCCGGTGGGGCGGCGGCGCATCCGGTGAGGAGCGCAACCACAAGCAGTGCGGCCGCGGTGATGCGACGGGACATGGGCGTCTCCTTCCCGACGGGGTGGGCTGATGGGCGGCAGTGCTGTGCCCGACTCTGGGAGCACGCGCAGAAGGTGCATGCCGCAGCAGTCACCGTGGAGTGATCCTACGGGGCCGGTGCGCGACTCGGGGAACCGGCCGCCTCCACTTTCTGGTTGACAGAGTCGGTCATGCAGGACTAACCATGTCTGTTAAGTCAAGGTGAACAAGGCTGTTCGCGTTGGATGGAGGCCCAGTGACCGCCCGATATGTGGTTCGCCGCGCGGACGACGCGGAATTCTCGTCCACCGACGGGATAGCGCCCGGTGCGACGGGGTTCGGCAGATGGCGGGCGGTCGGCGTCGAGGACGGCTCGTCCCACACCGACTTCGGTATCACTCGGCTCCAGCCGGGCGGGACGATCCCCTCGCACCTGCACTCGTTCGAGGAATCGTTCCACGTCCTCAGGGGCGAAGTGGTCCTGACGACCCCCGAAGCAACCGTCCGTCTGGTCGGCGGCGACTACGGCGTCATCCCGATCGGTGTCCCGCATTCGTGGCACGGCACCGAGGCCGAGGCGGTGTGGACCGACGTGCTGTCGCCACCCCCGAGACCCGCGCACGACTGGGACACCTATCACGCGCCGGCGCTCCCCTCGAGAGAGCCCATGCCGGTTGATCCCCGTGACCCGCGGACCCGCTCGTTCGGCAACATCACGGCGGAGCACATGAATCCCGGCCGTCAGTCGCAAGAGCTGCTCGCCGTTTCGGCCAGCATGCGGACGGCACTGCTGGTGTACAGCGGCATATCGCTGAAGATGATGGTCGACTCCGAGCTCGGGGCCGTCCTGCACACGATGTTCATGGTCCAGTACGAGCCCGACGGCGTCGCAGGTCCCCATGATCACCCGCTCGAAGAGGCGTATCTGATCACCGAGGGCGAGGTCGACGCGACCTTCGATGGGACGCAGTACCGCCTGCAGGCAGGCGACTTCGCCTGGGCGGGGGCCGGATGCGTGCACTCGTTCCGTGCCACCGGAGCCCCGGTGCGCTGGGTCGAGACCCAGTCACCTCAGATGCCCGCGCGGCACGCCTACCGGTTCGCCCGGGACTGGGACTACCTGCAAGAAGCCCTCGATGAGGAGCGCCATGACTGAACGCACCATCGTCGTCGTCGGAGGCACCTCCGGCATCGGGCGCGAGCTGGCGGGATCCCTCGTCGCCCGCGGGGACCGCGTGATCCTGTCGGGCCGGGATGCCGGCAGGGCGGCATCCGTCGCCGCAGAGTTCGGCGACCGGGCGTCCGGGATCGCGGTCGACCTCTCGGAGCCGGAAGGACTCGCCGCACAGTTGCAGAGCATCGGCGAGGTGAACGGACTCGTGCTCGCCGCCGTCGAGCGCGACGCCAACACGGTGCGCGACTACGACATCGCACGGGCGCGGCGGCTCGTCACCCTCAAGCTCATCGGGTACACCGAGGCCGTGCACGTGCTGCTCGGCCGCCTCGTCGAGTCGCGCGACACCGGCATCGTGCTGTTCGGAGGGCGCGCGAAGGATGCGCCGTACCCGGGCTCGACCACGGTCTCGACGATCAACGGCGGCGTCGACGGACTCACCCGTACGATGGCGCTCGAACTCGCACCGATGCGCGTCAACGCCATCCATCCCGGCATCATCGGCAACAGCCCGTTCTGGGCAGGCAAGACCGCCGCCATCGACGGCTACGAATCGCGGACGCCCGGCGGAGAGCTGGCGACCATGGGCGACATCGTCGCGGCGACCACGTTCCTGCTCGACAACCACGGCATGTCGGGAACGAGCATTCACGTCGACAGGGGCTGGCGCCTGACCTGAGCCGCATCCGTCACCTCACGATCCAGTCACTCAACGAGGAGGACCCCATGACCAATCCCGTCACGCCGCACGCGGAGGACTTCGCCGGCGACCGGCCGATCGTGTTCCGAAACGGCACCGTCATCACGGTCGACAGCGCCGGAGTGCTCGAGAACGCCGACGTCCTGATCATCGGCGACACCATCCGGGCGGTCGGCCCTCAGCTCGACGTACCCGAGGGCGCCCTCGAGATCGACGCGCGCGGGGGCATCGTGATGCCCGGCATGATCGACACGCACCGGCACATGTGGCAGACCGCACTGCGCGGCTACGGCGGCGACTGGGCCCTGAGCCAGTACTTCGTCTTCTACTACCTGACCTGGGGGCATGTGTTCCGCCCCGAGGACATCTACGCCGGCAACCTGCTCAGCGCGCTCGAGTCCGTCGACCAGGGTGTGACCACCACCCTCGACTGGTCGCACGGCCTGCGCACCCCCGAGTACGGCGAGGCGGCATTGCAGGCCATGCGCGAGATCCCGGGCCGGTTCGTGCTGGCCTACGGCAACTACCTCGGTGCCCCCTGGGAGTGGTCCAACTCTCCGGAGTTCCGAGACTTCGTCGTGCGGAACTTCAACGCCCCGGACGACATGATGGGGCTGCAGCTGGCATTCGACGTTCCCGACGACCCGGACTTCCAGGCCGAGGGCGCCTTCCGCGCCGCCCGGGAACTCGACCTGCGGGTGACCACGCACGCCGGGGTGTGGGGCGTGACGACCGACATGAGCATCGGGCAGATGTACGACGGCGGGTGGATGACCGACCGGATCACTTACGTGCATGCCGCCTCGCTGAGCGACGACAGCTACCAGAGGATCGCGGCCACCGGCGGGACCGTCTCGGTGGCGACCGAGAGCGAGCAGAGCGCCGGCCAGGGCTACCCGTCGACATGGAAGATCCGCAAGTTCGGTATCCCGGCGTCGCTCTCGATGGACACCAGCGTGTGGTGGAGCGCCGACTTCTTCTCGGCGATGCGATCGACGCTGAGCGCCTTCCGCTCGCGCGACCACCTCGAGGCGCAGTCTCAGGGAGAGACCGTCAACGTCAACCGGCTACGGGCGGAGGACGTCGTCTGGCAGGCGACGATGGGCGGCGCGACGACGCTCGGCATGACCGACAAGATCGGCTCGCTCACCCCCGGCAAGAAGGCCGACGTCGTACTGCTGAAGAACGACGAGTCGCCGGCGATGACGCCCATCCTGAACCCGTATGCCCACGTCGTCTATCAGGCGGGGACGGCCGACGTGCATACGGTCGTCGTCAACGGCAAGGTCGTGAAGTACGACGGGAAACGCATCGGATTGCCGTTGGCGCCGGTGCGCGACAAGGTGGCGGCATCCGTCGACTACGTCCGCGGCGAACTGGGCGACGCGGCCTGGGACGAGTGGATGCACCCGCAGATCCCGGTGGACGAGGAGATCCCCAACCCGTACACCTACCAGGACGAGGACGACTGAGCCGCGCGGCTCCGTTCAGGCGCCGCCCACGCTGCGGCGGCTGACCTCGGCCACCGCCGACCAGTCCAGGTCGGCGAGTTCGGGGTCTGCCAGCGCGGTCTCGAAGCGGTCTCGCAGCACCGCGGCCATCGGCACGTCGACGCGGCCCTCAGCGGCCAGCTGCTCGGCGAGGCCGAGGTCCTTCCGGCCCAGGGAGACGGTGAATCCCGGAGGGCTGTAGCGGCGCTCAGCGATGATCGAGCCGTACCCGGTGTGCACCGCGCCGCCGAACAGGCTCGCGCCGATGAGTTCGACGAACTGCGTGGCATCCACGTCCTGAGACTCGACCAGCGCGATGGACTCGCCGAGGGATTCCAGCGACTGCAGGATCATGAAGTTCACGGCGATCTTGACCGCGTTGGCCTGCCGCGGTGTGTCGCCGAATCGCCAGCGCCGCACGCTGCAGTGCGCGAGGTAGGGATCCACGACATCGAGCGCCTCGGCCGGGCCCGCGAGCAGCACGTTGAGCTTGCCCTGCGCGGCGACCTCGGGGCGGCCGAGCACGGGCGCCGAGACATAGCGCACCCCCGCATCCGCGAACCGGGCGGCGAGGATGTCGGCCATCGCTGCGCTGATCGAGGCCATGTTGACGTGGATGCGCGGTGCGTCGGAGCGCCCCAGGTTCTCCGTGCTCAGCACGGTGTCGACGGCGGCATCGTCGGCGAGCATCGAGAAGGACACCGGCGCCGCGAGCGCATCGGCGGCGGATGCGGCGCGCGTGGCTCCGGCGTCCACCAGCTGGTGCTCGGCGGCGGACCGACTGCGATTCCACACGGTGAGCGGCACGCCGGCCGCGGCGAGGCGGCCGGCGATCGCCGCGCCCATGCGGCCGATGCCGATGAATCCGACGTGGGTCATGCTGATCTCCTCGCTGCTGATGCGTTCGACGTGGTGGGGTGCGTGGCGAAGACCTCCGGGTGACTCGCCAGCTGGCGGCGGGTGCGGCGGATATGTCCGGCGAGCAGGCTCTCCGCGCTGTCGAGGTCGCCGTCACGGATCGCGGCGACGATCAGCCGATGCTCGTCGTGCACGGTCTGCCGCGCTCGTTCATCCATCAGGGCCGTATAGATGCGCCGGTACGCCTGCGTCCGGTTCCAGAGGCGGTGCACCAGATCGCTCAGTACGACCGTCTCTGCGGCGGCGTAGGTGGCGAGATGGAACGCGCGGTCGAGCGCCAGGAACTCCTCGGGGTCGGCCGTCTCGGCCATCTCCTCGGCGAGGGCGCCGAGGTGATCGAGCTCGGACTCATCCAGACCCGGTGCGCTCATCCGCAGGAGCAGGGGCTCGACGCGCTCGCGGACGCGGTAGATCTCCTGGCACTCGGGCAGGCTCAGCGACGACACGCGCGCCCCGCTGTTGGCGACGAGCGTGACGAGACCCTCGGCGGCGAGCATGCGCAGCGCCTCGCGCACGGGGGCCCGGCTCGCGCCGGTCAACTCGGCGATCTGTTCCTGGCGCACGCGGGCGCCGGGCGTGAAGTCGCCGCGCACGATGGCCTCGCGCAGCAGGCCCGCGATGTGGGCGGTGGCCTCGCCGTGCCCTGGCAGACGGGCGGCGGTCATTCGGCGGGCCTCGCCGGGTGCCAGAGCGCCGGGCCGCCTGTGCGCTCATAGGCCTTGCCGTCGGGATAGCTGACGAGCTCGAGCTGCATACCCCAGGGTGTCAGGAAGTAGACCCAGCGCTGACCTTCGCTTGCGTTGCGACTCGCGGTCGGCTCGCCCAACACGCGGATGCCTCGCTCGCGCAGATAGGCGACGGCGCCGTCCAGATCGTCCACGTAGAACGCGAGATGATGGCCGCCGATGTCGCTGTTGCGGGGCTGCGGATGCTGGCCGTCGGCGGCATCCCACTCGAAGATCTCGAAATTCGGGCCGAATCCGCAACGGTAGAAGCGCAGTTCCCGCATGACGCTGCGGGGGCTCACTGCGAGGTGCTCGCTCATCCAGTCGTCGTCGGCGCGGAACGGCCCGAGCGAGTACACGTACTGGCAGCCGATCACATCGACGAAGAAGGCATGGGCCTCGTCGAGGTCGGGCACGGTGAACCCGATGTGTTCGGTGCCTCTCAGGCCGGGAAGTCCCATGCGTTCGTCCTTGATGGTGATGGTCCGTCAATGGATCCAATATAGGGCAGCGCCCGTCGTGACGTCCATGATCACAAAGAGCACGCTTGCTATTGGATCCAATGATGCTTATCGTGTGGAGCGGCACCGCACCGTCGCGCGCCGAGGGAGGACGATTCCGATGCCGAAACACCGCCGCCTGGAAACCGGAACGCCGTGGGTGCAGCTGTCCACCACGGCCGCCGATTGGGAGGCCGCCGATCCCGCGCTGCTGGCGGGGATGCTCGCGCAACTGCACCTCATCCGCGCGTTCGAAGAGACCGTCCTCGAGCTCGCCGGCGAAGGACTCGTGCACGGACCCGCGCACTCCAGCATCGGGCAGGAGGGGGGCGCGGTGGGCTCGATCATCGGGTTGCGCTCCAGCGATGCCGTGAACGGATCACATCGAGGCCACCATCAGTTCCTCGCCAAGGCGCTCACCCATGTCGGCGGCATCCGGTCCGATCTCGCCACGCTGGTCACCCCCGAGATCCAGGAGGTGTTGCAGCGCACGCTCGCCGAGATCCTCGGACTCGCGCAGGGGTACTGCCGCGGGCGCGGCGGCTCGATGCACCTGCAGTGGTTCGAGGCGGGCGCGCTCGGCACGAACGCGATCGTCGGCGGCGGAGCACCGCTCGCGACCGGAAACGCGTGGGCGCAGAAGCGCTCCGGCGCCACCGATCTCACCATCAATTACTTCGGCGACGGGGCGAGCCAGATCGGCTCGGTGCTGGAGAGCATGAACCTGGCGGCGACGTGGAAGCTTCCGGTCGCGTTCTTCGTCGAGAACAACCTCTACGGCGTCTCCACCCATGTGTCGGAGATCACCGCCGACACCCGCCTCTCCGTACGCGGCCAAGGGTTCGGCATCCCGTCGTGGCGAGTCGACGGCATGGACCCGCTGGCGGTGCATCTCGCGATGACGGAGGCCATCCAACACATGCGCTCGGGCGCAGGTCCCGCCGTGATCGAGGCGGAGGTCTACCGCTTCTTCCATCAGAACGGCCCGTACCCGGGAAGCGCGTTCGGATACCGCACGAAGCGGGAGGAGGCGGAGTGGCGTGAACGCGACCCGCTGCTGCGCGTGGCCGCCGAGATGCAGAAGCTCGGCCAGGTCACCGCGGAGGAGGTGGCGTCGGTGGGCGCCCAGGCCCAGCAGGCGATGCGCGCCGCGGTGGACGAGCTGCTCGAGCCCGATCCCGAGAACGCCGGGAAGCGGCGCATCAGGCCCGAGCTGTGGCCCGAGCCGGAGTTCGTGGACGTCGGCCTGCGCGGTGACACCACCGAACTCGCCGGCGCGCGCACGCTGGACCCGGCGACCGCGGCGACGGGGATGACCCCGTCGAAGTTCGTGGATGCCGTGGCCGCGGTGATGGGCCGGCGTATGGAGCAGGACGAGCGCATCGTCGTCCTCGGCGAAGACGTGCATCGGCTAGCGGGCGGCACGAACGGCGCGACCAAGGGGCTGGCGGCGCGCTTCCCCGATCGCGTGCTCGGCACACCGATCAGCGAGAACGCCTTCGCGGGGCTCGCGGGCGGAATGGCGCTGGACGGACGCTTCCGCCCTGTCGTGGAGTTCATGTACCCCGACTTCATGTGGGTGGCCGCCGACCAGGTCTTCAACCAGATCGGCAAGGCTCGGCACATGTTCGGCGGCGTCAACCCGGTGCCGCTCGTGCTGCGGACCAAGGTCGCGATGGGCTCGGGTTACGGATCGCAGCATCTGATGGACCCGGCGGGTATCTTCGCCACGAGTCCGGGCTGGCGCATCATCGCTCCGTCGACGGCCGCGGACTACGTCGGGCTCATGAACGCCGCACTCGCGCTGGAAGATCCCGTGCTCGTGATCGAGCACGTCGATCTGTACGGCCGTGCCGACGAGATTCCCGACGGCGACCTGGATTACCAGCTCCCGTTCGGCAAGGCCGCGCTGCGCCGCGAGGGCGCGGACGCCACCATCATCAGCTATCTCTCGATGGTGCACCACACCATGGAGGCGGTCGATCAGACCGGGCTGGACGCCGATGTCATCGACTTGCGTTGGCTCGACCGCGCATCGCTGGACTGGGAGATGATCGGCGAGTCGATCAAGAAAACGAATGCCGTGCTGATCGTCGAGCAGGGGGCGCAGGGCACCTCGTACGGCGGCTGGCTCGCCGACGAGATCCAGCGGCGCTTCTTCGACTGGCTCGATCAACCTGTGCAGCGGGTGACGGGCAGCGAAGCGAGCCCCAGCATCTCGAAAGTGCTCGAGCGGGCGGCGATCGCCCGCACCGACGAGGTGGTCGCGGGCATCGAGCGCCTGCGCGCCGGAATGGGCGGTGCCTGATGGCCACCAGCATCCGCATGCCGGAAGTCCTGACGGGAGTGACCGAGGCCGCCATCGCGACGTGGCTCGTCGCGGTCGGTCAGCAGGTCGAGGTCGGCACGCCGCTGGCCGAGATCGAGACGGACAAGGCCGTCGTGGAGTACGCGTCCGAGACCGCGGGCACCGTGCTCGAGCTGCTGGTGGCCGAGGGCGTCGGCGTGGCCATCGGTGACCCCATCGTCGTCGTCGGCGCCGCGGGCGAGGAGGTCGGTGAATCGGGGGAGACCCCGGATGCCGCGCTCGCTCCCGTGACCGGTGACGAGCCGGCCTCCCCGCAGGCCGGTGACGAACCGCCGGTGCCCGACGCGGCCCCGACGCGGACTGCTCCCGCGCCGGTACCGACGACGGATGCCGCTGCGCCCGCTGCTGTTCCGCCCGTGCGCCGGTTCGCCAGCCCTCTGGTACGACGCCTCGCCCGCGAGCGCGGCATCGATCTCGCCTCGATCACGGGGACCGGGCCGAACGGCCGCATCGTCCGCCGCGACATCGACGGCGTGGATGCCGCCACATCGGCGGCCGCCTACTCCGCTACGGATGCTCTCCCCGCGGCGCAGGCCGAGGCATCCGTCCCCGTGGGCCGGAGCGAAGAGTACGACGAGATCCCGCTCACGGGGATGCGGCGCGCAATCGCCCGCCGGCTCACCGAGAGCAAGACGACGGTGCCGCATTTCTACCTCGTCGCGGACTGCCGGGTCGATCGCCTGATCGAGCTGCGTCGCGAGGTCAACGAGGCCTCATCCGTGCGCATCTCCGTCAACGACTTCGTGCTCAAGGCGGTCGCCGGAGCCCTGCGCGCGGTGCCGGACGCGAACGTCACCTGGGGTGAGTCGGCGATCCGGCGCCACCGCGACGTCGACATCGCGGTGGCCGTCGCCATCGATGGCGGACTCGTCACACCCGTGGTGCGGGGCGCCGATCGGCTGAGCCTCGGCGAGATCTCCACCTCGGTCGCCGACCTCGCCGAGCGCGCCCGCGCGGGCCGTCTCAAGCAGCACGAGCTCGAAGGCGGCTCGTTCGCCGTATCGAACCTGGGGATGTATGGCACGAAGGAGTTCTCCGCGATCCTCAATCCGCCGCAGGCCGGGATCCTCGCGGTGGGTGCCGCGCGGAAGACGCCGGTGGTGGATGCGGACGGCGGGCTCGCGGTCGGCACCGTGATGACCGTGACCCTGTCCGCCGATCATCGCGTGCTCGACGGCGCAGTCGCCGCGGAATGGCTGGCTGCGTTCACGCGGGGCATCGAACATCCCCTCAGCCTGCTCATCTGACGAAGGTCCGTCGACGCTCTGAACGGACCCGATACTCGCGTTCTCCCGGGTCGTTGTCGACGGTCGAAAAAACTCGTCACGACCTTGTTTCCGCCCTTGTCGGCGCACTGTTCATAGTGTTCAGTGTTACTTGACAGTCTTGTCCGGCACTGCGATTCTTTGGTGGACACCCTTGTTCACCGGCGAACAGAAGGAGACCTTCATGACAGACGCTGCTATCCGGCCCGAGATCGCCGAGATCGTCGCGAAGATCGATGCTCTGCGGCCGATGCTGGCCGCTGCGGGGCGCGACGCGGATGCCAACCGCCGGATTCCGGAGGAGTCCTTCGCCGCCGTGGCAGGCACGGGTGCGTTCAGCATCTCGGCACCCACGAAGTTCGGAGGGTTCGCTGCCAACACCCGTGAAGCTCACGCGGTCGCGCGGGCCATCGGTCGAGGCGATGGCAGCCTGGCGTGGGTCGATGGGATCCTCGACTCGGGGGCGTGGGTCCTCAGCCTCATGGACGAGCGTGCGCAGCAGGATGTCTGGGGGGGAGAGGAAGGGCTCAACTCGTTCATCTCCATCGTCCTCGCCACGACCTCGAACGCGGAGCGCGTGGACGGTGGCTACCGCGTGACCGGTAAGTGGGGTTACGGCACGGGCAGCATGAACGCCTCGTGGTCGCTTCTGGGCGTGCCGCTCAAGAATGAGGACGGAGAGGTCGTCGACGCGGGCCTCGCCCTCATCCCGACGGCGGAACTCACCTATGAGGACAACTGGTTCGTCGCGGGTATGAAGTCGACCGCCAGTGTGATGCAGGTCGCGGAGGATGTCTTCGTGCCCGAGCACCGCATCTTCCCCCTCACCGCTGCTGTCGAGGGCGGCTACCTGGGTCGGAACGACGAAGCGTCTTACAAGACCGTGTTCGTCCCGTCTCTCTTCATGAAGCTGATCGGCCCCCACCTCGGCATGGGCCGTGCGGCACTCGACTACGTGATCGAGAAGGCGGAGAGCAAGGCGATCGCATACACCGGATACGAGAAGCAGGCCGACTCGGCCCTCTTCCAGTCCGCTGTCGCGCGCGCATCCGTCCGTCTGGACGCGGCCGAGGCCCTCGCCGCGCAGGTCGCGGACGAGATCCACGGCGGTGGCGAGCCCGACTTCTACGCGCCGTACGGGAAGCGCATCGAGATGCGGGCCAAGGCCGGATGGATCGTGGAGACGATCACCGACATCATCAACGACCTGGTCACCGCGCACGGCTCCGCGGGGTTCGCCGATTCCGCCGCCCTGCAGCGCATCTGGCGTGACCAGGCCACCGCGGCTCGTCACGGCCACACGCTGGCGGCGAGCGGCTTCGAGGCGTTCGGGAAGGTCATCTTCGGGCGCGAGGACGACGCTCGATTCGTCCTGCCCATCGTCTAGCAGTCACCCCATGAGGAGGAGGGTCCATGACACAGGCACTGCAGCGGGCCGCGATCACCGGAGACGATTTCCGGTATGCGTTCCGCGCCCACCCGGCCGGCGTCGCCATAGTCACGGCGGACGACGGTTCCGGTCCGGTGGCGATGACCGTCAGCTCAGTCGCATCCGTCTCCATGGACCCTCCCACCCTCGTCTTCTCCGCCTCCGCGCTTTCCTCCAGCACGCCGACGATCACTCGAGTGGGCACCCTGGTGGTCCACCTCCTCTCCGCACAGGACGTCGAGCTCGCGAAGCTCTGCGCTCAGTCCGGTTCGGAGCGATTCGGGCCCCTCGTGGACTGGCGGCGACTCCCGACGGGGGAGCCGTACTACCCGGACGCGCACTGGCTCCGGGGCAAAGTCACGCAGCGTGTCGCGGTCAGTGGCGCGACCCTCCTCATCGTCGAAGCGCTCGAAGGGAAGCCGCGCAGCGAAGGCCCCCGGTCGGAGCCGACGCCGCTCGTCTACCACAGTCGCAAGTGGCACACCCTGGGCGAGCGATCGGTCATGCCGGAGCGCGTCTCCCCCTTCTGCCTGGTCTACGGTCGCGACGAGTAGGGCGAAGATACAAGCGTTGAGATGACGGCCGGGAACCGGTCGTCGACAGAAAGGTGAACCATGTCCAATAGCCGGATCAGCCGCATCCCCGCGCCCGTCGTGCCGGGAATCTCCGACAGCACGCGGGTGTCCGCGGGTGACCTCGTCTTCATCTCTGGGCAGGTCGGCTTCGAGGAAGACGGCTCTGTCCCCGAGGACTTCGAGCGGGCCATCGAACTCACGTACGCAGAGCTGGAGCGCGCGCTCACGGCAGCGGGAGCGACGTGGGAGGATCTCGTGCGGGTCAACGTGTACATCACCGAGCTCGACCAGGAGAAGCTCGCCATCTGGCGGACGACGCGCAATCGCATCGTCCAGGTCGAGGAGCCCCCGGCGAGCACCGTCATCGGCGTTCACTCGTTGTACAACGGTGCGACCATCGAGATCGACGCCATCGCGGCCGTCTGAACGCGCAGCATCACGTCGGACGGAGACATTCCTTGAGTGCGCCGCTCGGCTTCCTCGGTTTGGGCCGGATGGGGGCAGCCGTGGCCGCGCGCATGCTCGCGGCTGGTTTCGACCTCGAAGTCTGGAACCGCAGTCGCAGCGACTCCTTCGACGAACTCGTCGCGGCCGGCGCCTCTCCCGTGGACTCACCGCGGGAGGCGCTCGCCGCGCCGATGTCCTTCTCCATGCTGGCGGATGACGCGGCGGCTGATCACGTGCTCAGCGCCGCGAACATCGGCGCAGGTGGCGCCCGCATCCATGTCAACATGGCGTCGGTCAGCGCCGAGATGACCTCCACGCTCGAGGAACGGTTCGCCGTGGCCGGTGTCCGCTACGTCGCTGCGCCCGTCCTGGGCAGGCCCGAGGTCGCTGCGGCGGGCCGCTTGAACGTCCTTCTGGCCGGTCCCAGCGAATCGCTCGACCGAGTCGACCCGGTGCTCGCCGTGTGCAGTGTTCGACGGTGGCGGATGGGTGATGTGCCCCGTCACGCAAGCGCGGCGAAGATCGCCATGAACTTCATGCTTCTGAACGCGTTGGAGTCGATGGGCGAGGGAATCGCCCTCGTCGAGGGCGAGGGAATCGCCGCCGCCGACTTCGTCGAGCTTTTCACCAGCACCTTCTTCGGTGGCATCGTCTACGAAACCTACGGCGGGATCATCGCAGAACGCCGGTACGCGCCTGCCGGGTTCTCCCTGCTTCTGGGCCTCAAAGACCTCGGTCTGGCGGAGGCGATGGCGCGAGAATCGGGAGTCGACGTGGCGTCCGCGCGGGTGCTTCGCGATCGTTTCGAAGCCGCACTGAGTGATGAGACCTTGGCGGACGGCGACTGGGCGAGCATCGCTGAGATCAGCCGCCGTCCCTCCGTGCGCGACTGAGGGTTCGTCCTCGGTGCACGGTAAGGTGGGCCGACTGGGGACAGGATGAGCGACCGCGGGATAGGCGATGACGACAGCGAATGACAACATCGGCTCTCGCCTGCGCAGTGCGCGCGAAGCGCGCGGAATCAGCCTGCGGAAGGTCGCCCAGGAAGTCGGTGTGTCAGCGAGCATGCTGTCACAGGTCGAGACGGGAAAAAGTCAGCCTTCCGTTGCGACGCTCTACTCGCTGGCCAATGTCCTCGCCATTTCAGTGGATCAGCTCCTCGGCCTGGAGCCCGAGCCCCCTTCGGTGGAGACGCGTACCGCGCGGCTCGACCTGCAGCGGGGTGCAGAGAATCCCGCGATCGAGATGGAGAACGGCGTCCGCTGGGAGCGACTCGCAATGGGGCAGCGCGGACCGGCCGACGCGCTTCTGGTGACGTATCAGCCGGGAGCATCCAGCTCCGTCGAAGGGAAGCTGATGCGCCACGCCGGCCAGGAGTACGCGTACCTCCTCAGCGGCGAGATCACCTTGCAGATCGACTTCGAGGAGCACGTCCTCCGTGCGGGGGACTCGGTCCATTTCGACTCTTCTCGACCACATATGTTCTCGAATCGGGGTTCGGACCCGGCGACCGGCGTCTGGTTCGTCGTTGGTCGGCGGGACCAGGCGACTCAGAAGATCGAGCGGAACGTTCCGCCGCCCCGCGCCGTGCGGTCGGCTGTAGAGGTGCTGCACCGCCTGGACTCATTCGACTGATCCGCCGCTCCTCCTCGCCATCCGTCCCGGTGTTAACCTATGGTGAACACCGGGACGAGTGCGTTCGAACGGAGGACACCATGAAGAGCACCGCTACTACGGGTACCAATGCGGTCGATTGGGAGGCTCGGGTTGACTTCGACCGCCTTCGCGATGAGCGACTCGGGCGACTGAAGGCGAGTCTCAACGAGTCTCACCTCGGGGCCGTGCTCGCCTTCGACTTCTCGAACATTCGCTACATGACATCGACCCACATCGGCACGTGGGCTATGGACAAGCTCATCCGGTTCAGTCTGCTGACCCGACACACGGACCCGATCTCCTGGGATTTCGGTTCCGCCGCGAAGCATCACGCCCTGTACAACCCCTGGCTCGATGTGACGTCCTCGGAGATGGATGCCGACCCCCACGCCCCTCATGAAGGCGTGAAGCGTCCGCGGCTCGAGTCTGGCGCCCGAGCGGGGATCTCCACGCTTCGCGGAGCGTTCCCGCCGGACGCCGGCATCGCCGAGGAAGTCGCCCGCAAGATCAAGCGGGAACTGGACAGGTTCGGCGTCGCCGATGAGCCGCTCGGTGTCGACGTCATTGAGTTGCCGATCCTGTTCGCCCTTCAGAAGCTCGGAATCCAGGTCGTTGACGGCCAGCAGGTCTTCATGGAGGCCCGCCGCATCAAGACTCACGATGAGATCCGTCTTCTCACCCAGGCGGCGTCGATGGTCGACGCGGCCTATGAAGAGCTCTACCGGTTCCTTCGGCCGGGCGTTCGAGAGAACGAGGCTGTGGGACTCGTGGCGAAGACGCTGTATGACCTGGGGTCGGAGTACGTCGAAGGCGTCAACGCGATCTCGGGAGAACGTTGCTCGCCGCACCCCCACGTGTTCAGTGACCGACTCATCCGACCCGGCGACCCTGCGTTCTTCGACATCCTGCACAGCTGGAACGGTTACCGCACCTGTTACTACCGCACCTTTGCGGTCGGCTCGGCGTCCCGTGCGCAAAAGGACGCGTACACGCGGGCACGCGAGTACATGGACCGCGCGATCGCGCTCGTTCGGCCCGGAGCCACCACGGCGGACATCTGTGCGGTTTGGCCGACGGCGCAGGAGTTCGGTTTCCCCGACGAGGAGGCCGCGTTCGCACTTCAGTACGGCCACGGCGTAGGCCTGTCCATCTGGGAGAAGCCCATCTTCTCGAGGCTCACATCGTTCGATCACCCCGAAGTCCTCCAGGAGGGGATGGTCTTCGCCCTCGAGACCTACTGGCCGTCGGCGGACGGGTGGGGTGCAGCCCGCATAGAGGAGGAAGTGGTCGTCACTGCCGACGGGTGCGAGGTCATCACGAAATTCCCCGCTGAAGAACTGTTGATCGCCGGTCCCCGGTACATCGCTGTCGGAGGACCGCTCAACAATCAACGCGATTCGCAGTCGCACCTCAACACCATCTGGGGGCGGGGCGAGGCCTGAGTCGGACTCGCAGCACCGCGCGTTCGCGTAAAGGAAGGAGCCCGTGACCGATCGGCCACGGGCTGGGCGTGCGATCAGAGCTCGCCGCCGTGCGGCCGATACGCCGGCGGTAGGGGAAGGCGTTCGTGCCCCGGGTTCGTGGGCACCGTGCAGGGCGGTCCGTCCAGCCATCCCCGGTCCACTGCCTCCGGCTCCGGGACGGACACCGACAGACGGAGGGTCGCGCACGTCCCCTCGAGCGTCGCCCAGGCCGCCGTCAGGAGACCGCGTCGCGTCTGAGCCAGGAGCAGCGGCAGCGTCCGCCGGGCGGCATCCGGCGGGAGCTCACCGACCCGGAAGCCGTCGAGGACGACCCCGACCGGAGGGCGTCCGTCGCCGCCCGCGTGCAGAGTCACGAGCAGATTGGCCGCGCCGCTCGCCGGGAGGTAAGCGACGATGGGGCCGGCCTGCACCGCGTCACCGGCGACGAGAGTGCCCGTGCCGCGCGGCAGGACCGTGTACGGCTCGCCCGGTGGATCGTTCTCGGGGATGACGCTCGCCACGGAGGCCGGAGTCAGGGCGAGGCGGACCGTGCTCCGGGGACTCCCACCGTCGGCCGCCTGCCGCGTCCGGATCGTCGCCCGAACGGTCGGGACCGCGCCGCGGGTCACCAGCGCGATGACCGCCGGTGCGAGCTCCGCCGCCACGTCCGCCGGGATGTACCCCACGGTGGATCCGCCGATCCGCACGGATACCGCGCCGGGGTTCCCGGGGTGGTCGGGTTCGGGCACCAGCTCGGCCGTGTGGAACGTCCGCGCCTCCCGGGTGCCGACGGGGAGGGAACCGACGATCGAGCGGAGGCGGCGTTCGCGGTGCGCGTCGATGTCGATGTCCAGACCCGACGAGACTCCGGCCGACACGTCGATACGTCGGTACGCCGGCTGGTACGCCGCGGAGGGGGAGATCTCGGGCCGAGGGGGCAGATGCGGTCGCGCGCCCGGGGGGCGGACCCGATCGGGTGGGCGGTCCGTATGCTCATGCGGACCCGCCGCGGACGTACCCGTTCGCGTCGTCTCCATCGCAGAGTCCCCCAACTCACGCGCCGACAGGCGCCCGGCCGGCATCGTCGTCGGCTGTGACCCCCGAGCGTACAACGCGGTCCGCACGCGCCGGAAGACCCGGCTGCACGCAGTCCTGACGCGAGGCGGCGGGTGCTGCGGAGTCAGGCGACGGTGGGCAGACAGGAGTGAAGCGTCACCACGGCACGCGGTGACGCTTCACTGATCAGGCGTCGATGAGGACGCCCGCGAGCTCAGGCCTTTTCTTCCTCGTACTCGTCCTCGTACTGATCCGCCCACTTGTCGACGTACTGGTCGTCCGACGGGTGTGCGAGCTCACGCTCCAATGCGGAATAGTTCACGGCAGGGCTGTACGACTTCAGCTCCCGGGCGATCTTGGTGTGCTTCGCCTTTTGACGGCCACGCCCCATGCGAGACCCCCTCTGTTCTGACGTCGGCTTCGTCTGGTGCTCGACGCGTTCACGTGTTCGGCTTGAGGCCGGTAAGAGTAGAATTCAGAATAACACGGAGCCCCCTGCGGATCGCCGCGTGGGCCCCAGGGGGAGGAATCATGAGCGAGTACGTCTCCAATGGCCCGGTCGTCCTGGGGGCGATCCCGGACCTGTCCGACCGTGTCTGGGCGGAAGCCGCTCGGTACGCCGCCCTCTTCGGGCGCGAACTCATCGTGGCCTACGTGGATGTGACGCGCTTCGTCACCTACGAGGACCCCGACGGCATGCCGATGACTGCTCCGCTCGATCTCACCCTCTCCGCTGCCGCGAGCCGGCACGGACAGAACGTGCGCGAAGCCGCCGAGGAGCACCTGGCGGGTGTGGAATGGAGCTTCCGTTCGCTCGTGGGTGACCCGGCGTCGGCGCTCAAGGCCCTCGCCGAAGAGGTGGACGCCGCGGTGATCGTGGTGGGCACCCGTCGTCGCGGGTTCGGGGAGACCGTCCGCGAGTTCTTCACCGGTTCGGTGGCGGCGCGCCTCGCGCACCGCCAGCATCGGCCGGTGCTCGTCGTACCCACCCAGGAGCCGTTCACCGAGAGCGACGACCCCTGGGCCGAGTGAGGTCACCGGTCCCGTAGTGATCGGCTGAGCTCGCGCGCCGCAGCGTCGAGCCGGTCGATGAGCGCATCCACCGCATCCGCGGCCAGCTCTCCGCCCCGGGCGACATGCGTCCGCAGGTCGGTGCGCACCTGGGCGCGGAACTCGTTCACGCCCGCTTCTGCGCGGCGGAGCTGTTCCCGGGCACGGGTGCGGGCGTCGTCCGGGGTGGGTTCCGTCTGCGGCGGAGCGTCCCGCTCGGCTCTGGCCGCCGCGGCCAGGTCGGCGCGCAGGCTCTTCATCGCCTCGCGCATACTGCCGCGCACCTCGTCGGCGATGAGGCGGACGGAGTCGGCGAGATCCGCCTGGATCCCTTCGAGTTCGCCGGAGCGGGCGGCGACCTCGGCCCGGCCGCGCTCGGTGATCTCGTAGACCGTCTTGCGCCCGTCGATCCGCTTGGTGACGAGGCCTTCCTCCTCGAGCTTCGCCAGCCGCGGATAGATCGTCCCGGCGCTGGGCGTGTAGGTCCCTCCGGTCCGATCGGACAGGGCCTGCATGATGTCGTAGCCGTGCCGCGGACCCTCGTCGAGCAGGTTGAGCAGGTACAGGCGCAGGTCGCCGTGCGAGAAGACGGGGGGCATCACAGCACCTCCGCGTCGTCGTCGATGGCGGGCGTGGGACGCTGCCGGCGTAGGACGGTGATGTCGCCGGAGACCGAGTTCGCCCGGACGTCCACGAACGTTCCGCTGAGTTCGCCGGTCGAGCCGACGTAGTTGGTCTTGGGCACCGTGCCGCGTCCGGAATGCACGGAACCGTCGATCTGCACCTTCCCGCTGACGCTGCGCACGACGTAGTTCGCGGCGAGGCCTTCGTCCAGCCGGATGGTGGTGCGCCCGCTCACGGTGTTCAGGGAGATCTGATGCACCGCCTCGGCCGCATCGATCATGATCGCGCCCGACACCGTGTCGATCGTCGTCTTGCGCAGGCGTCCGGTCACGGCCACGTCGCCGGAGACGCTGTTGGCGTTGAGGCTGCCCTCGAGGCTGCGCACCTGCACGTCGCCGGAGACGGCGTTCACGGTGAGGTCCCCGTGCAGGCCGTCCACGATGATGTCGCCCGAGACGGTGTTGACCCGGGCGTCGGTGGCGAGGTCGGCGACGAGCGCGCTCGCGCTCACGACGCCGAGGGTCACGGCCACCGAGCGTGGCACGGCCACGCTGATCTCGGCTCGGGGGCCGCCGGAACCGAAGTTGCGGAAGACCTCGAGGAAGTTGTCCCAGCGGAGCTGGGGGTGGTCGATCTCGACGGCGCCGTCCTCGGCGGAGATGCGCAGATCCTTCGTCGTGACGGCGTGCACCTCGATACGCGCGCCGGGCTCGTCGTGAGCCACGATGTCGATCTGCCCGCCGACGAGCCCGATCTTGAAGGTGCGCACGTCTTCCAGATCGATCACGCGCGTCTCGCCGGGGTGGATGAGCCACTTCTCGGGGTTCATGTCGATTTCTCCTCACGTCGAATCGCGATATATCGCGTTCGGAGACGGTAACACGATATATCGCGATTGGACAGAGGTGGGCGGCATCCGAGCCGGAGCGCACTTGACGTTGACGCAACGTCAACTTCTACCGTGGATGAAGCGAAGGAGGTCCCATGGAACTCGGGATACAGGATGTGGTCCGGGTCACCGGCATCACCAGCAGGACGCTGCGCCACTATGCCGCGATCGGCCTGCTTCCGCCCAGCCGCACGGCGGGGAGCGGATACCGGTTCTACGACGACGACGCCCTCGTCCGTCTGCAGCGGATCCTGCTGCTCCGGGAAGCCGGCGTGGGGCTCGCCGAGATCCGTGCGGTGCTGGATCGCGGCGAACCCGACGAGGTCGCTCTGACCCGGCACCTCGGGGGTCTCCGGGCGGAGCAGCAACGGCTGGCCCGCCGGATCGCCGCGGTGGAAGCGACCATCGAGGCACGACAGGGAAGGAGAGAACTGGTGGCGGAGAAGATGTTCGACGGGTTCGACCACGCGCAGTATCGCGAGGAGGTCGAGGAGCGCTGGGGCGCGGAGGCTGCCACGCGCGCGCACGATTGGTGGACGGGGATGTCCCGGCAGGACCGGACGGCGCGGGAGGAGGATGCTGCGGACCTCGCCGCGGCCTGGGCGGACGCGGCGCGGGAGGGTGCCGATCCCCGAGGTGCGGCCGCGCAGGAACTCGCGGCGCGTCACATCGCCTGGCTCGCCGGTATGCCGGGTACGCCCGCCGCGACGCCGGGCGGGGACACAACGGCATACGTGCGTGGCCTCGCCGACATGTACGTTGCGGACCCCCGGTTCGCCCGGAACTACGGCGGCGAAGCGGGAGCGCGGTTCGTCCGTGACGCCCTGTTCCACCACCTCGACGCCTCGGCCTGACGCCTCGGGTGGGGGAGATGTCGCGCACGAGACGAAACGGATGCCGCGGACCCGAAGGTCCGCGGCATCCGTTTCGTCTACTCGTTCGACGTCGAGGTCAGGCGCGCCGGTTCCCGCTGATCACTCGGAAGAGGAACGCGATGAGCGCGATGACGCCCACGATCAGCGCGACCCACAGGAGCCAGCTGAGCGCGGTGTTCAGTCCACCGACGATCGCCAGCACAATGGCGACGACGATGATGATGAGAAGCACGATGTTCATGAAGACTCTCCTCGTAGTTGACGAGCGCCCTATCGGGTGGATAGCGCTGCGCCCGGATGCCGTGGCGGCACAGAGACCACATTCCCATCACGGCACTTCGGGGCTCGGGGGGGTTGACGCCGTTCTCGCCGCGGTGATAACCCCTGATAACCCCGTCCGGCCCTTATGTCAACCACCAGACGGCTCTCAATCGGCTGCCTAATGTCATTTTCCGAGGTGCGCGCGGGTGCGCGTCGGAAGGGGACGGGTGGATGCCAGGCGGACGCGGGGCGAACAGTCTGAAGGACCCGGAGCTGTACGAGGAGCTCCGCGAGGGCGGGGCGTCGAAGGAGAAGGCTGCCCGGATCTCGAACGCGGCCGCGCGTGACGGTCGCTCGAAGGTGGGCGCCCGCGGTGGCCGATCGGGGGACTACGAGGACTGGACGGTGGCGGAACTCCGCGGCCGCGCCAAGGAGCTCGGTCTCACCGGGTACTCGTCCCAGCGCAAGGCCGAGCTCATCTCGGCCCTGCGCAACCACTGACCGCTGTGCCGGGACTCAACCGCGTCGACCCCGGGTCGGATGCGGGCATCACCCGCGTGCGGGCGGGCAAGGGCTTCAGGTACACCGCCCCGGACGGCGGCTCCATCGGCGACGCCGACCGTGAACGCATCGCGGCTCTGGTGATCCCGCCGGCCTGGCGCGACGTGTGGATCTGCACGGACCCGCACGGCCACATCCAGGCGGTGGGGACGGACGACGCGGGCAGGCGGCAGTACCTCTACCACCCGGACTGGTCGACCCGGCGGGACAAGGGCAAATACGCCCGCGCCCTGGCGCTCGCCGAGGCTCTTCCGCATGCGCGGGGGAGGGTGACCGCTTCGCTGAGGCGCGCGGACGAATCCCGGGAGGCGGCGCTGGCCACCGCGTTCCGGCTGCTCGACTCGGGCGCGCTGCGCATCGGGTCCCGGACGTACCTGGCGCGCGGCGGTGGCCGTGGGCTGACCACCCTGCAGCGGAGGGACGCGACGATCGAGGCGGGGGTGGTCATCCTGGACTTCCCGGCGAAGAGCGGCGTCCACGCGCACATCGAACTCGCCGACGAGGATCTCGCGGTCGCCCTCGAACCCCTGACGGCGGGACGCCCGCGCTCGACTCTGCTCACGTTCCGGCGCGGCCGGCGCCGGGTGCCGCTCACCCCCGCCGACGTCAACGCCTACATCCGCGCCCTGACCGGAGGTGACTTCACGGCGAAGGACTTCCGCACCCTCCGCGGCACCATCGTCGCCGCCGACGCCCTTGCGCGGATCGGACACGTCGAGACGAAGAAGGCCCGCAAGATCAGCGAACGCGAGGCGGTCCGCGCGGCCGCCGGCTTCCTCGGCAACACTCCGTCCGTCGCCCGCAGCAGCTACATCGATCCGCGGGTGTGGAAGGCCTACGGCCGCGGGCGACTGCTCGAGACCGACGTCGCCCCGGAGACGGCGCTGCGCAGACTCGTCCAGCGCTGACCGCGAGGCGGTCGGGGCGTACTCCGCCCAACCGCCTCGGGCGCCCGGGTGCATGGGATACTGAGCCGATACGTTCCTGTATCGATGCCGCTCCGCGGCGCCGCACCTCCCGCATCCGGTTCGCGCCGGCCGTCACGAAAGCGCGCCCGTGTCCTCACTCGCCGTCCTGAGCCTCAAGAACCGCGCGCTCATCGCGCTCGTGACCATCGTCGCCGCCGTCTTCGGCTCGCTCGCCCTGGTGAACCTGAAGCAGGAACTGATCCCCTCGATCGAGTTCCCGCAGCTGTCCATCCTGTCGACCTACCCGGGCGCTTCGCCGGAGGTCGTGGCCAACGACGTCTCGGTGCCGATCGAGAACGCCATCCAGGGTGTGGCGGGCCTCGAATCGACCACGGCGACGAGCACGACCAACGCCTCCATCGTGCAGGCGTCGTTCACCTACGGCACGAACCTCGCGACTGCCGAGCAGAAGATCAGCCTGGCGATCAACCGGATCAAGTCGCAGCTGCCGGAATCGGTCGAACCGAACGTCATCGCGGTCTCGATCGACGACCTGCCCGTCATCCAGCTCGCCGTGACCGGATACGAGAACGAGTCCGAGATCCAGGCGCAGCTCGAGCGGACCGTCATCCCCGAGCTCGAGGACATCGACGGCGTGAACGCGGCCGGCATCGTCGGCGGCGTCGGGCAGCGCGTGGTGATCACGCCCGATCAGGCAGCGCTGGCCGCCGCCGGTTTCAGCCAGGAGGCCATCACCGACGCGCTCGATCAGAACGGCGTCCTGTTCCCGGGCGGGCAGATCACCGAGGGCGACCAGACCCTGACGGTCCAGACCGGGACGAAGCTCACCTCCGTCGACGAGATCGCCGCGCTGCCGCTGGTACCGACCTCGCCCGAGCAGTCCGCGGACGGCACCGTCACGATCGGATCGGTCGCGACGGTGGCGCAGGCCGCCGACCCCATCACCTCCGTCTCCCGGGTGGACGGCGAGCCGGCGCTCACCATCGCGGTGACGAAGCTGCCGTCCGCCAACACGGTGGACGTCTCCCGCGCCGTCACCGCCGCGCTCCCCGCCCTCAGCGAGTCGCTCGGCGGTGCCGCGGAGTTCTCCATCGTCTTCGACCAGGCGCCGTACATCGAGCAGTCGATCCAGGCTCTCGCCGAGGAGGGCCTGCTCGGGCTCGTCTTCGCCGTGCTCGTGATCCTGCTGTTCCTGCTGTCGGTGCGCTCGACCATGGTCACGGCCATCTCGATCCCGACGAGCGTGCTCATCACGTTCATCGGCATCCAGGCATTCGGCTACTCCCTGAACATCCTCACCCTCGGTGCGCTGACGATCGCGATCGGTCGCGTGGTGGACGACTCCATCGTCGTGATCGAGAACATCAAACGGCACTACGTGGGCGACGCGGACAAGCGCGCCTCCATCCTGCTGGCCGTCCGCGAGGTCGCCGCGGCCATCACCGCCTCCACGATCACGACCGTCGCGGTGTTCCTGCCGATCGCGTTCGTCGGGGACCTGACCGGCGAGCTGTTCCGGCCCTTCGCGCTGACAGTCACCATCGCCATGGTGGCGTCGTTGTTCGTCGCCCTCACCATCGTGCCGGTGCTGGCCTACTGGTTCCTGCGCCCGGGCAAGCCCCTGCTGGACGCGTCCGGCTCGCCGGTCGATCCCGAGTCCCCGGAGGCCCCGCCCTCGCGCCTGCAGAAGGCCTACCTGCCGGTGCTCTCCTGGACGCTCGCCCACTCCTGGGCGACGCTCGGGCTGGCGGTGATCGTGCTCATCGGCACGGCGGCGCTGGCACCGCTCATGAAGACGAACTTCATCGGCGACTCGGGGCAGAACACCTTCAGCATGACCCAGACCCTGGGCCCGTCCTCCAGCCTCGAGGCCGAGGATGCCGCAGCCCAGCTGGTCGAGGACGCGATCGTCGAACTCGACGGGATCGAGACCGTCCAGGTCTCCATCGGATCCAGCGGATCCGCCATCCGCGACGCGTTCGCCGGCGGTGGCGGGGGGATCACCTACTCCATCACCACGGATGCGGACGCTGACCAGGTCGAGCTGCGCGAGCGGGTGCAGGACGCCGTCGCGGGCCTCGAGGGTGCCGGGACCATCACGGTCGCCGCATCCGGTGGTGGCTTCGGCTCCAGCGACATCGAGATCGACGTCACCGCCCCCGATCAGCAGACGCTGCAGGAAGCGACGGACGCCGTCGTCGCTTCGCTCGACGGCTCCGAGGGCATCAGCCAGGTCCGGACGAACCTGTCCGCATCCTTGCCGTACATCGCCGTGGTGGTCGACCGCGACAAGGCGGCGTCGCTCGGGCTGTCCGAGGTCGCCGTGGGTGCGCTGGTGTCCAACACGATGCAGCCGCGCTCCATCGGGGCGGTCGAGATCGACGACACCACCCTGACCGTTTATCTGGCCGCCGCTCAGCGCCCGGCGACCCTCGATGAACTGCGCGCCCTGCAGGTGCCGTCGGCAGCGGGCCCGGTGCGGCTGGACGAGATCGCCACCGTCGAGGAGAGCCAGGGCCCGACCTCGATCACCACCACCCGCGGGCAGCGCACCGCGACCGTGACGGTCACTCCCTCCGGGGACGACCTGACCGCGGTGTCCGCCACCGTGAACACCGCCCTCGCGGATGTCGCGCTCCCGGCCGGCGCGGACGCCTCGATCGGCGGCGTGCTGACTCAGCAGACGGACGCGTTCGCTCAGCTCGGGCTGGCCCTGCTCGCAGCCATCCTCATCGTGTACATCGTGATGGTGGCGACCTTCAAGTCGCTCCGCCAGCCGCTGCTGCTGCTCGTCTCGGTGCCCTTCGCCGCGACCGGCGCCATCCTCCTGCAGCTGGCGACCGGAGTGCCGCTGGGCGTCGCCTCGCTGATCGGCGTGCTCATGCTCATCGGCATCGTGGTCACGAACGCGATCGTGCTCGTCGACCTCGTGAACCAGTACCGGGAGAAGGGCATGAACGCCCACGACGCGACGATCGCGGGTGGGTCACGCCGACTGCGGCCGATCCTGATGACGGCGCTGGCGACGATCCTGGCGCTGACGCCGATGGGGCTCGGCATCACCGGTCACGGCGGGTTCATCTCCCAGCCGCTGGCGATCGTCGTCATCGGCGGATTGCTGTCCTCGACCGTTCTGACGTTGCTCGTCCTGCCGACGCTGTACAACCTCGTCGAGGGCGCACGGGAACGTCGCGCCGCGTCACGCGGCGATGCGCCCGAGGGCGACGCGGCGCCAGATGGCGGACCGGACGGACCTCCGCCCACGCGGCGGGCACTGCGGAGCGCCGCGCAGTAGCGGCGACCGGCCGGGGGGCGTCCTGCTCGGCCGGTGCCGAGGGTGCGATCCCCACGGCGGCGGCGGCCGTCGGCGCGGCGATCGCCCGGGCCGCACTCGGGATGGAGGCCGGGGCGGCGACCGGAGCAGCGGAGACGACGGCCGGGGCGGCGGCGACGACGGCCGGGGCGGCGGAGGGGGTGAGTGCGGCATCCCGCTGCGCGGACACCGTGAGGGCGCTGAGGAAGACGCCCGACCACGCGAACATGGACCCGAAGGCGATGACCTCGAACAGGGCCAGGTTGATGTCGCCGGTGACGAAGACCCAGGCGCCGGCGAAGAGGACGACGAAGATGGCGACCGTCGCCAGGAGCAGCCGGCGCGGCATGCGGTGCATCATGACCGGGCTCACCAGCAGCAGGGTGGCGAAGCCGAGCACCATGCCCGCAGCGACCCGGTCGTGCACGAATCCGTTCGAGTTGAGCGGGATGCAACCGACGAGGGCGAGATTCACGCCGATCGTGGAGAAGCAGATGCGGGCGGTGCGGGCGGTTCCGCGCCGGACACGGTTGCGCCCGAGGCTCCGCAGTTCACGCGCGGCAGCCCGCCCGAAGATCACGACGGCGCTTCCGCCCACGATGAGCGCGCCGTTGAAGAAGGCGGCCGACCCGTTCTTGAACGTGCCGAGCTGGCTGAAGTGCAGACGCCACCACTGCGGGTCGGTCGTGGTGGCGATGGAGATGCCGATGCCGACGACCAGGATGAGCAGCACCAGGACCGCGAGGTGCATGGCGCTGGCGCCGAGCAGACGTGCCGTCCACGCCCGCACGCGAGTGCGCTCCGGCGGTGTCTGGCCGAAAGCGATCACGGCCGATGAGACACCGGAAAAGAACGGAACTGCGAGACGCATGCGGGTACCCTCCACCCAGACGGACACCGGTTATGCCGGTGAGGGCGCCTTAGCCCCGTCCCGCACCGGATGTGAAGCGCCGGAAGCAGGTCCCCCGGCACGGCGGGTCGCCCCGCTGTACCTAAAGATATAGTCCATCGGTTAACAGCAGGTCCGGCGCGTGTTACCGGTTGACGAGTCGTGACGGAGTATGCGCCGCCGTAGGGTGCCTCGACGCGCTCAGGAGTGCAGTGCGAGACCCCACTCGAGATCCCACGCGTCGCCGGGTTCGAGCCAGCGCAGACCGCGTCCCGAGTTGAAGGCATCGGCCGGCGCGGTCATGGGCTCGATCGCCACGGCGAGGTCCTGGCCGGGGTAGCGGTCCGTGGTGAACACCTGCAGAAAGTCGAAGTCGCGTCCCGCCCACAGCTCCAGGCGGCGACCATCGGGGGCGTGCAGGACGCCGCGGGCGCGCCCGTCGGCCCCGCGCGGCAGACCCGCGTACGCGGTGTCGAGGTCCAGGTCGCCGAGGCGGCGTGGGGCGCGGAGGTCATGCGGCGGGTCGAGCGGCTCCTCGCCGACGGGGAGGCTCCGGTCGTCCGTGCGGAACCAGGACTCCGCGTCGAGCTGCACTCGCAGGTCGGCGGTCGGGACGTCGGAGATGAAGAGGTAGGGGTGCGTCCCCACCGCGACCGGCGCGGTCTGCATGCCCACGTTGACGATCCTGTGCGCGACGTCGAGGCCGTGATCCGTGAGCGTGTAGGTGACGCGGGTGTCGAGGTGGAAGGGGTAGCCGGTCTGCGGGAACACCTCCGCGGCGAGGCTGACGGCATCCGCGCGCTCCGCGACCGCCCGGTAGGGAGTGAAGCGCAGCAGCCCGTGCGAGGCGTTCCCCAACTTCGGCTCACTGATCGCGAGCTGATGGGTCTCGCCGCGCTGGGTCCAACGCCCGTCCCGGATCCGATTGGGCCAGGGGACGAGCACGACACCGGATGCGGCGGGCGTGGGCGCCGCGTCGGGGTAGCGCGGGACGAGATCGGTGGCGCCGATGCGGAGGGCGCGCAGTGCCGCACCCACTTGGGCGATCTCGGCGGAACCCGCGGACGAGGTGAGGACGAAGCGTCGTCCCGTGGGGTCGCTGCTCATCCCTTCAGGGTAGACCGTGGCCGGGCTCCTCTCAGGTCGGTGGGCTACCCTGGAGCGTCGGCTCTGGACACCGCGCATGCTGCGCGGATGGGTTTGTGAGTCCAAGGGGCCGATGGTGAGCGCTGATCTGCGCGCATGATCATCATCGATAATGGCCCCCGGCCGACGACTGTCCGGGTATCCCCACGTGTACGTGGGTGCTGTTCTCGTGCGAGAGAACCCAGAAGGACACCACCATGCCCAAGAGCAAGAAACCCGCCGGCGGACGACCCGCCAAGAACTTCGAGCCGCGCTACGGCGCGAAGACCTCGTTCCAGGACCGTAAGCGTCGCCCGGGCGAGGCCTCGGCCGGGACGACCGGATCCAAGAGCGCCGGCCACCGCGGGTACCGCGCGGAGGAGACCACCGAGTCGGCCGCCCCGAAGCGCCGCTGGACCGCGCAGGAGCGCGCCGGACGCGACGAAGCTCGCGGCATCCGTACGCAGAGCCGCGGTCAGGACGACCGTCCGGCTCGTTCCTACGACGACCGACCCGCTCGTTCGTACGATGACCGTCCGGCTCGTTCCTACGATGACCGTCCGCGTCGGAACGACGACCGTCCGGCGCGTTCGTACAGCGACCGCCCTGCGCGCTCCCACGACGACCGGCCGGCGCGTTCGTACAGCGACCGTCCCGCTCGCTCCTACGCCGACCGCCCCGCTCGCCCGACCGGCGCGCGCCCGGCGCGTTCGTTCGACGACCGTCCGCGTCGGAACGATGATCGTCCGGCTCGTTCCTACGACGACCGTCCGGCCCGTTCCTACGGCGACCGTCCGGCTCGGAACGACGACCGCCCGGCACGCTCGTTCGACGACCGCCCGCGTCGGAACGACGACCGGCCGGCACGCTCGTACAGCGACCGTCCCGCCCGTCCCTCCGGCGGCCGTCCGGCACGCTCGTACGACGACCGCCCGCAGCGGCGCTCGCAGGACGACCGTCCCGCACGCTCCTTCGAGGGCCGCCCGGCGCACTCCGATCGCCCGCAGCGCCGCTTCGACGACCGTCCGGTCCGCGACGAGCGCCCCGCGCGTGCAGCCGAGGACCGGCCGCGCCGCTCCTTCGGCGACCGTCCCGGCCGCTCGTTCGACGAAGGGTCCGCCCGGTCTTACGACCAGCGCCCGCGTCGCACCGAGGGCCGTCCGGCACGGTCGTTCGACGACCGTCCTCGGCGTTCGTCCGATGACCGCCCCCGTCGCACGGACGGACCGGGTCGTTCGGACTGGAAGGCCGCGCCCAAGGCGCACGACCCGAACGTGGATGTCGTGCACGAGCGGCTCGAGGCGCAGTCCGTGGTGGCTGCCGCCGTCGAAGGCCAGGGGTTCGGAGATCTGGGCCTCGGCCAGAACATCGTGAAGGCGCTCGCCGAGCTGGGTGCTCCGTCGCCCTTCCCGATCCAGGCGGCCACCGTGCCGTCGATCCTCGAGGGCCGCGACGTCCTCGCCCGCGGCCGTACCGGCTCGGGCAAGACCATCGCCTTCGGTGCTCCGCTGGTGGAGAACGTGCTGCGCGCGCAGGCCGGCACGAAGCGCGAGTTCGGGCGTGCGCCCCGCGCACTGATCATGGCGCCGACGCGTGAGCTCGCGCTCCAGATCGACCGTACGGTGCAGCCGATCGCGCGCAGCGTCGGCCTGTTCACGACGCAGATCTACGGTGGCGTGCCGCAGGCGCGTCAGGTGGGCGCGCTCAAGAAGGGCGTCGACATCATCATCGGCACGCCCGGTCGCATCGAGGACCTGGTCAACCAGGGCAAGCTCGACCTCTCCCAGGTGGAGATCGCGGTGCTCGACGAGGCGGACCACATGTGCGAGCTCGGCTTCGTCGAGCCGGTGCAGCGCATCCTCCGCCGTACCGCCCCGCACAGCCAGAAGCTGCTGTTCTCGGCGACGCTCGACCGTGAGGTCGCGGCGCTGGTCGACGAGTTCCTCCGCGATCCGGCCGTGTACGAGGTCGCCGGTGAGACGCAGGACTCCGGCACGATCGACCACCGGGTCTTCGTGATCGACCACCGGGACAAGGGTGAGATGCTCACCTCTCTCGTGGACCGTGACGGGAAGACGCTCGTGTTCGCCCGCACCCGTGCCTACGCCGAGATGCTCGCCGAAGCGTTCGAGGATGCCGGTATCGCCGCGGTGGCGCTGCACGGTGACCTCAACCAGGCACGCCGCACCCGCAATCTGCAGCGTCTGACCGACGGCAAGGTGCAGGTGCTCGTCGCCACGGACGTCGCAGCCCGCGGCATCCACGTCGATGACATCGACCTGGTCGTCCAGGCCGACGCGCCGGACGAGTTCAAGACCTACCTGCACCGTTCCGGCCGCACCGGCCGCGCCGGCCGCCGAGGCACGGTGGTGACCCTCATCACCCGCCAGCGTCGTCGTCGCATGACCGAGCTGCTCGGCCGTGCCGAGATCGATGCGCCGTTCGACGAGGTGAGCATCGGCGACGACCTGATCGAAGAGGTCGCCGGCCGCCAGCTCGCCGACGTCACCGGCTGATCCCGCATCCCCTCGACCGCGAGACTGCACTCCCGCCACGAGACGGACGTTCCCACGCTCCGTCTCGTGCGGGGGATGCAGTCTCGCGGTCTTTTGCCGGGGCGCAGGGCTCCGGAGCGGTCAGAACAGCGGCTGCGGGGCGGGGGCGATGGCCGGGGTTCGGCCGGTCGAACGGACGGGACCCGGCCCCCGACGGACCGGAACGAGGGTCACCGCATCGTCGCCGAAGAGCGAGCGCCCTGCCGTGGCGGCGGAAGCCGTCGTGCGCACGCTCTGCGCCACGGATGGGGACACCGGCCGCGCGCGCACCGGCTCCTCCTCGTCGCGTCCGTCCAGCCGGTGCGCGCGCAGGAGCGGACGGATGCGGCCCGCCAGCCACTGCCGGTAGCCCTTCGGTGCTGAGGTCGCCGCACCCGGGTACAGACCCAGGTACTTCGGTACGAGCTCCTGGTGCTCCCGCGCGAGCCACTGCATGAACCAGGGCTTCACGCCCGGGCGCAGATGAAGAGCGCCGTAGACGACGCGCACGGCGCCGGCGGCCCGGATCCGCGCCAGGGCGTCATCGAGGGCCGCCGCGGAGTCGGTGAGGTGGGGGAGTACGGGCATGAGGAACACGGACACCCGGAACCCCGCGTCCGTCGCCGCCCGCACGGTGTCGAGGCGCGCCTGCGCCGTCGGCGTCCCGGGCTCGATCGCCTTCTGCAGCTCGTCGTCGTAGACCGCGATCGACATCGCCAGCGAGACGGAGACGTGCTCACGCGCCCGCTGCAGCACCGGAAGATCCCGGCGCAGCAGCGTGCCCTTGGTGAGGATGGAGAACGGCGTGCCCGAAGCCGCGAGCGCGTCGATGATCCCCGGCATCAGGCGGTAGCGTCCCTCGGCGCGCTGGTACGGGTCGGTGTTCGTCCCGAGCGCGACGTGCTCGCGCGCCCAGGACGGCCGATGCAGTTCCCGCTCGAGCACCTCGGCGACGTTGACCTTGACGACGACCTGCGAGTCGAAATCCCGACCGGTGTCGAGGTCCAGGTACGTGTGGGTGCCGCGGGCGAAGCAGTAGACGCAGGCATGCGAGCAACCCCGGTAGGGGTTCACCGTCCAGTCGAAGGGCATCGCGGATGAGCCGGGCACGTGGTTCAGTGCCGACTTCGCCGCCACCTCGTGGAACGTCATCCCCGCGAACTCGGGGGTCGTCACGGAGCGCACGAGACCCGTGAGGCGCTCGAGTCCCGGGAGCGCGTCCGCATCCGTCGCGCCCACCTGCTGACCCTGCCATCTCATACAGCGAGTAGAACAAAAAGACGAACCGGAGTCAATGCGGTCGGCGTGCCGATCGTACACAAGATCCATCGCGGTCCGCTGTGGGGGCGCGGACGCCGGCGGCGTAGAGGACAATGGTCCGGTGATCCACCCCGCCGAACCCGCGGCGGCCCCGACCCGCCGTGCCGCCCGCGCGACAGCCCTCCGGCTCCGTCGCCGGCGGCTCGCCGTGCTGTGCCTGGGGGTGCTGGCCGTGGTCGCGGTGATCGCGGGTATCGCCGGTATCACCGGCGGGACGGGCTCCGACCAGACGGGCGGGGAGGCTGCCGCAGCGCGACCGGCCGGGGTCCAGTCGCTTCCCGCCCCCCGGTTCACCACCGTGGCCCCGTCCCCCTCCATCTGCGACGACCCGGCGGTCGCTGCCGCGATGGCGGCGGGTGACGACGAGGCGGTCGTGGTGGCGGCGGGCGGCGGCGTCGCCTTCCGCGAGGCCGTGGTGACCGGTGCGGCGCCGTGCATCTCGCTCTCGGACCCCGCTCGGCGGTGGGTCGTCGTGAACAAGCAGCGTCCGCTCGAACCGGTCTCCTATGAACCGCAGGGGCTGGTGACGGTGGAGGGTCTGCGGACGTTCAACGGCGGGATCCTCCGCCAGGACGCCGCCGACGCGCTCGCCGCCATGGCCGCGGCGGCGCGGCAGGCGGGGGTGGGGGAGATCGGTCAGCTCAGCGGTTACCGTTCGTACGACATGCAGGTCCGCACGTATGCCGAGAACGTCGCTCGCGGGGGACAGGCTGAGGCGGACGTCTCCAGCGCGCGCCCCGGGTACAGCGAGCACCAGCTCGGCATCACGATGGATCTGATGCCGTGCGCAGAGGGATGCGGCACGCTCGACGACTTCGGCCCGTCGCCGGTGGGGCAGTGGGTCGCGCAGAACGGGTGGGAGTTCGGGTTCATCGTCCGGTACGAGGCGGACAGCACCGCGATCACCGGTTATGAGGCGGAGCCCTGGCACCTCAGGTTCATCGGGCCGGAACTGGCGCGCGCGTATCACGAGGGCGGATGGCGCAGCCTGGAGGAGTTCTTCGGGCTTCCGGCGGCCCCGGCCTACCCCGGTTGATCGGCTTTCGCGGAGACCGACAATCGCGGAACTCAGTTCCGCGCCAGCCGGGATGGAATCCCACAGCATCCTGGCCGCGTCCGCGCGCTTCGCCTAGAATCGCGCACGTGGCGACGTCGCCGCGCGCACCCCGTGCCGCAGCGTCGCCCTGAGAACCGCCACCGCGGAGAGGGAGGACCGGCGCACCATGGAGCGCGTTATCTACGACGAGGACCACGAGGCATTCCGCGACGTCGTCAAGGAGTTCATCAAGCGCTACGGCACGAACGAGAAGCGCGAGAAGTGGGATGCGGACGGCGAGGTCGACCGGGCCACCATGCTGGCTGCCGGCGAGTCCGGCATCATCGGGCTCTCCGTTCCGGAGGAGTTCGGCGGCGCCGGCATGCTGCAGGACTACCGGTTCCGCGCGATCGTCAACGAGGAGACCATCAAGGCCGGTCTCGGCTCGCTCGCGGGAGCCTTCGGCATCCAGGACGACCTGGCGGTGCCCTACCTGGCCCACTTCGGCACGCAGGCGCAGAAGGAGAAGTGGCTGCCCGGGATGGCGACCGGAGAGGTCATCGGCGCTCTCGCCATGACGGAACCCGGCACCGGCAGTGACCTCCGCAGCATCAAGAGCGTCGCGAAGAAGGTCGACGGCGGCTGGATCCTCAACGGTGCGAAGACGTTCATCTCCTCGGGAAAGACCGCCGATCTGCTCGTCACGTTCGTGAAGACCGGGGAGGGCAACCGCCCCGACGCCTTCAGCCTCGTCCTGGTCGAGAACGGCATGGAGGGCTTCGAGCACGGCAAGAAGCTGCACAAGATGGGTTTCGCCGGGCACGACACGGCAGAGCTGTCGTTCACCGACGTGTTCATCCCGGACGAGAACCTCATCGGCGGCGAGCCCGGGCACGGGTTCGTGCAGCTCATGCGCAACCTGCCGCTCGAGCGCCTCTCGATCGGCGTCGCCGCCGCCGCGGCGGCCGAGGCGGGGCTGTTGTGGACGCTGGACTACACGAAGAGCCGTGAGGCCTTCGGGCAGCCGGTCGCGGACTTCCAGAACACCCGGTTCAAGCTCGCGGACATCGCCACGACCGTGGATGTGCTCTGGACCTACGTCGACCGCGCCATCGAGCTCTACGGACAGCAGAAGCTGACGCCGGAAGAGGCGGCGAAGGTGAAGTTCTGGTGCACCGAGCGCGAGTGGGAGGTGCTGGACACCTGCGTGCAGCTGCACGGCGGCTACGGCTACATCCTCGAGTACCCGGTGGCGCGTGCGTTCGTGGATGCCCGCGTGCACCGCATCTACGGCGGTACCAACGAGATCATGCGCGAGATCGTGGCCCGTCAGGTGACCGGCCGCAAGTAACCCGCGTGACGAGGCGGGGTGGGTGTTCGACCCGCCCCGCCTCCGTCATGCGTACGCCGGGTCTCACATCCGGCGTCGCCGTCGGGTGAGCCGGACCCCGGGCAGCGGAGGAGCCGGGACCCGCTCATCACCGTGGCCGATGACGTGACCGAATCGCGGGGAGCCGGACTCCCATTCGTCCCGGGCCGCGACGATCTCCTCGTGCGAACGGCCGACGAAGTTCCACCACATGACGATCTCGTCCTGGAACGGCTCGCCGCCCAGCAGGAAGAGCGTCGCCCCCGAAGCGGACCCGACCTCGATGCGGTCCCGGCCGACGCCGAGATAGAGCAGCTGCAGTGCGGCGAGGGGGACGTCGCCGTCCTCGCTCCGCGCGGGCTCCGCATGTACGAGGGGGTCGCCGTCGATCCCGACGATCGCGTACTCCCACTCCGGATGCAGCGGCAGGACCGCTCGGGCTCCGGGCGGGATGCGCACCTCCGCGCCGGCGATGGGCGTGTACGCGCTCGCCGGCGACGTGACGCCCGCGAACTCGCCGAGGACGACGGTCGCCTCCGCTCGTCCCTCCCCGCTCGTCTCCAGGGCCGCCACGGGGAGCCGGGTGTGCTGTTCGAAGGCGGGCGGACCGTGCCGCCGGGACTCCGGCAGGGCCACCCACAGCTGCAGCGCGTCCAGCGGGATCGGTTCGTCCGTGAGCGAATACTCGCTGTGCGCGATCCCCTCCCCGCTGGTCATCAGATTCAGCTGACCGCGCGAGATCACGACGTCGCTGCCGACAGCGTCGCGGTGGCGCACATCCCCC
The DNA here is from genome assembly GCF_008727755.1 of Microbacterium caowuchunii. NCBI lineage: Bacteria > Bacillati > Actinomycetota > Actinomycetes > Micrococcales > Microbacteriaceae > Microbacterium > Microbacterium caowuchunii. The sequence continues at coordinate 200,184 of NZ_CP044231.1, forward strand.
ACGAACGGCCAGGTGACGGTCTGCAGGCCGATGTGGGGATGCGGTTCCACGCGCATCCGGGCCTCCTGCGGCCCGAACCGGTCGAGGAAGCACCAGGCACCCACCATCGGCAGGTCACGGTGCGGCAGGACCCGGTGCACCTGCATGCCGCGCAGACCGCCGAGCGGGACGTCCCGGGACTCGAGCAGGACGGCGCGGGGCCCGGCCGGCGGCACGGGCGCCTCGGTGGTGGCGTCGACCTCCGCGTCCAGGCGGGTCATCGTGCCGGATTCTCGCCGCCGTCGGCGGGCCAGTCCACCTGGAGGCCGTCGATCGGGTGCTCACGGAGGTACTCGGCGATGAAGGGGCACCTCGGCACCACCGTCTCGCCGCGCGCGGCCGCATCCGTCAACGCACCTTCGGCGAGGGCGGAGCCCAGCCCTCGTCCGCCGAAGGCCGGGTCGATCTCGGTGTGCGTGAAGACGACGCGGCCGGACCCGTCCACCCGGTAGAAGGCGGCACCCACGGGCTCTTCCCCCAGCCGGATGTCGTAGCGGGATCCTGCGTCGTTCCGTTCGACGTGCACCGGGGCATCGGCGTCGGTCATGGCGGGTCCTTTCGTCGCTGGCTCTCCACGCTAGGCGCAGGCGACGAGGGGCGCCATGGTGCCCGGCCGCCCGATCGCGCGCGTCAAGCCGATCGCGCGCGTCGGCGCTCGGGCATAACGTGAGCCGCACGGACGAAGGAGACCTCATGGACGAACTGTTCGACGCCGGCGATCCGGCCACCGAGAAGCACCTGCGCATGCTCACCACCGACCTCATCGCCTGGTTCACGACCATCGGGAAGGACGGGGCGCCGCGAGCGGTCCCGGTGTGGTTCTTCTGGGACGAGGGCCGCATCTACGTGCTCAGCGAGCCGGGGACGGTGAAGGTGGCCAACGTCCGCCGCGACCCCCGCGTCCTGATGCACTTGAACGCGGACGGTCCGCACGGCGACGACGTGCTGGTGTTCCGCGGCACGGTGGAGGTCACCGACGGCGGTGTGACGGAGTGGCTCGGGCGGTTCCGTGAGCCGTACGAGGCGAAGTACCGGGAGGCGATCGCCGCCTACGGGATGCCCCTGGAGAAGATGGCCGAGGTCTTCTCCACGCTGATCACCTTCACCCCGACGCACAAACTGGGGTGGTGAGGGGTCCGGCGCAGGCCCTGTAGGGCCGCCGCCGGGGTGGAGCACGGCCCGGCGCGGGCGCCGCATCCGGCAGACTCGAAGGATGACCGCTTCCCTCGCCGACCTCGTCCGCGGTGCCGGCGACGACCCGGATGCGCTCTACGACGCGTTCCTGTCGTGGACGCTCGATCGTGACATCGAGCTGTACCCCGCCCAGGACGAGGCGGTCATCGAACTCGTCTCCGGCGCCCACGTGATCCTGTCCACGCCGACGGGCACCGGCAAGTCCCTCGTGGCGATCGCCGCGCACGCGGCCTGCTTCGCCCGCGGTGGCCGCTCGTACTACACCGCCCCGATCAAGGCGCTCGTGAGCGAGAAGTTCTTCGCGCTGGTCGACATCTTCGGGGCGGAGAACGTGGGCATGGTCACCGGGGACTCCTCGGTGAACCCCGACGCCGCGATCATCTGCTGCACCGCGGAGATCCTGGCCAACCTCGCGCTGCGGCAGGGGTCGGATGCGGACGTCGACCAGGTCGTGATGGACGAGTTCCACTACTACGGCGATCCGGATCGGGGGTGGGCGTGGCAGGTGCCGTTGCTCTCGCTGCCGCGCGCCCAGTTCCTGCTCATGTCGGCGACGCTCGGCGATGTGAGCCCGATCACCGCGGACCTCGCCCGGCGCACCGGCCGTCCGGTCGTGGAGGTGACCGGCGTGGAACGTCCCGTGCCGCTGCACTTCTCCTACGCCCGAAAGCCCGCGCACGAACTGGTGGAGACCCTGCTCGAAGAGCACGAATCCCCCGTGTACATCGTGCACTTCTCCCAGTCCCAGGCCATGGAGCGCGCCCAGGCCCTCGCGAGCGTCAAGGTCGCCACCCGGGTCCAGCGCGACGAGATCGCCGAGGCGATCGGCGGGTTCCGGTTCACCACGGCCTTCGGCAAGACCCTCTCCCGGCTCGTGCGCGCCGGCATCGGCGTGCATCACGCCGGCATGCTGCCGCGCTACCGCCGGCTGGTGGAGACCCTCGCACAACAGGGACTGCTGCGGGTGATCTGCGGCACCGACACCCTCGGGGTCGGCATCAACGTCCCCATCCGGACGGTGCTCATCACCGCGCTGTCCAAGTACGACGGCACGCGGATGCGTCAGCTCAGTGCGCGGGAGTTCCACCAGATCGCCGGACGCGCGGGACGCGCGGGCTATGACACCTACGGGAACGTCGTGGTGATGGCGCCGGAGTGGGAGATCGAGAACGAGCAGGCGCTCCGCAAGGCCGGCGACGACACCGCGAAGCGGAAGAAGATCGTGCGCAAGAAGGCCCCCACCGGGGTCGTCAACTGGGGTCAGGGCTCGTTCGAGCGTCTGATCGAGGCGCCCCCGGAGCCCCTGGTGCCGCAGATGAAGCTCACCGCGGCGATGCTCATCAACGTCATCGGCCGCGGCGGGGACGTCTTCGGCAATGTGCGCTCGCTCGTCTTCGACAACCACGAGCCGCTCGCCCGCCGCTACGCGCTGGCTCGCCGCGCGCTCGCGATCTTCCAGACGCTGCGGACCGCGGGTGTGGTCGAGATCGTGCCGCCCGGAACGCCGGGCGAACCGGGCACCATCCGGCTGACCGTGGATCTGCAGCCCAACTTCGCGCTCAACCAGCCGCTCTCACCCTTCGCGCTCGCCGCCATCGAACTGCTCGATCCCGAGGACGGGGTCGACGGCGTCGGCACCGCGCACTACGCGCTCGACGTCGTGAGCGTGATCGAGTCGACGCTGGACGACCCGCGTCCGGTGCTCGCACAGCAGGAGTACAAGGCGCGCGGCGAGGCGGTGGCCGCGATGAAGCGCGAGGGCATCGACTACGACGAGCGCATGGCCCTCCTCGAGGAGGTCACCTACGCGAAGCCCCTGGCCGACCTGCTGGCGCAGTCCTTCGAGGTCTTCGCGTCCAGCCAGCCCTGGGTACGGGATTTCGAGCTGCGACCCAAATCCGTCGTCCGCGACATGTTCGAGCAGGCGTTCTCCTTCGCCGAGTTCGTCAACTGGTACCAGCTGGCGCGCAGTGAAGGGCTCGTGCTGCGCTATCTCAGCGACGCCTACCGCGCCATCCGTCAGACCGTGCCCGCCGAGGCGCGCACCGACGAATTGCTCGACATCATCGAGTGGTTGGGGGAGCTCGTCCGCCAGGTCGACTCCAGCCTGGTCGACGAGTGGGAGAGCCTCATCCACCCGGATGCGGGGACTCCCGGTGAACCGGTCGTGCCACCGGCGCCGCCGTCCGTGCTGGTCAACCGTCGCGCGTTCACGGTGCTCGTGCGCAACGAGCTGTTCCGCCGGGTCACGCTCGCCGCGCGGCAGAGCGACGACGAGCTGAACGCCCTGGACCCGGACATCGACTGGTCCACCGCGCTCGACGCCTACTTCGACGAGCACGACGAGATCCTCACCGGCGGACCCGCCCGCTCGCCCGCGCTGTGCGTCATCGACGAGTCCGACGCCGCCGCAGGGGTGTGGCGGGTGGAGCAGATCATCGACGATCCCGACGGCGACCACGACTGGCGGATCCGCGCGGAGGTCGACCTGGCGGCGTCCGCCGAGGAGGGCGCGGCCGTCGTCCGTGTCACCGAGGTCGTCCGGCTCTGAGTGCACGGACGCCCGAACGTCCCTCCCCGGCGATTCAGATGGGGAGGAGGGAGACTGGGCGCATGGGAACCGGCCGACGACTACGGGGCGCGACGATCGCCCTGATCCTCCTCGGTGCGCTCACCGCCTGCGTCCCTGAAGTGCCTGCGACGCCGACCCCGTCCGGGACGACGACCACCCCCACCCCGAGCCCGACTCCGACGGTGGCGGATCCGATTGCGGATCTGTCCCTCGAAGAGCGCGTCGGCCAGCTCTTCATGGTCGGCACCTCCGTCGACGGCGCGGATCCGGTCACGCTGGCGGCCGTGGCGGACGACGGCATCGGCGGCATCTTCCTGCACGGCCGGTCGTCCGCGGGCGCTGCGGCGACGGCTCAGCTGGTCGCCGAGTTCACGGATCTGCACGATCCGGAGGCGCCGCGCCTGTGGGTCGCGACCGACCAGGAAGGCGGCGACGTGCAGGTGCTCTCCGGGGAGGGCTTCGAAGCCATGCCCACGGCGCTGACCTCGGCCCAGCGCGACGACGCCACCCTGCGTGCGGACGCGGCGCGATGGGGCGCACAGCTCGCCGCGGCCGGCATCGACATGAACCTGGCCCCGGTCGTGGACATCGTCACGAGCCCGGAGACCGCCGCCGACAACAAGCCCATCGGCATCTACAACCGGGAGTACGGCTTCGACGCGGCCGCCGTGGCCGCCAAAGCCGGTGCCTTCGCCCAGGGGATGCGGGACGCCGGCATCCTGCCGACGCTCAAGCACTTCCCGGGACTCGGCCGCGTGACCGGCAACACCGACTACGCCGCGGACGTCCTGGACACGACGGTGGACGCCGCATCCGCCGACGTGGCCGTCTACCGCACGCTGATCCCGCAGGGGCCGGCCGTGGTCATGATGGCGACGGCCGTGTACGAGCTGATCGACCCCACCGCCCCGGCGGCCTTCTCCGCGCCGGTCGTGACGGGGCTCCTCCGGGACCAGGTGGGGTTCGACGGCGTGGTCATGACCGACGACCTCTCCGCCACCGCCCAGGTCGAGCGCTGGACGCCCGCCGACCGGGCGACGCTGGCGATCGACGCGGGGGTCGATCTGCTGCTCGTCTCGGCCGACGCATCCGTGTTCCCGGAGATGTACGCGGCCGTCCGGGACCGCGCTGAGAGCGACCCGGTTTTCCGGGAGAAGGTCGACGCCTCGGCGCGTCGGATCGTGGAGCTGAAGTCCGCCTTCCCCTGACCCTCGGGGGCCCTGCCGGCGCAGGTGGTGGCACCTCTTCCCGCACAACTCCTGCAAAGTGCCGGGCTGAGCCCATCCACACCGCCACGGCGGCCGGATTGCAGGAGTTGTGGCGCGACCACGGCGGTCACCCGCACAATGGGCGGATGTCGACGTACCTGGCGTTCCTGCGCGCCATCAACCTGGGCGCGAAGCGGGTGTTCCCGAAGGACGAGATCCGGCGCGCGGTCGAGTCCGTGGGATTCGAGGACATCGTCACGCACATCAACACCGGCAACGTCCGGTTCACGACCCGCATGCGTTCCCGCGGCCGGATCGAGGACGCGCTGGAGCGGGCGTTCTTCGAGAACCGCGGCTTCCCGGTACCGACCATCGTCTTCCGGGCGGACCAGTTCGCCGAACTCGCCGCCTCCGCCCGCGAGGTGAGCGCCACCCGGCCCGACGCCGCCCGGCACTACGTCTACCTGCTGAAGGACGAACTCCCGGACGACGTGATCGCACAGGTCGAGGCGACGTCGGGCCCCGCCGGCGAGATGATCGTGCGCGGCCGGGCCGTGCATGCGCTGCTCGCCGCCGGCTATCAGAACGGCACCGTCGACCCCCTGCAGGCGGCGAAGCTCCTGGGCGTCGCCACCAACCGCAACCTCACGGTGGTGAACGCCCTCGCCGACAAGTGGTGCTGACCGCATCCCGGGCGGCGAGGTCGGCGGTCGCGATTACCCTGGAGGGATGACCCGCGCGCCGATCGACTCTCCGTACGGCGACCTCCCCCTCGACGATTGGGCCCCGCCCACCGACGAGGACGCGCCGCCGCCGTACGACGACGGCCCGCCGCCCTACGACGACGTGCCCGCGGGATACGACGCGATGCCGGATCCCGGCCCTGCGCCCCGGTACGCGGCACCGGCGACGGATGCGGGTCCGCTCGCCTCCGGCACGGCCGCATCCGCCGATGCGCTGCCGCAGCACCGCGACTTCACCGGCGCCGATCCGCTGACCGTCCTCAAGGAGGTCTACGGCTACGACGCCTTCCGCGGCGACCAGGCCGATATCGTCGCCCAGGTCGTCGGCGGCGGCGACGCGATCGTGCTGATGCCGACCGGTGGGGGCAAGAGCGTCACCTACCAGGTCCCGGCGCTGGTGCGTCCGGGAACCGGGCTGGTCGTCAGCCCGCTCATCGCCCTCATGCACGACCAGGTCGAGGCCCTGCTCGCCAACGGTGTCCGTGCCGCGTTCCTGAACTCCACCCAGAGCCCCGCCGAACGGGCGGCGGTCGAGCGGGCCTACGTCGTCGGCGACCTCGACCTGCTCTACGTCGCGCCCGAGCGCCTCAACCTGAGTTCGACCGCTGCGTTGCTCTCCCGGGGGCGGCTCTCCGTCATCGCGATCGACGAGGCCCACTGCGTGTCGCAGTGGGGTCACGACTTCCGGCCCGACTACCTCGCCCTGGGAGGCCTGGGTGAGCAGTTCCCGGGGGTCCCGCGGATGGCGCTCACCGCCACGGCGACCCGGGCGACCCACCGGGAGATCACCGAGCGGCTCGGCCTCGGCGATGCCAAGCACTTCGTCGCGAGCTTCGACCGTCCCAACATCCAGTACCGCATCGAACCCAAGGTCGATCCGCGCCGTCAGCTCGTGTCGTTCATCCGGTCCCAGCAGGAGGGCGGGTCGGCGGGCATCGTCTATGCCCTCAGCCGGAAGAGCGTGGAGCAGACCGCCGAGTACCTGCGCACGCAGGGGATCGACGCGCTCGCCTACCACGCGGGTCTGCCCGCGGAGATGCGCGCCCGGCATCAGTCCCGTTTCCTCCGTGAGGACGGTGTCGTCATGGTCGCGACGATCGCCTTCGGCATGGGGATCGACAAGCCGGACGTGCGCTTCGTCGCGCACATCGACCTGCCGAAGTCCGTCGAGGGGTACTACCAGGAGACCGGTCGCGCCGGCCGCGACGGCGAGCCGTCGGTCGTCTGGATGGCGTACGGGCTGGGCGACGTCGTCCAGCAGCGGCGCATGATCGATCAGAGCCCGGGGGACCGCACGTACAAGATGCGGCTCGGTCAGCACCTCGATGCGATGCTCGCCCTGTGCGAGACCGTGGGATGCCGTCGGCAGAACCTTCTCGGCTACTTCGGGCAGCAGTCCGATCCCTGCGGCAACTGCGACACCTGCCTGACGCCGCCCGAGACCTTCGACGGGCTCGTCCCCGCGCAGAAGCTACTGTCGACCGTGGTGCGCCTGCAGCGGGAGCGCAACCAGTCCTTCGGAGCCGGCCAGATCATCGACATCCTCCGCGGCGCGGACACCGAACGCATCCGGCAGCAACGGCACAACGAGCTCGCGACCTACGGGATCGGTGCCGACCTCAGCGACCAGGACTGGCGCAGTGTCGTCCGGCAGCTGCTGGCCCGGGGCATCCTGGTCGCCAAGGGCGACTACGGGACGCTGGCGCTCGGCGAGCCCGCCGCGGCGGTGCTGCGCGGAGACGAGCAGGTTCCGCTGCGGCGCGACGTGATGGGCCGTCCCGCGAGCGCCCCGCGGGCGCGGCGTGCGTCCGCATCCGACACCCTCGCCGAGGGTGACCGGGGGCTGTTCGAGGCCCTCCGCGAGTGGCGCGCCCAGACCGCACGCGAGCAGGGTGTGCCGGCGTACATCGTGTTCGGGGACGCCACCCTGCGGGCGCTCGCCGAACACCGGCCCGCCGCGCTGGCCGACCTCGACGGGATCAGCGGTATCGGCGCCAAGAAGAAGGACGCGTACGGCGAGGCCGTGCTCGAGGTCATCGCCGCTTCCTGACCCCGCGCCCCCGCGTTACCCGCGCGTCTCGCCGTGCCCCCCGCCCGGCCCGGCCGCGGCAGGCGGGCGGATGTAGCCGACGCACAAGGCGCGGCGGCACCGCGCCGCCGCGGGTTTGTGACTTACCTCTAGGTGAGTTGGGGTGTGCTTGTGGGTCTCCTACGTTGAAGGTGACTTCCATCGTCTCCGAAACGAAGGGTGATGCCATGGCTGACGCCGTCGTCCGAACCTCCAAGCCCGCCACCAGCACGCGCACCCCCGCCGGCGGCGCCCCCACCGCCGCCCACTCCGCGAGCGAAGCCGCGGAGGCACGCATCGACGTCGCCGCGGTGACCGATCTGCTTCTCGGGACGTGGGGCGACACCCGGCGTGCGGCCCGCCAGATGATCAAGGACCCCGCCTTCTGGCGCGTGGACGGTCTGTCGGTCGACGAGCACCGCGAGCGCGTGCTCAGCCAGTTGCACCTGCTGGTCGAGAACGGCGCCTCCGCACGCGCGTATCCCGCCGAGTACGGCGGCGAGGACAACAACGGCGCGAACATCGCCGGGTTCGAGGAGCTGGTCCTCGCGGACCCGAGCCTCCAGATCAAGGCCGGTGTGCAGTGGGGCCTCTTCGGCGCCGCCATCCAGCAGCTCGGTACCAAGAAGCACCACGACAAGTGGCTGAAGGACGTCGCGAACATGGCCCTTCCGGGCGCGTTCGCCATGACCGAGACCGGGCACGGCTCCGACGTCGCCGCCATCGGCACCACGGCGACCTACGACGTCGACACCGAGGAGTTCGTCATCCACACGCCCTTCCGGGGCGCCTGGAAGGACTACCTCGGCAACGCGGCCGTGCACGGGCGCGCAGCGACGGTTTTCGCGCAGCTCATCACGGGCGGCGTCAACTACGGCGTGCACTGCTTCTTCGTCCCGATCCGCGACGAGGATGGGGCGTTCCTCCCCGGCATCGGCGGTGAGGACGACGGCGTGAAGGGCGGCCTGAACGGCATCGACAACGGCCGGCTGCACTTCGACCAGGTCCGCGTCCCCCGGGAGAACCTGCTCAACCGCTACGGGGACGTCGCCGCGGACGGAACCTACTCCAGCGCGATCGCCAGCCCCGGCCGCCGCTTCTTCACGATGCTCGGTGCTCTCGTGCAGGGCCGCATCTCGCTGGACGGCGCCGCGACCACGGGTGCCGCCCTCGCGCTGTACATCGCGACGACCTACGCGAACCAGCGCCGCCAGTTCGACTCCGGCGCGGGAACGCCGGAGGTCGTGCTGCTGGACTACGGCCGCCACCAGCGCCGGCTGCTTCCGCGCCTGGCGACGGTCTACGCGCAGGCGTTCGCCCACGACGAGTTCCTGAAGAAGTTCGACGGCGTGTTCTCCGGGCGCACCGACACCCCGGACGAGCGCGAGGACCTCGAGACGCTCGCCGCGGCGCTGAAGCCGCTGAGCACCTGGAACGCGCTGGACACGATCCAGGAGTGCCGCGAGGCTTGCGGCGGCGCGGGCTTCCTCGCCGAGAACCGTCTGGTGGGGTTGCACCACGACCTCGACATCTACGTCACCTTCGAGGGCGACAACAACGTCCTGCTGCAGCTGGTGGGCAAGCGACTGCTGAGCGACTACGCGAAGCAGTTCAAGGGCAAGGATGCGGCGGCACTCGCCCGCTTCGCCGTCGGCAAGACGGCGGGCAAGGTGTTCCACGGCGCGGGCCTGCGTCAGCTGGGTCAGGCGGTCGCGGACCTGGGTTCGACCGCCCGCTCGGTGGAGCTGGGCCTGCGCGAGGACCAGCAGCACGAACTCCTCGCCGACCGGGTGCAGCAGATGGTGGCGGATGTCGCCATGCGCCTGCGTCCGGTCGCCAAGCTCGCACCGGCCGAGGCCGCCGCGGTGTTCAACGAGAACCAGTCCGACCTCATCGAGGCCGCGCGGGCGCACGCGGAGTTGCTGCAGTGGGAGGCCTTCACCGACGCCATCCACCGCGCCGGGGACGACGGCACCCTTCAGGTCCTCACCTGGCTGCGCGATCTGTTCGGGCTGTCCCTCATCGAGAAGCACCTCGCCTGGTACCTCATGAGCGGTCGGCTGTCGGCGCAGCGTGCCTCGGCCGTGTCGCGTTACATCGGCCGGCTCTGCAACCGGCTGCGCCCGCACGCCCAGGACCTCGTCGACGCGTGGGGCTTCGAGCCGGAGCACGTCCGCGCTCCCATCGCCTCCGGAGCCGAGCAGGCCCGGCAGGACGAGGCCGCCGCGTACATGGCCGCGCTCGCCGCATCCGGTGAGGCGCCCATGTCGGAGAAGTCGCTGAAGAAGAAGAAGTAGGCGTCTCCGCCGCCGCCCGGCCGGTACTCCGCATCCGGCTGGGCGCCGACCCGGCGCACAACGGCGGAGATCCTGCCCGACACCCCGGGTCCGCCGTGTCCCGGGCGGCGTGTCGGGCGGGACCCGTGCCGTTGTGCGCGCGCGTCGGTCCGATCGTCACCGCTACGGTGATCGCATGACCGACGTGCTGCTCGGACTCGACGACCGCGCCCGGTGCGCCTGGGCGGGCGCCGATCCGGAGTACCTGCGCTATCACGACGAGGAGTGGGGAACCCCCCTGCACGGGGACCGCGCGCTCTTCGAGAAGATGAGCCTGGAGGGGTTCCAGGCCGGGCTCAGCTGGATCACGATCCTGCGCAAGCGTCCGCGGTTCCGGGAGGCGTTCGCCGGTTTCGAGCCGGCGCTCGTGGCGGAGTTCGGTCCGGCCGACATCGACCACCTGATGGCGGATGCCGGCATCGTCCGCAACCGCGCGAAGATCGAGGCGGTGGTCGGCAACGCCCGTCTGGTGCGGTCGATGGCGCCCGGGGAACTGGACGCGCTGATGTGGTCCTTCGCTCCGCCCGCTGCGTCCCGGCCGCCGCAGACCTTCGCCGATGTGCCGGCGACGACCCCGGAGTCCGTCGCCCTCAGCAAAGAGCTGCGCCGGCGGGGCTTCCGGTTCGTCGGCCCGACGACGATGTACGCACTGATGCAGTCGGCCGGGATGGTCGACGATCACGTCGCCGGATGCTGGCGGGCCCGGTAGCGGCGGCGGGCCCGGTAGCGGCGGAGGGCCCGGTAGTAGCGGAGCGCCCGGTGGCGGCGGGCCCGGCGTTCAGCGACCGGTGTCGAAGAGGTGGCTGCCGCCGACGCCGAGCACCTTGACCACGACGCCGCGGCGGTGCAGTTCCGCGACGGTGCGCGTCTCCTCCTCGATGTCGCGGCCGAGGGCGTGCACCGAGGTCACCACCAGGACGTCACCGCGGTCGAGCCGGCCGAACAGGCGGGCCAGCCGCGACTCCCAGCTCTCCATGGTCTCGGGCGCCGGGTGCCGGAAACCCTCGATCGGCACGCCGAAGCGGGCGAGCTCGGTGCGCTGTTCGGTGACCGAGGGCATGTCCTCACGATTGACGACGAGTCCGACCAGACGGGAGCCGACCGGGCGGGCACGCCACCAGTTGTGGTCGGACTGCAGCTGCGTGAAGCACAGCGGGCATTCGAAGGCGGCGTGGGTGTGCGTCGCGGCATCGTGCTCCGCGCTGTCCTGCGCGGGCGCGTCGTTCACCGTCATCTCGCCTCCGTCCGTGTCCGGTCTCCATTCTCTCCCGACGGAGGCCTCCAGCGGTACGTGTCAGTCGTCGCCCTCCCCGTCCAGGCGCAGTTCGAGGCTGAGCTCGTCCGCGTCGAGTTCCGCCAGCGCGTGCCGGAGCGCCGCGGTACTGAAGCGGCCGCTCGCCCCGACCTCGACGAGATGCCGGCGCATGGCCTGGATGAGGACGAGGCGCAACTCGAGCGCCTCCGCCGCAGCCCTGCTCGTGTCGTCGTCGGGCGGTTCGACGAGGCGGGACCCGACGGCGTCGACGATGCGCTCGCTGAACGGCGAGCCGTCCCGCCGACGGAGGTCCCCGCCGAGCGCCGCACCGGCAGCCTCCCGCAGCTCCAGGTCGAGACGGTGCTGCTCCTCCGGCGTCGGGCCGGCGGCCGTTTCGGGGATGCGCAGCACCCGCACGAGCAGCGGCAGTGTGAAGCCCTGCAGCAGGAGGCTGATGATCGCGACCAGGAACGCGACGAAGATGAGCAGCGGCCGCCGCTCGGTGTCCGCCGGCAGCGTCTGCGCGGCCGCGAGGGTCACGACGCCCCGCATCCCGGCCCAGACGATGACCGTGCCGTGCTTCCATCCGAGCGGCGAGGAGCGGTAGTAGTCGAGATCGGCCACCAGTCGGGGCAGGCGACGGCGGAGGGAGCGCGCGCGTCGGCGCCGACGGTCCCGGCCGCCGGGCCCGTCCGCAGCGGGGCCCCCGGATGCCACGTCGTCCAGGTGCATCCCGAAGCGATCGAGGTCGATCCGCTCGAACCGCCGGGCGCGGTGGCCCTGACGCCACACGAGCAACGTGACGTACACCGCACGGGTGAGCAGGATGATCAGCAGGGCGCTCAGCGCGAGCCAGGTGCCGGGCCAGAGACCGCCGTGGTCGAGGATGTTGCGGGTCATCACCTCGGAGAGTTCGAGGCCCATGACGAGGAAGACCCCGCCCTCCAGGACCAGCTCGATCGTGCGCCAGTTCGCCGCGTCGGAGAGGCGCTGCTCCGGCGGCAGCCACCGGGCGCCGCCCTGCCCCGTCACGATGCCCGCCGCGACCGCCGCGACCAGCCCGGATCCGCCGAGCTGCTCGGTGGGCAGGTAGGCGGCGAACGGGATGGCGAAGCTCAGGGCGGTGTTCGCGGCGGAGTCGGCCACCCACACGCGCAGACGCAGGCTGAGGTACCCGATGAGCGCCCCGATGATGAGGGCGACCAGCACTCCCCAGAAGAACGTGAGCACGGTGGTGCCGAAGGAGAAGCCTCCGGCGATCGCGACGATGGCGGTGCGCAGGAGTACGAGGGCGGTGGCGTCGTTGAGCAGGCTCTCGCCCTCCAGCATCGTGACGACACGGGGTGCGATGCCCATCCGTTTGACGATCGAGGTGGCGACCGCATCCGTGGGGGAGAGGATGGCGCCGAGGGCGATGCCGACGGGGAGGCTGAGGCCGGGGATCACCCAGGCGAAGAAGAACCCGAGCAGGACCGCGCTGGCGACCACCAGCAGTACCGAGAGGCCCGCGACCGGGCGGAAGTCGCGGCGGAACTCGATCGCGGGCAGCCGCACGGCCGCCGAATACAGCAGCGGGGGGAGGACGCCGACCAGGATCCACTCCGGGTCGACGGGCTGGATGTCGGGCACGAAGGGCAGCACGGCCAGCAGCAGCCCGATGGCGACGAGCACGAGGGGCCCGGCGATGTTCACGCGGCGGCTCAGAGCGGTCACGACCGCGACGATCACCACCCCGAGGACGACGACGGCGAGCTCTGCCATGCGGTGAGCATATGTGGCGGCCAGGCTCGGCCGCAGGGGTCCCGGGCCTGCGGGGCGCGGACCGGTACCTTAAGGGCATGACCACGCGCCACCTCGACGACGTTCTGTACCCGCCGATCGAGCCCTACGAGACCGGGGAGCTGCTCGTCGGCGACGGTCAGCGCGTGTACTGGGAGCAGTCCGGGAACCCGGACGGCAAGCCGGTCGTCTTCGTGCACGGCGGCCCCGGCGGCGGGACCTCTCCCTGGCAGCGGCGCTTCTTCGATCCGGAGAGGTACCGGATCGTCCTCTTCGACCAGCGCGGCTGCGGACTGTCCACGCCGCGTGCCAGCGAGCCCACCGCCGACCTCAGCTACAACACGACCTGGCACCTCGTGGCGGACATGGACCTCCTCCGTCGCAACCTCGGGATCACCACCTGGCAGGTCTTCGGCGGGTCGTGGGGCAGCGCCCTCGCCCTCGCGTATGCGCAGGCGCATCCCGATTGCGTGTCCGAGCTGGTCCTCCGGGGCATCTTCACCCTGCGCCGCCACGAGCTGGAGTGGTTCTACGAGGGCGGTGCCTCCGCGATCTTCCCCGATCTGTGGGAGGACTTCGTGGCGGAGATCCCCGTCCTGGAACGCAACCGCATGATCGACGCCTACCACCGCCGGCTCTTCGACCCCGATCCCGCCGTGCATCGTCCCGCGGCGCTCGCGTGGACGCGCTGGGAGGCGTCGACGCTGACCCTGCGCCCCGACCCGGATCTCGTGGCGAGCATGACGGACGCCGACGCGGCGACGGCGTTCGCGCGGATCGAGAACCACTATTTCGTGCACGGGGGATGGTTCCGCGAGGGGCAGCTGATCGAGGACGTCGACCGCATCCGGCACATCCCGGCCGTCATCGTGCAGGGCAGGTACGACGTGTGCACGCCGATCATGACCGCGTGGGATCTGCACCGGGCGTGGCCCGAAGCGGAGTTCGTGGTGGTCCCGGATGCCTCCCACTCCGCCTCCGAGCCGGGGATCGCAGCCGCACTCCGCGCGGCGACCGACCGCCTGGCGGGCTGACGACGGACGCGGGAGCCCGCCGCCCCCGCCTCGTGCTCAGGCGCCGAGCGCCTTGATGAGGGTGGCGGCCAGCACGGCGGGGCTCTTGCCGATCTGGTAGCGGGTGAGGCCCTCGCTCACGGCGGCTGCGGTGCGCGAGCTCACGAACCACGGAGGCGTGGGCAGGATGCTGAACCCGCCCCCGGTGAGGGACCGCGGGAAGGGCCGGAACGGACCGCGCAGCACCGATCTCTCGATCCCGTCCAGCAGGAGCGTGTTGTGGACCACGCCGATCCCGCTCCCGACGTCCTCCAGGGTCCCGCCGGGGAATGCGCCCCAGGACAGCACGGTGGTCGCGAACACCACGCCCGTCCAGGCGTTGATCGCGATCCCGCCGTAGCGCAGATCGGCGATGGCCCGTTCGAAGCCGGCGCCGAGCTCGGCTTCGGTGTCCGGATCGATGAGCACGTTCGCGCCCAGGGTGCCGACCAGCCGGTCGTTCGCATGCGCGACCGCCGCGTCCAGGAACTCCTGCCCGGTGCCCGGGAGCGCGATCACGCCGAGCACCGGCGCGAAGTACTCCGTCGTCTCGAGGTCGTGCGCGTCATCCGGATCCGCGACCTGCACGAGCAGGCGGGTCCCGTCGGCGAGATGCTGGGCGGTGGGGTGGGCCGCGGCGGCCGCCGCCATCCGCTCGGTCGCATGCGGGTACCAGACCGGTCGTTCCGGCGCTTCGGCGTAGGCGGCATGGAGGGCGCGCAGGAACTCCTCGCGCTGCGGCCAGTCGCTGCTCACGATCACGACCTGCCCGGCGATGCAGTTGTGGCCGCTGTTCTGCAGGCGCATGGTCGCGATGTGCTCGGCCTGGTAGCGCAGGTCCGCGGCCGTCCAGGCACCGGGGACCACGATGATGGGGGCGACGCCGCCCAGTTCCGCCGTGATCGGGATGGTCAGCCGGGGGTCGTCCGCGGCGCGCCGGGCCGCGGCATCCTCATCCGTTCCCCACACGATCGCGTCGAAGGTCGCTGCCGATCCGGTGATGTGGATGTGCGAGAAGGCCGGAAGCTGGGTGAGTGCCGCGCCCACCTCGCCGTCGCCGCGGACGATGCGCAGCAGGCCCGGCTCGATCAGCGGGGCCAGGGCCCGTTCGAAGATCGGCACCAGCAGGTCCTGCGTCGGGTTCACCTTCAGGAGCACCACGCGGTTCTCCGCGAGGAGTTCGTACAGCACGTCCAGGACGGGGATCGAGGTGATGTTCCCCGCGCCCAGGACCAGTCCGAGTTCGGCGGGCGCGCTCGGCGAGAGCTGGGCGAGACCGGCGGTGCGTGCCGCATCCGCGACGCTGACGTCCGGTCGCAGCCAGATCTCGCCGCTGAACCCCGACAGCAGCACCGAGTCGATGGGCTGGGCGGGGAACACCCGCGCGCGGACCCTCCCGCCGGGGGCGGTGCCGACCGGGACCCCGTCCAGCGGGCTCCCGCCGCGCGCGAGGCGTTCGAGGGTCGCGATGTACCCGTCCAGCGCGCCGAGGGTCGCGTACGGACCGGAAAGCCACTCCTCGCCGCGCAGCGGATGGGTCGGGGAGAGGCCCTTGGTCGCCGCGGCCGTGGTCGCCCAGTCCTCGGCCGCCGCGCCGACCGTGCGGCGGACGGCGCGGAGCAGCCCCGCACGCTGACCGAGCGTCAGTGCCGTCCAGGTGCGCGCCCCTGCCCGCAGGTCGGCGACCTCACGCGCGAACCGGTCGCCGGTCGCGGCGTCCGGGGTGGTGTCGTCGGACGGTGCGGTTGTCGGCACGGGGTCTCCTTCGGGCGGTGGCTCCCAGCCTACTGAGCCGCGTGGCGCGGTCGTCTAGAGCGCACCCAGGGAGGCGAGCGTCCAGCGCAGCGCCGGCGCGATGTGCTCCGCGTACGCCGTGGTGAGATGCGTCTGGTCGTAGCGGGTGGGGATCCCGCCGGCGAAGGCGGGGCACAGGTCCTGCCAGCACATGAACGGCAGGGAGCTCACGGCCATGTCTCCGGATGCGGCCGCGGCCGCTTCCGTCTCGGCGGCCATCTCGTGCCAGGTGGCATCGACCGGGCTCAGGCAGCTCGCGGGATCGGACAGTGGGGAGTAGCAGCGCCCCAGGTCGGCGCCCGCAGGCGGCGGCGCGAGATGCACCACCCGCCCGGGCGTCCCGTACGTCGCGACCTCGGCCTGCGTGGCGGCGACGAGCGCGCTCGCCGACAGGTCCGTCCCCGACGGGGTGCGGCCGAGCGTGAACGCGTTCGAGACGACCACGAGGTCCGCCGGCTGGGCGGCGATCATCGCCCGCACGTCGAGCTTCCGCTGGGGGCAGGCGGCCATCACCCCCGCACCGTCGTTCTGCACGAGGACGTCGGTGAAGCGGCATCCGTACAGTCCGACGGTCGTGATGCGCCATTGCCCGCCGCTGTCCTCCGCGATCTTCTTGAACGCGGGTGCGTAGGCCATGGCGGTGGAGTCTCCGACGAGATACATGTGCCGCGGCGCGGCGGGGTCGCCCCAGGTGCAGGCGGCCGGATCGGGGCTCACCGCGGGGGAGAAGCAGTCGCGGGCCGGGTTGTCGGCGGACGACCGGGCGATGACCTCGTCCAGGCTCGGCGAGAGCGTCGGCCAGCTCGTCGCCGCCACCGCCTGGGCGAGCTCATCCTGGATACCCGGGGCAGGGTCGGCGGCCTCGGCCTGCCCGCCGCCGGGGAGGAGCGGGCCGAGCACCGGGCCGCCGACGGTGGTCTGGACGACCAGCACCGCGACGCCGACGACCACCGCCAGGCCCGTCGCAGTGAGCGCCATCTGGGCACCGAACCGCTCCCGCCACGCCGCCCACGCCTCGCGGCGCAGCGTGCGACGCTCCTCCCGGGTCGGCGCACGCGCGGCGGCGACCGTCCGCGGAGCGTCCGCTGCTGCGCTGAATGCCGCGGCCGGACCGGCTCCCGCCCCGTCCGTCTCGGCCGGACCGGCGGTACCCATGAGGGCGGCGGGCTCCACGGGCGGTTCAGGCTTCGCGGGCTCCGCCGGCGGATACTGCGGGCGCGTCGAGCCGGGGTAGTAGCGCAGGCCCGGCGTCCATCCTGCGGGCCGCGCGGTCGGGTCGAGGGGCGGCGCGACGCGCGTCGTCACCACGGCGGATGCGCGAGCGCGCGACGGGGAGGTCTCCGGCTGCGGCCGGTCGGCGGGCGCGGCATCGGCGCCGATGCCGCGCGGCATCCGGCGCAGCCAGGGGGAACGGTGCAGAGGCTGCTCCACCAGCAGATAGGCGGCGACGGACAGGACGGCGATCGTGCCGAGCACGATCGGAAGGCCGGGGGCATCGGCCGGGAGCAGCACCCCGGCGAAGACGATCACCGGGAAGTGCCAGAGGTACAGCGAGTAGGACATGTCGCCGATCGCCGTGCTGAGCGGGTTGGACAGCGGGAACAGGTGCCGCATCCGGGGGTCCGCCCCGATGCCCCCGACGAGGATCATGGCCGTCGCCACGCCCGGGGCGAGTGCTGCCGGCGCCGGCATCGGACTCGAGGGGAGGATCGTGAGGAAGGACCACACGACCCCCGCCAGTCCCGCCCAGCCCAGGAATGCGCGCACGAGCGCGGGGATCCGGGCGCAGAGCGGAGCCGCGGCGGCCAGCACGGCGCCGACGGCGAGTTCCCACACCCGCGTCGCGGTCGAGAAGTAGGCGACGGTCGGCTCGCCGGCGGTCTGCGCGAGGGCCCACGCGAAGGAGGCGGTGCCGATCGCGCCGGCGACGAGGCCGGTCAGGACCCGGCCGGCGGTGCCCCGCCGGGCGGTCGCGGAGAGGAGGAGGAGGGCGAGCAGGAGCAGCCCCGGCCAGACGAGGTAGAACTGCTCCTCGACGGACAGCGACCAGAAGTGCTGCAGCGGGGAGACCGCATCCGTCGCGTGGAAGTAGTCCGTCCCCTCGACGGCGAAGCGCCAGTTCGCGACGAGCAGCAGCGCGGCGAGGGCATCGCCGAGGGTGTCCTCCGCGCGGACGCGGTTGAAGACGAAGAAGGCCGCGGTCGAGACGACGAGGAGGACCAGGACGGACGCGGGCAGGATGCGTCGCACCCGCCGGGCGAAGAACGCGGGCAGCGAGATCCGTCCGGTGTCCGCGACCTCCGTCAGCAGCAGCCCGGTGATGAGGAACCCGGACACCACGAAGAACACGTCGACCCCGACGAAACCGCCGGTCGGCCACCCCATCGCGTGACAGAGCACGACGCCGACGACGGCGAGGGCACGCAGACCCTGGATGTCGCGACGCGTGCGCGGGGCGGGAGGAGAGGACGTGTTCATAGGCAGGCCGAGGGTGCCCGTCCGAGTGTAGGGGCGCGGCGCCCTCGTCCCGTCACCGGGGACGGCCGGTGAGGCGCGGGGTGGGCTCAGATGAGGGAGAGCGAGCGGAGCTTCGCAGCGACGTCGTCGTTGGAAGGCTCCACGTGGTGCGTGCCGTCGGGGTAGACGACCACGGGGATGTTGGTGCGGCCGGAGATCTCCCGGGCCACCTCCGCGGCGGCCGGGTCCGCTTCGAGGTCCACGTAGGTGTACTCCAGACCCAGTCCGTCGAGCTGCGCCTTCGTGCGACGGCAGTCGCGGCACCACTCGGCACCGAACATCGTGATACCCGCGTTGTTCTCAGTCATCCCTCCACAGTAGAAGGAGTTCCGGCGGTCGGCGCCATGGATAGGCCGGGCGATTGCTGTGCGGACGCACAACCCCCGGATGTCGAGGCGGAGTCCGTGTCAGGATGATGTCGGTCGTCCGATCGGGTGATCGGTCTCGGTCGCGAAGGCGGAAGTGCATGCAGGTCACGGTGGTGGTCCCGACCTACAACGAGGCGCCCAACGTCGCCGAATTGGTCCGTCGGATCGTCGCCGGCACGGACCGCCTCGTCGCGGAGATCCTGCTCGTGGACGACAGCACGGATGACACCCCGCAGGTCATCGAGCGGGTGGCGCGCACAGCCCCTGTCCCGGTCCGCGTCATCCACCGCGACGTTCCCACCGGCGGCCTCGGCGGAGCGGTGGCCGTGGGCCTCGCTGCCGCAGTCTCGGACGTGTGCGTGGTCATGGACGGCGATCTGCAGCATCCGCCGGAGGACATCCCCGCCCTCGTGTCGCGCTATCTGCAGGGCGACGTCGACGTCGTGGTGGCATCCCGGTACGGCGGAGAGGGCGCGGCCGGCGGTCTCGCCGACCGCACCCGCATCCTCGTCTCGCGGGCGTCCACCCACGTGACCAAGGCGATGTTCCCCAAGCGGTTGCGCGACGTGTCCGATCCGATGACCGGGTTCTTCCTCATCGACCGGCGGTCCGTCGACCTCTCCCAGCTGCGCCCCCAGGGGTTCAAGATCCTGCTGGAGATCCTGGCCCGGCGGCCGATGCGGGTGGGCGAGATCCCGTTCTCGTTCGCGGACCGTCACGCCGGCGCATCGAAGGCCTCGTTCCGTCAGGGCATCCACTTCCTGTCCCAGCTGACCGCGCTCCGATTCGGCAAGATGTCGCTGTTCGCGATCATCGGAGGGCTCGGGGCGGTGGCGAACCTCGCCATCGTCTG
Organism: Microbacterium caowuchunii; assembly: GCF_008727755.1. Lineage (NCBI taxonomy): Bacteria > Bacillati > Actinomycetota > Actinomycetes > Micrococcales > Microbacteriaceae > Microbacterium > Microbacterium caowuchunii. The sequence continues at coordinate 219,962 of NZ_CP044231.1, forward strand.
GGCGCTGTCGCAGCTGGGCGTGGCGGACGTGGTCGCCATGATCATCGCGGCCGAGACGACGATCATCGCGAACTTCGCGCTGCAGGAGCGGTTCGTCTTCCAGGACGTGAAGGCGGATGCATCCGGCCTCGCCACCCGGTTCGTGAAGTCCTTCGCCTTCAACAACGCCGAACTCGTGGTGCGGATCCCGATCACCGCGCTGATCATCTCGAATTGGCACATCTCGGTGGTCATCGCGACCGGGATCACCCTCGTGGCGGCGTTCATCCTGCGCTTCCTGTTCCACTCCCTCGTGGTCTACGCCCCGCGCCGCACGTCCGCGCCGGCCTCCCCGGCGCGGAAGCTCGTGGAAGAGCTGGACCGTCAGGCCATCTCCCCCGGCGAGCTCTGACCCCTCTCTTTCCCGCGAGACTGCACGGTACGCACGAGACTGCGCGTGACGACGTCCGTCTCGTGCTGTGCGTGCAGTCTCGCGGGGGAGGGGTGGGGCCGCCCGGGCGTGTCGCGGTGGGGTGTGCGGGGTGGGCGGCTCGGGGGTCAGCCGACGAGGTTGCGGAAGGCGTCGAGACCCATGCCGTAGTTGATCCGGATGGTGGGAAGCGCCAGCTTGTCGGTGCCGATGCGCACGTACCCCGGCTCGACGGTGCGCGCCAGCTCGAAGCCGGACCGGCGCAGCGCCTCCTTGGCCGTGTCGTTGTAGTGGCCGAACGGATAGGCCATCACCTCGGTCGCGCCGAGGATCTCCGCCGAGGTCGCCATGTCCGCGGCGATCTGGTCGACGCTCCAGTTCACCATCCGGCCCTTCCCGTTGTCGCCGGCGCTGTGCATGTCGTGGGTGTGCGAACGCTGCAGCACGTACATGTTGGGCGTCGGCTCGGTGCGGGCGGAGGTGATCACGAACGACGTGGTGGGGATGCGGTACGCCTCCACGATCGGCGCCGCCAGCTCCAGCCAGGTGGAGTCCGCGTCGTCATCGGTGACGATCGCGGACAGCTTCGGAATGTAGAGGCGGCCGTCGATGAAGGCGCTCAGCTCGTCCCAGGTGGGCAGGTAGAACTCGTTCTCGGCGAGGTAGGCCATCTGCGCCTCGAAGTCGCCGATGTAGGCGAAGTTCGCCTTCAGCCAGTTGTCCTCCCCCTCGGGCCGGGTCGTGAACTGGTGGTACATCAGGATGGGGACGCCGACGTCCTCCGCCGCCACCTCATCGGCGGACTTCCACGCGCCGTGCAGGGTGACCTCGCGATCCGTGCAGGTCACGACATCCGCGCCGTTGACGCGCGCCCCGACCGCGAGGGCCGCGGCGTCCTCGGGGGTCGCGTACCAGCCGGCGAATGCGGCGCCGTCACGGGCAGGGATCGGAAGGCCGGCGTAGAGCGTTCCCTGGGACTGCAGCTGCGGGCCGTCGGCGATGCCGTCACCGGCGAAGCTCACGGCGCACGCCGCGGGATCGTCGGTCGTGGCGAGCAGCGCCTCCGCCGCGGTCAGCGGAGCGGGGGTGGGTGTCGGGGTGGGGGTGGCGGTCGGAGAGTCGGGGGCCGCAACGGCGGGTGCGCTCGCGCTCACCGAGCGCATCACCGCGAGGGTCACCACCACGGCCACGGCCAGCACCACCGCCCCGACGAGTCCGCCGATGACGAGTCTGCGTGCGCGCCCCGGCATCCGTTGCGCATGTCGTGCCCGGTTCATGTTCCCCCTTCGTGCGGGCGGCTCCTCTGCTCCCCGCGCGGCCGCCACTGCAACGCTGCGATCCTAACCGTCCGGACACCTGCCGCCCGGCGGGCGACAAGGGGAGGGGTAGGGTTTCTGAGGCCGCGCCGCCCGGATCCGCTCCCGCCGGGAGTTCCCGGATGCCGCGCCGGCACCCCCCTGATCCGCTGGAGTCCCCGTGCCCGCCGCACCCGCCGTCCCGTCCCGCTACCGGATCGAACCGACCGTCCTGCAGGCGCTCCGCAGCCCCCGGCTGCTCACCCGTGAGGTGCTCGCCGGGCTCGTGGTGGCGATCGCCCTCATCCCCGAGGCCATCGCGTTCTCGATCATCGCAGGGGTCGACCCCCGGGTGGGGCTGTTCTCGTCGTTCGTCATGGCCGTGGTCATCGCCTTCGTCGGAGGCCGTCCGGCGATGATCACCGCGGCGACCGGGGCGGTGGCCCTCGTCATCGCGCCGGTGGCCCGCGAGTACGGGATGGACTACTTCATCGCCACGGTGCTGTTGGCCGGCGTCATCCAGATCCTCCTGGCGCTGCTCGGCGTCGCGAAGCTCATGCGCTTCATCCCGCGCAGCGTCATGGTCGGCTTCGTGAACGCGCTGGCCATCCTGATCTTCGTGTCGCAGGTCCCGCAACTCATCGACGTGCCCTGGGCGGTGTATCCGCTCGTCGCGGTGGGCCTCGTCATCCTGTTCCTGCTCCCGAAGCTGACCCGGGTCGTGCCCGCCCCTCTCGTGGCCATCGTGCTGCTGACCGGCGCCGTCGTCGTGTTCGCGATCTCGGTGCCGACGGTCGGCGACCAGGGGGAGCTGCCGCGGAGCCTTCCGGAGCTGTTCATCCCGCACGTGCCGCTCACCTTCGAGACGCTGCGGATCATCGCGCCCTACGCGCTCGCGGTCGCCGTGGTCGGTCTCCTGGAGTCGCTGATGACGGCGAAGCTCGTCGACGAGATCACGGACACGCACTCGCGCAAGACCCGCGAGGCGTGGGGTCAGGGCGTCGCGAACATCGCCTCCGGGATGTTCGGGGGCATGGGCGGCTGCGCGATGATCGGCCAGACGATGATCAACGTGAAGGCCTCGGGCGCGCGCACGCGCATCTCCACCTTCCTGGCCGGTGTGTTCCTCCTGATCCTCGTCGTGGTGCTCGGCGACATCGTCGCGATCATCCCCATGGCGGCCCTCGTGGCCGTCATGATCCTCGTCTCCATCTCGACGTTCGACTGGCACAGCATCCGCATCTCCACCCTGCGCCGGATGCCGAAGAGCGAGACCGCGGTCATGGTCGTCACCGTCGCGATCACCGTGTGGACCCACAACCTCGCGATCGGCGTCGGCGCGGGAGTGCTCCTGGCGATGGTGCTGTTCGCCCGCCGGGTCGCGCACTTCGCGACGGTCACGCGCACGGTGGATGCCGACGCGCCCGTGCCGACCGCGCACTACCGGGTGGACGGCGAACTCTTCTTCGCCTCCAGCAACGACCTCACGACCCAGTTCGAGTACACCGCGGACCCGGCGCACGTGGTCATCGACATGTCCGGTTCGCACATCTGGGACGCGTCGACCGTGGCGGCGCTGGATGCCATCGTCACGAAGTACGGCCAGCACGGGAAGACCGTGGTCCTGGAGGGGATGAACGAGGCGACCACCGCGTTCCACCGCCGACTCTCCGGCGGCGTCGCGGCGGAGTAGCGCCGGCGCTCCCTCGCCAGCGTTCCCCGTGTCCTCAGGGGAGATGAAGACCCCCCTCGGAGTAGAAGCCTCCTCAGTCCCCCGACAGCGGTTCAGGTTTCGCGGCGTCCGCCGGAGGCGCCGGCAGCAGCTTCAGGCCCACGACCGCGCCGATGATCCCGGCGATGAACACGACCTTCCAGACGGAGAACTCCTCCGCCCCGGTCGCCAGTGCGAAGCCCACCGTCAGAGCCGCGCCGACACCGACCCAGACCGAATACGCGGTACCGATCGGGATGCTCTTCGCCGCCCAGCCGAGTCCGGCCATGCTCGCCACGAGCGCGACGACGAACACCACCGTCGGCACGGGGAGGCTGAGACCCTCGGAGGAGCCCAGCGCGGTGGCCCACACCGCCTCGAACACGGCGCTCACCAGCAGCACGATCCACGGCATCTCAGCTCACCACCTTGAGGCCGATGACGCAGGCGACCAACAGGAGCAGAAGCAGGATGCGGCCGAGCGAGGCCCGTTCGGCGCGGGTCACGATCGCCCACACCACGGTGAGCGTCGCGCCGATCCCCACCCACACCGCGTAGGCGGTGCCGGTGGGCAGCTCGTTCATCGCGAAGGCGAGCCCGGCCATGCTGGCCAGCAGCGAGACCCCGAACACGATCGTCGGGACGACCCGGCGGAATCCCCGGGAGGCGGAGAGCGCCGAGGCCCAGACGGCCTCCAGCATCCCCGAGACGATCAGCACGATCCATGCCATGACGAGACCTTCCGAGTCAGTCTTGTCAGCTGCGGGTACTGCTCCCTCGTCCGCAGGGCCGGTGGGACCCTCCCGGAGATCATAACCGGGCGCAAGTCCCCTCCGCCCTGCCTCGGCGGCTGGTATCCCGGATGCATGGCGGCTGGGCGATCCGACGGGGAGGCGGGACGCATCCGGGTCGGGATATCCGGATGGCGGTACCCGTCCTGGCGCGGTGATTTCTATCCGCGGGGCCTCGCCCAGCGCCGGGAGCTGGAGTACGTCGGCGAGCGGATGTCGACGCTCGAGGTGAACGGGTCGTTCTATTCGCTGCAGCGACCGGAGAGCTACCGCCGGTGGCGGGAGGCCGTGCCGGAGGACTTCGTGTTCGCGGTGAAGGGCTCCCGGTACATCACCCACATGCTGCGGCTGCGCAATGTCGAGACGGCGATGTCCAACTTCCTCGCCTCGGGTGTGCTGGCCCTCGGCGCGCAACTCGGGCCGATCCTGTGGCAGCTGCCCGAGCGGTTGTCGTTCGACCCGGTGGGGCTGGAGGAGTTCCTGCAGGGGCTCCCGCGTTCGACGGGAGCGGCACTGGAGTCCGCCCGCCGGCACGATGAACGGCTCGACGGGCGCGCGTGGCTCTCGATCGACGCGGACCGTCCGATCCGCCATGCGCTGGAACCGCGATCGCCGAGCTTCGAGGACCCCGCCGTGGTGGAGATGCTGCGCCGGCACTCCGTGGCGCTCACGGTCGCGGACACCGCGGGCCGGTGGCCGGCGTTCGGGCAGGTCACGGCGGACTTCGCCTACGTGCGGCTGCACGGCGCCGAGGATCTCTACGCCAGCGGCTACACCGGAGCCGAGCTCGACGCCTGGGCGGACCGTATCCTCGCCTGGGCCGATGGAAGCGACACTCCGGACGGGCGTCCCCGCGACGTGTACGTGTACTTCGACAACGATGCGCGCGGGCACGCTCCGCACGACGCGCTGGCGCTCGCCGCGCGCATCCGGGAGCGGTCATGAAGCGCCGGCCCGTCGAGTCCTCAGCACTCGCCTCGGTCGGCTACGACGCGGCGAACGGGGTCCTGGAGATCGAGTTCACCAGCGGTGAGGTGTACCGGTACTTCGCCGTGCCGCCGTCGGTGCATCGGGGGCTCCTCGCCGCCGACAGTCACGGACGGTTCTTCCGCGAACGCATCCGGGAACGGTACCCGACCGAGCGCGTGCCGCGCCGATGAAGCGGATCAGGCCGTGCGTGCGGGGGGGACCGTCTCCGCGCCCGCCAGTGCCGCCTCGTTGATCATCCGGAGGGCATCCTCGAAAGTCACGCCGAGAACGGCGGCGAACTCCTCGCCGAGTGCGTTCCGCGCCTCGTCGAGCAGCTCACGCTCGGCGCCCGGGAGGGGGGAGACGCCCTTCGTCCGCACGATCTCGCGGACCAGCGCCGCCTTCGCGGATCCCTCTCCGGTCACGAGACGCTGACGGTACTGCTTGATGCGATGCGCCCAGGTCTTGTCGTACTTCTCGCTCGGTCCGCGCAGCACCTCGAGGAGCTCACCGATCGTGGCCTTGGTGTAGAGCGCCCGCACGCCGACCTGATCCGCGGAATCCAGCGGGATGCTGATCCGCAGACCGTCGCGGGCGACTTCCAGGTCCAGGTAGTCGCGAGCCTCGCCCCGCACCGTGCGCGTCCGCAGGGAACGGACGGTGGCGAGGCCGTGGAAGGGGTGGGCGATGGTCTGACCGACGGAGAAGAGCAAGAGGAACCTCGATTCGTACGACGTCCGTCGACACCGTGGCTCCTGCGGGAGCCGGATGGCGGAAGGGGCGGCACGTGGCGCGTACCCGATCTCGGGCGACGCCGGAGCCGCACGCGCGGACGGCGTCACCTGCGACGAAGCCCTCACATTTTAGGCTGACGACCTGGGATATCCCCGAGATCACCCGGTGTCCGGCGACGGGCGTCCCGCCGCTTGGCGCACGGCGTCGACCAGCTCACGCCAGGGGCCGGTGAGCTGTCGTTCGCCGAGGCTGCACCGCCGCTGCCCCTCCGGCGTCCGCACGCGGATGTCCCACACGAAGCGGTCCGGTGCCGGTGTCCTGTCCGGGGCAGCCGGCCACGGGCAGCGGTCGATGAGCGCCATCCACCTGTCCGCATCGCGTCCCGCGGGACGCACCTGCCACTGCCGCCGGATGCCGGCGATCCCGCCGGTGCGGACGACCCTGACGAGGAGGGTGTCGTCATCCGGCGGGGCGGTCTCGCTCATCCTCGTACACTCCCACGGTGGTCCACGCCGCGCGCACCGCGGAGGCCACCTCTGAGTCGACACCGTACTCCTGCTCGGCCGCGGACACCGTCGCGTCGGCGAATTCGACGAAGGATGCGGTGCTCGACAACGGACCGGTCAGGGCGCGGTACCAGACCACTCCGGCCCGCTCCCAGGCGAAGCCGCCGAGCTCCCGCGCGGCGAGCGCGAACGCCCGGTTAGGGATGCCCGAGTTGATGTGCACGCCGCCGTCGTCCTCGGTCGTCACCACGAAGTCCCGCATGTGCGCGGGCTGCGGATCCCGGCCGAGCTCGTCGTCGTCGTATGCGGTCCCCGGTGCGATCATCGACCGCAGGGCCACGCCCTGCACCGCCTCGGTGAAGATCCCCGCCCCGATGAGCCAGGATGCGGACTCCGCCGTCTCGCCGGCGGTGAACTGCTCCGTCAGCGCCCCCAGCACGTCCGCGATGGACTCGTTCAGGGCGCCGGACTGCCCGCGGTACTCGAGGCCGGCGGTGTACTGGACGACGCCGTGGCCGAGCTCGTGCCCGATGACGGACAGTGAACCGGTGAACCCGCGGAAGACCTCGCCGTCACCGTCGCCGAACACCATCCGTTCGCCGTCCCAGAACGCGTTGTCGTAGTCGACGCCGTAGTGCACGGTCGCCTGCAGGGCGGCTCCCGCATCGTCCACGGAGCGACGCTGGAAGGCGGCCAGCAGCAGCTCGAAGGTCGCCCCGAGTCCGTCGAACGCCTCGTTCACGGCGACGTCGGCGACGGGAGGATCGTCCTCCGTGCGGACGACCACGCCGGGCAGGTCCTGCGTGTTCTGCGCGTCGCTGACCGTGCGGTCGGGGGCGTCGCTGAGCGTGGCGACGAGGGAACCGGTGTCATCGATGGACAGGTCGATGCGTGCCCGGAGCGGCGGGCGTCCGGTCTGCAAGGTCCGCCGCGCGGCTGTCGCCGCCTGCGGGAACCGGCCGGACTCTGCCAGGCGGGCGAGGACATACCCCGGCACGATGCCGGGGGAGGAGGATGCGGGTGACGCGGTGGGGGAGACCATGCCGAGACGCTACGCCGGGGTCCCGACGAACTGAAGGAGTACGTCGCCGTGCGTCGCCTCTCCTACGATGCGAGGATGACCACCGCCGATCATCCGCCCGTAGCTCCCGCCCTCCGGCTCGTCTCCACCATCCGCGTGCAGGTCGCGGAGCCCATGGAACTGGGCGAGGGGCCGGACGGCAGGCGCCGCATCGTCCCGATCGTCTCCGGCGCCGCGGCCGGCGAGCTGGAGGGCGTCGTGTTGCCCGGTGGCGCCGACTTCCAGGTGCTGCGGCCGGACGGCGTCACGGAGCTGGAGGCCCGGTACGCCATCGAGACGTCCGACGGCACCCGTATCGAGATCGTCAACCGCGGGATCCGGGCGGGGGACCCCGAGGACATCGCCAAGCTCATGGCCGGTCAGCCGGTGGACCCGGACCGCATCTACTTCCGCTCCGTGCCCGCCCTGCGGGCGCCGGCGGGCGGGTGGGATTGGGTGAATCGGACCCTGTTCGTGGGGCGCGGCATCCGTCGTCCCGATGCCGTGGAGCTGACCGTCTTCGCCGTGGAATGACGGGTCCGATGCACAAGAATCCCCCTCGGGGTATAGGCAGCTCTGATGATCCGAATCGGGAAACACATCTTCCCTGATGGCTCGCCCGGTGCGGATAGTAGGAGTAAGTTCACCGGTTCTCTACCCGTCCGGTGAGTTCCGACTGCATCAAAGGAGATGAAATGGAACGTCGTCGACCCCTACGCACATTGCGTGGAGCCGCGCTCGTCACAACAGCAGCCCTCATGGTCTCCGTCGCCCTGTCCGGATGTTCGTCCTCGGCTCCGGCCACGAACGACTCCGCGGCACCCGACGCGAACGCTCCGGAGGAACTCATCTCGGTGGTCGTCGCCCGCGGCGCCGTGAACCTCGAGAGCGCGATCATCGCCCAGGAACAGGGCTTCTTCGAACAGGAGGGTCTGGACGTCGACCTCCAGGTCACCGGTGGCGGCGGCGGCGCGGCGACGAACTCGGCGCTCATCGCGGGCGAGTTCGACATCGCAGCGACCGACGCGGTGACCGCCATCCGGGCGATCAACGAGAACATGCCGATCGTCGTCGTGGCCGGCACGAAGTCGGCCAAGCCCGACTACGAGGGCGAGGTCTCCGACGGGCTCATCGTCCCGCCGGGAAGCACCATCACCTCCTGGAAGGACCTTGAAGGCAAGAAGGTCGGCGTGCCCGAGCTCGGCGGCCTGCCCTACCTCACGGTCGTGACCGCACTCGAGGAGAACGGCGTGCCGCTCGACTCGGTCGAGATCGTCCCGGTCCCGATGGACGCGCTCGTCGCGGCCGCGCAGAACGGGCAGGTCGATGCGGTCTTCACCTTCAGCATCTTCATGCTGTCCGCCCTCGACGCCGGCTTCACCCGCGTCGGGACCGGCGTGCGCGAGTTCCTGCCCTACGCCCCGCAGTCCCTCTGGGTCTCCACCGTCGAGTTCGCCGAGAAGAACCCGGAAGCCCTCACGCGCTTCCGCGCGGCCCTGGAGCTCGGCACGGAGTACGGGAACGAGAACCCCGACGCGGTGCGCAAGGTCTACCACGAGAACACGGAGCTGCCCGCGCCGTTCATCGACAACGTGATGATCCTCGAACCGCTGGATGTCGCCTTCAACCCGAAGGGCTGGGACGTGCTGCTCAAGGGCATGAAGCAGACCGGCGAGGTGCGCGACGACCTCACCGTGGAGGACATCGTCTGGGAAGGGGCTCGCTGAGGCCGGGTAGGTCGGGGGGCGGGAGTAGATCAAGATGACGTGGACTCAAACCATCCGTACGAGCGCGGCGGCGTCACATCGCAAAGGCGCGACGCCCGGCATCATGCTCTGGCGAGTCGGTGTCTTCGTCGCGGGGATCGCGCTGTGGGCTGCGATCGCCGCGTCGGGGGTCGTCCCGGCAGGTCTCGTTCCCGCCCCCTCATCCGTGGTTGTGACCCTGGCCCAGCAGGTCGTGACTGTCGAGTACTGGCAGGCCGTCGGACTGACGGTGTGGGGGGCCCTGATCGGGCTCCTCGCCGCCGCCGTGGTCGGCATCGCGATCGGTGTCATCACCGGCGCCTCCACCGCGGCTGAACTGTCGACCCGGTTCCTGGTCGACTTCGGGCGGGCCTTCCCGGCCGTCGCCCTGATCGCGGTGCTCGTGCTGATCCTCGGCCGCGGGCTCGAGCTCAAATCCACGCTGGTGTTCGTCGCGGTGGTCTTCCCGATCCTCCTGCAGACGCAGCAGGGGGTGCGTCGCGTGCCGTCGTCGGTCATCGAGACCGCACGCGCGTTCCGCACCCCGCGCGCGCTGCTGGTGCGCAAGGTCATGCTGCCCAGCGCGACCCCGTCCATCCTCACCGGGCTCCGGCTGGGCGCATCCGTCGGGATCCTCGTGGCGATCGCCACCGAGGTCCTCAGCGGCTCGCCCGGTATCGGGAACCAGATCACGGATGCTCAGATGGGGGCGAACTCGGCGCTGTCCTTCGCGTACATCGTCACGGCCGGCTTCCTCGGATTCGCGGTGAACATCGGGCTGGAGAAGCTGCAGTCCGTCCTCCTGAGATGGCGTCCCGCCATGGGAGGGGAGAACTGAGATGAAGCTCAAAACCTATGGCCCCGTCGCCACCATCCTCCTGCAGGCATGGCTCCCCATCGCCCTGGTCGTGCTCTGGTTCGTCGCGTCGGCGAACTCCACGTCGGTCTTCTGGCCCTCCCTGTCCACGATCCTCCAGACGGTGGTGGACTGGGCGGCCTCCGGCAAGCTGTGGGGCGACCTCGTCTTCAGCTTCGGCAACTACTTCCTCGCGCTCGCACTCGCCATCGTGGTGGGCCTCGGCTTCGGGCTCGCCATCGGCCTGCTCCCCCGAGTCGGGCAGGTGCTCTCGCCCTACCTCGACTTCTTCCGGACGCTGCCGATCGTCGTGTTCGTGCCGATCGTCATCCTCGTGCTCGGCGTGGGCCGCGGCCCGAAGATCTTCCTGATCTTCCTCGCCTGCGTCTGGCCCATCCTGCTCAACTGCATCGAGGGCGTGCGGGCGATCGCTCCGAGCGTGTTCGAGACGGCACGCGGCTATCGCATCCCGCTCGGCCTGCGGATCCGCCGGGTGGTGCTGCCGGGGGCGTCGCCCCAGATCGCCATCGGCATCCGGCTGGCGGTGACCATCGGTCTGGTCATGCTGGTCGTGAGCGAGATGTACGGGTCGACCGAAGGCGTCGGCTACTTCATCCTCCAGAGCGGGCAGCGGTTCCAGCTCGCCGCGGCCTGGGGCGGCACGCTCCTGGTCGGCGTCATCGGATGGGCGTTCACCGCGGTCTACGTCCTCATCGAACACCGGGTGCTCGCCTGGACGCGCGAAGACGCTGACGTCACGCGCACGAAAGCAGTGAAAGGAGACGGCAAGTGACTCTTGAATCGACGACGGAGGTGGCGCTCAGCGCCTCTCACGTCAGCAAGTCGTTCGGCGTCGGCGCCGATCGGGTCGCGGTGATCGAGGACCTGCATCTCGACATCCGTACGGGCGACGTCACCTGTCTGGTCGGTCCGTCCGGCGTCGGCAAGACGACGCTGCTGCGGCTGCTCGGGGGACTGGCCACGCCCACGAGCGGAACCGTCTCGCTGGGGGGCAAGGTCATCACCGAACCGGTCGAGCAGGTCGCCGTCGTGTTCCAGGACTACCGCGGGTCGCTCCTGCCGTGGATGAAGGTGGCGCAGAACGTCGCCTTCCCGCTCGAGGGCCGCAAGGTGCCGAAGGCGGAGCGGCTCCGCCGTGCGCAGGACGCGCTCGAGGTTGTCGGGCTCGCGGACAGCGCGGACAAGTACCCCTGGCAGCTCTCCGGTGGGATGCAGCAGCGCGTCGCCATCGCGAGGGCTCTCGCGTACGAGGCGCCGATCATGCTCATGGACGAGCCGTTCGGGTCGCTGGATGCCCAGACCCGGTTCGAACTCGAGGACCTGGTCCTCCGGCTGCGGAACGACCTCGGCATCACGATCGTCGTGGTCACCCACGACATCGACGAGGCGGTCTACCTCGGCGACCGCGTGGTCGTCCTCGGCGGGCGCCCGTCGCGCATCGTCGACGACGTCGAGGTGCCGTTGGGCCGGGAGCGCAACCAGCTGACCAGCCGTGCGACGCCGACCTTCATCGAGCTGCGGACCCGCGTGCTCGAGGAGATCCAGCAGCACGGTCTGACCCAGCAGGTGACGGGCGGATGACGCCCGACATCAGCACAGGAGGATCCTCCTCCTGCGCATCAGGAGAGGGAGCACGATGACCGCCAACGGACCGGAGGCCCCCTTCGCGCTGGCCCGATACCGCGACGGGGAAGAGGTGCGCCTCGGACTGGTCGCGGGCAACCGCATCCGGCCGCTCGACGAGGAGGATCTCGGCGCCGCCGATCTCAACGGCTTCCTCGCGGCCGGCGACTGGGACCGGCTCGAGCGTCTCGTGGATGCGGACGGGCCGTGGCGGCCCCTGGCCGAGGTGACCCTCACCGCACCCGTCGAACCCCGTCACGTGCTGCAGGCGGGCGCCAACTACCGCACCCATGTCATCCAGCTGATCATGGCGGGCATCGCCAAGGCGGACCGGGACGTCCCGCGGGACGAACTGCGCGCCCGCGCCGAGGCGGCGATGGACGCGCGTGCCGCGAGTGGACGAGCCATCATCTTCCTGGGGCTGCCCGGTGTCGTGGTCGGCGACGACGAGCCGCTCGTGCTCCCGGACTACAGCGACGAGCACGACTGGGAGCTGGAGCTCGCGGTGGTGGTCGGGCGGGAGGCGTTCCGGGTGAGCCCCGAGGACGCGCTCGCGCATGTGGCCGGCTACACGATCGTCAACGACATCACGACGCGGGACCGCGTGTTCCCGGGAGGAGCCGGCGAGATCGGGGCGGATTGGTTCCGTTCCAAGAACGCCCCCGGCTTCCTGCCGACCGGCCCGTTCCTCGTGCCCGCCCGGTTCCTCGATCCGGGTGACGCCCGCGTCGTGCTCGAGCTGAACGGCGAGGTGATGCAGGACGCGACGACGGCGGAGCTCATCTACGACGTCGCCGCGATCATCTCGGATGCCTCGCAGACGACGCGCCTGTTCCCGGGGGATCTCATCCTGACCGGCAGCCCGGCCGGCAACGGTCAGCACTGGGGCCGGTTCCTCAAGGACGGCGACGTCATGACGGGCCGGATCACGATGCTGGGCGAACAGGTCGTGCGCTGCGTCGCCGAAACCCGTTCCTGACCGGCGCCCGCTGAGCGCGACCGGCCCCCATCTGAGAAGGAAGGGCGAACGCCCATGATCACCGATGTCCACGCACATGTCCTGCTGCCCTCGCTGCATGCCGAGGTGACCCGGCGCGAGCCGGACCTCGTCCGGGAGGCGGCGGAGCTCGATCTGCGCCGCAACGGTGCCGCCAGCCAGGCGGTCTCCGGCCCGATGGTGGGGTCCCGCATCCCCGCGCTGACGGACGTGTCCGCCCGGCTGGCGGCCATGGACGCGCAGGGTGTGGACCGGCAGTGGGTCAGCGCGTCCCCGAACCACTTCTATCCGTGGGCTCCGGCGGAGCTCGCCGCGTGGGCCGCCGCGGAGGCGAACCGGCTCGTCGCGGAGCACGTGGCCCACGCGCCGGACCGGCTCATCGGACTCGGGCTCGTCCCGCTGCAGCATCCGGAGCTCCTCGTGGCGCATCTGGACGACGCGGTCGTCCATCGCGGTCTGGCCGGGGTGGAGATCCCCTCCTTCGCCGGCGACGTGGAACTGTCCGATCCGCGGCTGGAGCCCTTCTGGGCGCGCGCGGCCGAATTGCGGGCCGTGGTATTCCTGCACCCGTTCGGCTGTTCCCTCGATGAACGGCTGGACCGGTTCTACCTGGCGAACACGGTGGGGCAGCCGGTCGAGAACGCCGTGGCGCTGTCGCATCTCATCTTCGCCGGGGTCCTGGACCGCCATCCCGATCTGCGCATCGTGGCCGCGCACGGCGGCGGGTACCTGCCCACGGCCATCGGTCGCTCCGACCACGCGTGGCGGGTGCGTCCCGACGCCCAGGGCTGCCGTCACGCTCCGTCCGAGTACCTGCGGCGCATCTGGTTCGACACCGTGGTGCACGACGCCCGTGCTCTCCGCCAGCTGATCGAGGTCGCCGGGGCGGACCGCGTCGTGCTGGGCAGCGACTACCCCTTCGACATGGGGCTCGACGATCCGGTCGCGTTCGTGCGCGGAGCGGATCTGGATGCGGACACCGCGGAGCTCATCCTCGGCACGAACGCGGACGGGCTCGTCTCGGCGGTGCGGGCCGGCTGACCGGCCGCCCGCACGTGGGCGTCATCCCATCTGCTCCGCCGCGGCCCGGAAGATGCTGCGCATCCACTCGTGCTCCGGGTCGTTGTCGTGGGCGGGGTGCCACCAGAGCGCTTCGATCAGCGGGGTGGCCTCGAACGGCAATTCGCACACGCGCACGCCGCCCAGGCCGGTGAGCAGCGGGGCGAGGCGGCGCTGGACGAGCGCCAGGCGATCGGTGTTCGCGACGAACAGGTGCAGGAGCGTGAAGCTCTCCACGATCGCTTCGAGACGCGGATGCAGCCCGAGCTGTTCGAGCTGCCGGCCCACCGCGGTGAACGACACCCGTGTCTGGTAGGTGAAGACCCACGGCATGGCCGACAGGGTCGCCAGGGTCGGCGCCTCCCCGACCACCGCGTTGTCCTCGGCGGCGAGGACCACCCAGTCGTCGCGCCAGAGGTCCATGCTCGGCCGGTCGGTGACGACGCCGTGCGGCAGCAGGAGTCCGTCCACCGAGGACAGGCGCGCCGTGACGTCCTCGATGGCGCGGCTGGTGGTCGGGACGAAGCGCAACCGAACTCCGGGCGCCTGCTCGCTCGTCATCCGGGATACCGCCGGGCCGATCATCGCGAGGGCGTAGTCCGATCCATGGACGGTGAACTCACGGGTGGACTCGCTGGCATCCCAGCGCGACTGACTCTCGAACACACGCCGCACCGTGCTCAGCGCGATGGCGGTGTGCTCCAAGAGCCGGGTGGCCAGTGGAGTCAGTTCGTAGGTGTTCCCCCTGCGCGCGAGCAGGGGGTCGTCGAAGTGCACGCGCAGACGCGCGAGTGCGGCGCTGAGCGACGGTTGGCTCATGTGCAGCCGCTCGGCCGCACGCGTCACGTTGCGTTCGGTGAGCAGCGCGTCGAGCGAGATGAGCAGATTCAGATCGAGACGGGACAACAGCGGATCGTCGGGCACGCCGGCTCCTCCATCGGTGCACGGGCTATTGGAGATTCTGATGCTAGTGATAGTGATTCTTCGCTTGTCGAATAATTCCACGGGCCGAAAGATGAAGTCAGCGCCTTTCCGCGCCGACGAAAGGATCAAGGATGATCACACTGCTCTCGCACCTCTCTTACGTGGCGCTGACGACGCCCGATGTCGAGGCGTCCGTCGACTTCTACGTCAACCAGGTCGGTCTGACCGAGGTCGGACGCGACGACGACGGCGTCTACCTTCGCTGCTGGGGTGACTACTACAGCTACAGCCTCGTCATCACCGCCGGCGACGAGCCCGCCCTCCACTCCATGGCGTGGCGCACGACCAGCGCCGAGGCGCTCGAAGCCGCCGTCGAGCGGATCGAAGCCGCGGGCTCGGTCGGGGAATGGTTCGAAGGCCGCGACATCGGTCGCGCGTACCGTTTCGTCGGACCGTGGGGTCACACGATGGTGCTGCACTGGGATGTCGCGCACCACCGCTACACCGAGGGCGACCTCGCCTCGACCTTCCCGGACCGTCCGCAGCGCCGTTCGCGTCTGGCCGGCGCTCCCCGCCAGCTCGACCACGTCACGATCTGCGCGAGCGACGTCGACGCCTTCGCGACCTGGTACCGCGATGTGTTCGGCTTCCGCATCATGGCCCGCACCGTGCTGGAGGAGGCGCCGATCTCGGTGTTCTCGGTGCTCACCACGAACGAGAAGTCCCACGACCTCGGCGTCGTGCTCGACGGCTCCAGCCGCGCCGGGCGCGTCAACCACTTCGCCTTCTGGTACGACACCCGGGAGGAGATGCTCATCGCCGCCGACCTCCTCATGGAGAACGGCACCATGATCGAGTACGGCCCCACCATCCACGGCATCGGCGAGCAGTCGTTCCTCTACTACCGCGATCCGTCCACGATGCGCATCGAGCTGAACACCGGCGGTTACCGCAACTACGTGCCGGACTGGGAGCCGCAGACCTGGAAGACCTCGCAGGGCTCCTACGACATCTACCGCAACAGCGGTTTCCCCCTCTCGCTGAGCGACTCCTTCCCGCCCGCGGACGGTCCGACGGCCACCGAGGAGGGCGTTCCGGACGAGATCAAGGCCGACCTGCTGAAGGGCCGAGTGTGAGCTCGCTCTCCGAAGACCCCGCCGAGCTCGACCGCACGGACGCGCTCGGCGAGGTCGTCGTCCGCGCGGAGGCCTACCGCAACTGGGGACGCTGGGGTGAGGACGACGTGCTCGGCACGCTCAACTTCATCGACGAACCCACGCGGGCGGCGGCCGCCCGGCTCGTGGTCGAGGGACGGACCGTCTCGCTCGCGCAGTCGTTCGACGAGGACGGACCGCAGCGCGGCTGGAAGAAGCGCAACAACCCGGTGCACACCATGACCGGCACGGGCCTCGACCACGAACGGAACCCGGATTTCAATCCGCACGGCATCGGCGGGGCGGACGACGTCATCATGATGCCGCTGCAGTGCTCCACCCAGTGGGACGGACTCGGGCACATCTTCGACCGGGGCCTGGCCTACAACGGGCGTCGCGCCGGAGACGTCGTCACCACTCAGGGTGACGGGGTCACCGGCATCGAGCACGCGGCCGCGGTGATCGTGTCGCGCGGCGTGCTGCTGGACATGGGTCGTCACCTGCGTCCGGACACCGGCGAGCTCGAGGACGGCTACGCCATCACGGCCGCCGACCTGGACGCGTGCATCGCGGCTCAGGGAGCCACCTCGGCGGTGCGACGCGGCGACATCCTCCTGGTCCGCACCGGCCAGCTCGCGCGGGCACGGCGCAACGGCTGGGGGGAGTACGCCGGTGGCGCCGCCCCTGGCTTGTCGATCACGACCGCCGGGTGGCTGCACCGCAGCGAGATCGCGGCGATCGCGACCGACACGTGGGGCTTCGAGGTTCGTCCGAACGAGTTCGACGAGTCGTTCCAGCCGCTCCACCAGATCGTCATCCCGAACATGGGCCTGACGGTGGGGGAGATGTGGGATCTTGAGGAGATCGGACGCGTGTGCGCCGACCGCGGACGCTACGAGTTCCTCTTGTCCGCACCCCCGTTGCCCATCACCGGGGCGGTCGGGTCACCGATCAACCCGATCGCCGTCCTGTAGCACCTGGGGGCGCGCGTCGCGCCCCCAGGCACCACGAACAAGGAGGTTCGACGTGCCAGCTGTCCGAAGTGTCGCCGTGATCGGCGCGGGAGTGTCCGGATTGGCTTCGGCCATCCGGCTCGCCCGAGCCGGTGTCGCCGTCGACGTGATCGAATCCCAGCCCCAGCTCACCGCGCTGGGCTCCGGGATCTCGCTGCAGAGCAACGCACTCAAGGCGTTCGCGGCCCTGGGCGTCTGGGAGGACGCTGCGGCCGCGGGCTACGCCTTCGACGGCATGGTCATGCGCGCGCCCGGCCCGACGGCGCCCGTCATCGCCCGACGCGCCGAGGGGGCGCTGGACGCCTCCGGGCTCCCGTCGGCGATGGGGATGCCGCGCCCGGCTCTCGCGCGCATCCTCTTCACGCATGCCGAGGCGGCCGGAGCGACCGTCCGATTCGGCATCCGCGCGACAGGGACGCAGGAACGGGGCGACCGCGTCGCGGTGCTCTCTGCCGACGGCGAGGTCGGTGAGTACGACCTGGTGATCGGAGCGGACGGACTGCACTCGGCCGTCCGCACGGGTCTCGGTCTCGAGAACGGTCCGCAGCCGACCGGGATGGGGATCTGGCGCGCCTTCGTCTCACGCCCGCCCGAGGTGGAGACGACCGAGCTCTACTACGGCGGTCCCGCCTACATCGCGGGGTACACCCCGACCGGCGAGGACTCGATGTACGCCTTCCTCGTGTTCGACGCGGAGAAGCACTTCGACATGCCCGCAGCCGATGCCGCGAAGCTCATGATCGAGCAGTCCCGGGCGTACGGCGGCCCCTGGGACACGATCCGCGCGGACCTCGAACGAGGGGATGCGGCGGTGAACTACACCTGGTTCACCCGTCACGTGCTGCCGGCGCCCTGGAACCGCGGCCGCGTGGTCCTGATCGGCGATGCCGCCCACTCCTGCCCGCCCACCATCGCGCAGGGTGCCGCGCAGGCGCTCGAGGACGCGCTCGTGCTCACGGAGCTCCTGACCGAGCGCGAGGAGATCGACCAGGACCTGTGGGACGAGTTCCACCGCCGGAGGGTGGCGCGGGCGACCGCGGTCGTCGACGCATCCGTCCAGCTCGCGGAGTGGCAGCGCGACGGCGAGGACCACTCGGCCGACATGCCGCAGCTGATCGGCGAGCTGTCCCAGCGACTGGCTCAGGCCGTCTGAGACGCAGAAGGAGACAGGACATGAGGATCGCACGCTGGACACGCGAGGACGTGGTCGAAGAGGGGTTCGTCGTGGGCGACCGGGTGGTCGCCTTCCCGGACGGACGGACGGTCGCGGAGGTGCTCCGCGCCGGACTCCCGGCGGCACAGGAGCTCGGCGCCCGGATTCCGGAGGGGGCGGGAGTGCCGCTCGCCGAGGTCACGCTGCTCGCACCGCTGGTGCCCGCCTCGGTGCGGGACTTCGCGGTCTTCGAGGAGCACGTGGAGGGGATGAGCTCGGATGCGGACGGCGTCAGCCACGTCCCCGAAGCCTGGTACCGCTCGCCCACCTTCTACTTCACCAATCCGCACGCCATCCACGGGACGGGCGAGACGATCCGCCCCCCGGCCACCGAGCGGCTCGACTACGAGCTGGAGGTGGCGGTGGTGCTCGGCGGGGAGCCGGGTGAGGACCTGGACGTCGCGACGGCGGCCGAGCACATCTTCGGCTACGTGATCATGAACGACTGGTCGGCACGCGACCTGCAGGCCGCCGAGATGATGGTGCGGCTCGGACCGGCCAAGGGCAAGGATTTCGCGACGTCGCTGGGCCCGTGGATCGTGACCGCGGACGAGGTCGCGGACCGGGTGGATTCGGATGGCTTCCTCGCGCTGCGCGCCGAGGTCTTCGTCAACGGCGTGCTCATCGGCCACGACCTCCTGTCCAACATGGGCTGGACCTTCCCCGAGCTGATTTCCTACGCGTCGCGGGCGTCCCGTGTGCTCCCCGCCGACGTGCTGGGCTCAGGGACCGTCGGTAACGGCGGGTGCCTGGGCGAGCTGTGGGGTCTGGCCGGTGGCGAGCTGACGCCGCCTCCGCTGGTGGAGGGCGACGTCGTCACGATGCGCGTCGAGCGCCTCGGCGAGCTCACCGGTGTCGTGGGGGCGAAGCGGGCGAACCCGCATCCGCTTCCGCCGGCACGTCCCCGTCCGAAGCCGCGGGCACGGAGCATCGCGGACCTGCAGCGCTGACTCCCGGGTCCTCGCCGCGGGGTGTCGCGGCGAGGACCCGGATGTCAGGTCAGGGCAGGTCTTCGACGTCGACCTCGTCGTCGTGATCGGGGGGTTGACGGGCACGCGGTGGTGGTGGCAGAGATCCGTGCGTCGCGGTGACGGTCGACACCGGCGACGAGCTGCGGCAGGGTGATGTGTACGAGCGCGGACGAGCCGGCGGTGTGCGGCCACACGGTGGCCGGGGAGAAAAGACGTGGAATCGCGCCCGGCGAAGGGCGGACATGGGCAGATTCACCTACGAGACGACGAGGGCGGACTTCGAGGATCGCCTGCCGGCGCACCTTCGGATCCTGGTCGGGTGATCGGCGATGCGCCCGCTCCGTTACTCGATCAACGTCACGCTGGACGGCTGCGTCGATCACCGTGAGGGCATCGCGACCGCCGAAGGGCACCGGCATGCGGCCGAGACCCTGGCCGGTGCCGATGCACTGCTGTTCGGCAGAGTGACGTACCAGATGATGGCCGACGCCTGGCGCCCGCCCGCCTCCGACGCGATGCCGGAGTGGACCCGTCCCTTCGCGCGCACGATCGACGCGGCGAAGAAGTACGTCGTCTCGAGCACCCTGCACGAGGTGGACTGGAATGCGGAGCTGCTGCGCGGCGACCTGGGTGCGGCGGTGCGCCGGCTCAAGGAGCAGCCGGGCGCGGGGCTGTACGTCGGCGGCGTGACGCTTCCCACGGCCCTGGCGGAGATGGGCCTGATCGACGAGTACGAGTTCATCGTGCAGCCGCGGGTCGCCGGGCACGGTCCGCGGCTCTTCGACGGATTGTCGGAGCCGCTCGATCTGACGTTCGTCGGCCGGAAGGATTTCGCGACCGGTGCGGTGGCGATGCGCTACGTACCGACGCGCTAGGTAGGGGGGAGTCTCCCCGGTTCGGATAATTCCTGGCCGCCCGGGGAAGATGGGGTCAGACTGGGCGAATGGATAGGCCGACGGCCCACGACTTCCGCACGGAACCGCGCTCCATCCGGACACCCGACCAGCGGCTTCGCGTGTTCATCAGCTCCACGCTCGCCGAGCTGCAACCCGAGCGCGCGGCCGCGCGGACGGCCGTCGAGTCGCTGCGCCTCGCACCGGTGATGTTCGAGCTGGGCTCGCGGCCGCATCCGCCGCGCTCGCTCTACCGCTCCTACCTCGAACAGAGCGACGTCTTCCTGGGGATCTATTGGCAGAGCTACGGGTGGATCGGTCCCGGAGAGGAGATCTCCGGGCTGGAGGACGAGTACCGCCTCTCCGCCGGCATCCCCTCGCTCATCTACATCAAGTCGCCGGCCCCCGGGCGAGAGGCCCGTCTCTCCGAACTCCTCGACCGCATCCGCGCCGACGATCGGGTCTCCTACAAGTCCTTCCGCGACGCGGAGGAGCTGGGGGAGCTCATCGCGAACGACCTGGTGACCCTGCTCGCCGAGCGCTTCGACGCCACCCGGGCCGGCGACGGCCCCGACCGTTCCGTACGGAGGGCGCCGATCCCCTCCGCGTACACCTCCATCGTCGGCCGGAGCCGGGAACGGGAGGAGATCCTCGGGATGCTGGGGCGTCCCGATGTGCGGCTGGTGACGCTCGTCGGCCCCGGAGGCATCGGCAAATCCCGCCTCGCGATCGACGTGGCCTCGGCGGTCGCCGGGGAGGGCGTCGACGTCGCGTTCGTCCTGCTGGAGACCGAGACCTCTGCGGACGCCGTGCTTCCCGGGATCGCCCGGGCGCTGGGTCTGCGCGACATCGCGCACGCCTCCGTGGAGGCCGCCCTGGTGAACGCCCTGCAGAGCCGGCGACTGCTGCTGGTGCTCGACAACATGGAGCAACTGCTGGACGCGAGCACCGACCTCGTCCGGCTGCTGAACGCCCTCCCGGCGCTCACCGTGCTCGTGACGAGCCGATCACCCCTGCGCGTCCGCGCCGAGCACGTCTTCGAGGTCGGTCCGCTCGACGTGCCGGCTGACGACGCGGAAACGGCGGACTCTCCGGCGGTTCAGCTCTTCAGCGAACGGGCGGCTGCGGCGCATCCCGGTTTCCGTCTCACCGACGCCGACGCACGGACCATCGCGCGGATCTGCCGACGGCTGGACGGACTGCCGCTCGCGATCGAGCTGGCTGCCGCCCGGGTGCGTTCGCTCGCTCCCGCCGAGGTCCTCACCCGCCTCGATTCCGCGTGGTCCTTGCTGACGGACGGGGCGCGCGACCTCCCGCCTCGTCAGCGCACGATCCGCAGCACGATCGGATGGAGCGTCGATCTGCTCGACGAACGAGCACGCATCGCGCTCGCCGCCCTCGCCGTGTTCACCGGTCCGTTCACCCGCGAGGCCGCCGAATTCGTGCTGGCGGGTGTCCCCGGGACCGATCCGAGCGCGCTCGATGCGCTCGCCGATGCGAGCCTGCTGCAGCAGCGGGAGCGCGGCGGTGTGCGGTTGTTCACACTGCTCTCGCTGGTGCGGGAGTTCGCGCTCGACCTGGAGGGTGGACCTGCGCCAGGGGAGGAGGGGCCGACCGAGCGCTGGGTGACGTACTACCGGGGGGTGATGGCGAACGCGGCGGGGCGCCTCAGCGGTGACGGGCAGGTCGAGTGGTTGCGGCGGCTCAACGCGGAGACCGAGAACGTCACGCAGGTCCTGCGTTTCCTCATCGATGCACGGCGGATCCGGGAGGCGGCGGAGCTCGCCTGGTCGATGTACCTGTTCGTCTGGATGAGCGGGATGCTGGGGCTGATGCAGGCGTGGATGACCGAGATGCTGGCGTCCGCCGAGCGGGAGGGAGTCCCCATCGATCCGCGGAGCGAGGCGGTCGGGCTCTACTACACCTCCGCGGTGGGGTTCTGGCAGGACCCGGAGCGCGACGTCGTCCCGGGACTCACCCGCAGCGCGGACCTCTTCGCGCAGACGGGGGATGCGGCATCCGCGGCGCTCGCCCGGATCTCGATCGGCCTGGCATTCCTGGCGAGGCCGGAAGGACCGGACGTCTCGGCGGCCGAACGCACCGTGGGTGACGCGGTCGCGGGCTTCCGGGACGGCGGTGACAGGTGGGGTGAGGCGATGGCTCTCGTCGTGCTCGGCCGCGTGGACATGATGCGTGGCGCGCTCGAGGACGCGACGTCGAGATTCGCTCGGAGCCTCGAACTCGCCGAGCAGGAGCACGAGCTCCTGGGTATCGCGATCG
This sequence comes from Microbacterium caowuchunii, assembly GCF_008727755.1. Classification (NCBI taxonomy): domain Bacteria; kingdom Bacillati; phylum Actinomycetota; class Actinomycetes; order Micrococcales; family Microbacteriaceae; genus Microbacterium; species Microbacterium caowuchunii. The sequence goes on from NZ_CP044231.1 coordinate 242,187, forward strand.
CGCGGCACCATCGGGGCTGGGTGCGGTTCGCCGGCGGGGACCTCGCCGGCGCGGAGGCCGATTTCGGGGCGGGCCTGGACGGATCGCTCATGCTCGAGCATGACGAGGGGGTCGCCTACGGGTTGGAGGGGCTGGGCGGCGTCGCGGCGGCGCGGGGCGATGCCGAGTGTGCAGGACTGCTCCTCGGATCCGCCGGGGCCGTCCGGCGCCGGACGGGCCTCGTGAACACGGCGAACTTCGCGCCGTACACCCCGCTGCTCGAGGCGATGCGGACGGATGGGCGGGGCGCGCTGCTCGACGACGCGCTCGCACGCGGCGCGACCATGGCCCCACGGGAGGTGCTCGATGCCGTCCACGGGTGATGCCGGGGGCAGCCGCGACGACCGGGTCCTGGTGGCGACCCGCATCCTCGCGCTCGTCATCCTGCCGTTCCTGCTCGTCGCCGCGTTCCTGCTGTACGTGTTCCCGGAGCGCACCGGTGAGCTGTTCGCCTGGCCGATCGACCCGCCGCTCTCCGCCTACTTCCTCGCATCGGCCTACGTGGGCGGCATCTGGTTCTTCGGCGCGGTCGCGCGGGAACGCCGGTGGCATCGCGTGCAGCACGGCTTCCCGGCGGTCATCGTGTTCGCCACGGCGCTGCTGGTGGCGACCCTGCTGCACCTCGACCGTTTCTCGGCGAACCTCTCCTTCGCCGTGTGGATGGTGCTCTACGTCACCACGCCCGTCGCGGTGGCCGTCGTCGCCCTGGTGCAGCGACGCTTCGCTCGCCGTGAGCCGGAACCGGGTGACGTCGTGGTGCCGGGCATCGTGGCCGTGGGGCTCGCCGTCATCGGCGCGGCCGCCTTCGGGTTCGGTGCGACGGTCTTCCTCGTGCCGGAGTTCGCCGCGTCCTTCTGGCCGTGGCAGCTGACTCCACTGACGGGCCGGGTGACCGGCGCCGTGCTGAGCCTCACCGGCGTGGTGAACGTGGCGCTGCTCTGGGACCGGCGGTGGTCCGCGTTCCGCGTCATCTTCCCCGCTCAGCTGGTCAGCCTCGCTGCGATCGCGCTCTCACTGATCGCCCGGCGTGACGACCTCATCTGGGGGCGGCCGGCGACCGGGGTGTTCGTGGCGCTGGTCGCCTCGGCGCTCGTGGCCTACGGAGCGTTCGTGGTGTGGGGCGGTACGCGGATGCGGAGCACCACCCGGGCGCGGCGTCCGTGACCGCCCATCCGTAGGACGGAGACCCCGACGTCCTCAGGCCGAGGACGCGATGTCGCCGCCGCATCCTCGCCGCGCGCCGGTGCTCTGCGGTGTAGCGACACGCCCGGGAACGCCCCGTCAGCCGGTCGAGTCCGGCGTGGACGCTGAGGAACCGGGCGCCGGTCCGCCGGCCGGCCGCTCGACGGTTCGCGTCGTTTTCGATCGCGTCGTCGCGGCCGCTTCGGCCTCGTCCTCGTCGTGGGTGCCGTGCTTCGCCTTGTCCGCGTCGCTCCGTCGGTCCCAGTTCGGCTTTCGGATCGCATAGAAGATGAGCGGCGGCACCCCCAGCAAGACGATGACGAGTCCCACGATCCATGGGTAGGCCGCCACGGGGAATGCCGTGAAGCCATCCGGCGGAACGAAGGCGAGGACGAATGCGGTGAGACAACCGAGGAAACCGACCCCCGCCACGAAGTTCATCGCCGGCACCCGGTAGGTGCGCTTCACGTTCGGTTCCTTGCGGCGCAGGACGATCGCCGCGGCGAACATGAGCATGTACATGATGAGGTACAGCGCCGCCGCCATGTCGATGAGCGCGACGAACGCCGCACTCACATTCGGCACGATGACGAAGATCGCCGCGAGGATCGTGACGATGGTGCCCTGCAGCATGAGGATGCCCGACTGGACGCCCGCCTTGTTCCGCTTCTGCAGCGCCGGCGGCAGGAGCCCCGTCTCCGCTGCGGCGAGCAGGCCTTTGGACGGACCGGCGATCCAGGTGATCACGGAGGCCAGTGCGCCGGCGGCGATGAGCGCCGACACCACTGCGGTCCCCCAGCCCAGGTCCCACTTGTCGAAGTAGGCCTGGAACGCGAGCATGATGCCGTTCGTGAGTCCGAGCTCCTTCTCCGGCACGGCGAGAGCGATCGCGATCGTCGGCAGGATGAACACGAGCAGGATGAGTATCGACGCCATCAGCACCGACCGTGGATACCCGCGACCCGGGTCCTTCATCTGGTTCACGTGCACCGCATTGACCTCCATGCCCGCGTAGGCGAGCACGTTGGAGACGATCAGCACGATGGAGGCGATGCCGGTGAACGGCGGGATGATCGCCGAGGCTTCGAGCGGGACCTCGCTCTTCTGCCCCGTGCCCAGCCAGATGAAGCCGAACACGATGAGCAGGACCGCCGGGAGGAGCGTGCCCAGGATCCCGCCCCACGAGCCGAGCTTGGCGAAGAGATTCCCGCCGCGCAGCGTGATGAGCGTCGACCCCCAGTACAGCACCAGGATGACGATCGCGGTGTACAGCCCGGAGTTCGACAGGGACGGGTCCACGAACACGAACGCCAGTGCCGCGGCGATGAACGCGATCTGCGTGGGGTACCAGACCACGTTCTGGATCCACTGGAGCCAGACCGCAGTGAAGCCCCAGCGGTTTCCGAACGCCTCCCTCACCCAGACGTACACCCCGCCCTTCCACCCGGTGGCCAGCTCGGCGGCGACTAGCGCCGTCGGGATGAGGAACAGGATGGCCGGGATGATGTAGAGCGTCACGCTGCCGAGGCCGTACACGGCCATTGCGGGAAGGGAACGCAGGCTGGCGACCACGACCAGCGTCAGCAGGGCGAGCTGGCCGACCCCGAGGTAGCTCGTGACCAGCTTGCTGGATGTGAGCGGATGATTCGACGCGGCCTGGGCCGCGGCATCCGAGGTCTGCTTCGATGTCGTCGACATGTCGTTGCCTCAGTGGTGGAACGCGGGGTGCTGGCCCTCGACGGGCATGGGCGACTCGAGGGCGTCGAGATACGCGGTCTCTGTCTCGATGCTCTCGAGCAGTTCGGCGGCGAGGTCCATGCTCAGCCCGTTCCGGACCACGATGCGCTGCACCGTGAGGTCGGTCAGGTCGTCCGGCATCGGATAGGCCGGCACGAGCCAGCCCTTCATGCGCAGCCGGTCCTGCAGGTGGTAGAGGTTCCAGTTCTTGGTGTGCCCGTCTTTCAGGTACCACGCGAAGACGGGGATGTCACTGCCGTCGTTCCAGAGCTCGAAGGCACCGATTTTGGCGATGCCCTCGGCGAGGTACTTCGCGACGTCCTGCGAGGCCTGCTGCACGGCGCGGTAGCCCTCGAATCCGAGGCGCAGGAACATGTAGTACTGCAGGAGCACCTGCGCGCCGGGGCGGGAGAAGTTCAGCGCGAACGTCGGCATCTGCCCGCCCAGATAGCTCACCTGGAAAACGAGGTCCTCGGGCAGCCACTGCGTGTTGCGCCAGACTACCCACCCCAGGCCCGGGTAGACCAGGCCGTACTTGTGGCCCGAGGTGCTGATGGAGTGCACCCGCTCCAGGCGGAAGTCCCACACCAGATCGGGCTGCAGGAACGGGGCGATCATGGCGCCGGAGGCCCCGTCGACGTGGATGGGGATGTCGAGCCCGGTCTTCGCCTGGATCTCGTCCAGCGCCTTGGCGATCTCGGCCACCGGTTCGTACATGCCGGTGTAGGTGACGCCCATGATCGCGACGACCCCGATCGTGTTCTCGTCGACGTACTTCTCCAGGTCGTACCCGTCGAGCGTCTTGTGCTCGAGGCTGATGGGGACGAGACGTGGCTCGACGTCGAAGTAGTTGCAGAACTTCTCCCAGCACACCTGCACCGCGGACGACATCACGAGGTTCGGTTTCGAGGTGTCCTTGCCCGCGGCGCGACGGGCTTGCTGCCAGCGCCGTTTGAAGGCGAGTCCGCCGAGCATGCAGGCCTCCGACGAGCCGATCGTGGAGGTACCGATGCTCTGTGCGGCGTCCGGCGCGTTCCACAGATTCGCCAGCATGTGCCAGCAGTTGTCCTCGATGGCGGCGGTCTGGGGGTACTCGTCCTTGTCGATCATGTTCTTGTCGAAGGATGCCTCGTACACCTGCTTCGCTTCGTCATCCATCCACGTGCCGACGAAGGTGGCGAGGTTGAGCCGGGAGTTGCCGTCGAGCATCGTCTCGTCATCGACGATCTGCTTGGCCGTGTCGGGCAGGGATTCCTGCTGCGGAATGGTGTGGCGGGCGAGGACCGTACCCTCGCCCGTGCGGGCGAACTTCGGGGTCAGGTCGTCGGCGTGAGATGCGTTCATGGACTTCTCCCATTCCTTTGAAGGACCACGGGTGGGCGGCCGTGACACGTTCGATATGGCCCGAGCACGAGTGCTCGCTGGTGTACCCGTGGCGACGAGAATAGGTCCGGCCGCGTGGCCATGATAGGGACGGAGGTCCCACGGGAGGGCGCCCTGCTCGGACCTGCGCACAGCACGGGGCGCAGGGTCGCGCAGCAGGTCGCGGAAGCCCCCGGCGGCGCCCGATCGACGCGTTCCTTCGCGGGTCATTTGGCCATAGCGCGCCGGTCCACCCGGACGTAGGGTGGCACGACCACGCGGGACGGACCAGCTCACATCGGAGGGCCACATGTGCACAGGAGCGAACTACACCACCCGGGACCACTACTTCGGACGGAACCTCGATCTGGAGTTCTCCTACAACGAGACCGTCACCGTGACACCTCGGAACTTCCCCTTCGAGTTCCGCAAGGCGGATCCGCTCCCGACCCACCACGCCATCATCGGGATGGCGACGATCGCAGACGGTTACCCGCTGTACTACGACGCGACGAACGAGAAGGGGCTCAGCATGGCGGGGCTGAACTTCCCGGAGAACGCCGACTACAAGCCCGAGGCGCCGGACAAGGCGAACATCACCCCGTTCGAGTTCATCCCCTGGATCCTCGGGCAGTTCGAGACCGTGGATGAGGTCAAGACCGCGCTGCAGACCATGAGTCTCGTCGACATCTCCTTCAGTGAGAGCTTCCCGCTCTCGCCCCTGCACTGGATCATCTCCGACCGGACGGCATCCATCACCGTGGAGAGCGTGAAGGAGGGGCTGAAGGTGTACGACAACCCCATCGGGGTCCTCACGAACAACCCGACCTTCGACATCCAGTCGTTCAACCTGAACAACTTCATGCACCTGTCGAAGAATCCGCCCGAGAAGCACTTCTCCGACGCGCTGGAGTTCGACGTCTACAGCCGTGGCATGGGCGCGATCGGACTTCCCGGAGACCTGTCGTCCGCGTCGCGGTTCGTCAAAGCCGCGTTCACGAAGATGAACTCCGTCTCCGGGGACTCCGAGTCCGAATCCATCAGTCAGTTCTTCCAGATCCTCGGCTCGGTCGCGCAGCAGCGCGGATGCGTCGAGGTGTCCCCGGGCAAGTTCGAGATCACGATCTACTCGTCCTGCTGCAACACCGACAAGGGGATCTACTACTACACGACCTACGAGAACAGCCAGGTCAGCGGGGTCGACATGCACAAGGAGGACCTGGACGGCAAGGAACTCGCCGCCTACCCGCTGATCAAGGGCCAGCAGATCCACCTGCAGAACTGAGCAGGTCCCCGACGGAGCGGTCCGGCCGCCGCGCCATCATCCATGCATGATGAGTGCGCGGCGGCCGGGTCTCCCGCTTCGCGGCGGGCCTGACGGACCGGCCCGTCTCAGGGCTGGCCGGCGAGGTCGTGGATGAGCTCCCGCTCGTCCTCCTCGGAGAGGGAGGTCTGCACGACGGTGCCGTGGAAGGGCGCGAGGGCGGCCGCGAACTTGTCCTCCGTCAGCTTGTGGGCGTAGACGACCACGGCCGATTTCCCGGACGAGACGGTCGACTGCACCCGGTTCCGGAATTCCGCATCCAGACTCGTCTTGTCCAGGCCCGCGAACAGCGCGCCGAACAGTCCGCCGAAGACCAGGCCGACGACGGGGACGAAGAACAGGATGCCGATGAGGGTGCCGAACAGCGCGCCGCCCGCCACCCCGTATCCGATCTTGCCCGCCGGGCCCGGGTACTCCACGCGCGTCTTGCCGTCGGCATCCACCTTCACCAGCGCGAGACCTGCGAGCTCCACCACCAGGTCGTTCTGCAGCTCCTGGATCTTGTTGTAGGCGCTCTCCGCGTCGGCCTCGGAGTCGAATGCGATCACGATCAGTTCAGCCATGAGCTCCTCGTTTCTGAGCCGCCCACAGCCACCCGCACGCCATGGGCAGCGGTCGGGAGCCGGCCACCATCGGCCGACCCGCTGTCTGTCGAAGGAGCGTGACACGGATGCGGATCGGGGACAAGAGTCCAAAGGGGCCGCGATCCCCGACCCTTCCGAGTGCAGGGGTCAAGGCCGTGGCGCACCCCTCGCCGAGGAGGTAGACCCGAGCCATGACACGCGCGAGTGATTGGCTCACCGGCTATGAGCGGGCATGGCGCAGCAAGGAGCCGGCGGACGTCCGGGCCCTGTTCACCGAGGATGCCGAGTACCGATTCCGTCCCGACGACCCCGAGCCCGTGGTCGGGATCGACGCCATCGTGGAGATGTGGCAGGAGGAGGAACCCGCCGAGCCCGTGTACGACCTCCGGGTGCTCATCGAGGACGACGATCTGGGCATCATCACCGGATGGGTCGACTACCCGGGCCACGAGAAGTACTCGAACCTCTGGGAGGTGCACTTCGCGCCGGATGGCCGTGCGCATCGGTTCGTGGAGTGGTTCATGACCCCGCCGCAAGCCACGGCGTGACATGTGGATCGGATGGATGCAGCTCGACCCGACGGGTCCGACGCCGCATCTCACTCGCTGCACGTCTGGGTGGGCACCTCGCTGACCGTCGACGGGAAGAGGGGGCGCAGCGCCTGGGTGACCTGGAAGATCTCCTCGCCGGTTCCGCCGTCGCCGTTGGCGAAGGCGACGAACACGGCATCCGTGCCGGTGAAGTAAGTGACGTTCGTGCCGTACCCGGGCTCCGCGCCGGTGTGCCCGAGTGCGAGGATGCATCGCGTGGCGACGTCCCGGTGCACCATCACCCCCAGCCCGTAGCCGAGTCCGTCGGTCTCGGAGCCGGGCGCCGCGGCGTACCGGGCGCGCAGCAGATCCGGAGCGATACCCGCCCCCGACCCCAGGGCCCGGCCCCAGGCGTGCATGTCGTCCAGGGTGGACACCATGCCGCCGGCAGCCCAGCTCTCCGCGTTGGACCACTCGATCGTGTCCGTGGGCTGCGGCATCCCAGGGCAGAACAGGCTGTACCCGTGTGTCGAGGGAGCTTCCACCTGCCCGTCGGGGGCGAACCGGCTGCGGTTCATGCCGAACGGTTCGATGATCCGGGCCTGGATCAGACCGGCGAGGTCGTCGCCGGTCTGACGCTCGAGGATGCGTCCGAGGATGAACGTGTTGAAGCCCGAGTAGCTGAATCCCTCGCCCGGGGCGAAGCCGGTCCGCGGCGTCGCCGCTCCGATGGCGATCACACGCTCCGGATCGGGACTCGCCTGCGGGTCCGCACAGATGCGCTCGATCTGCTCCATCCCCGGCGGGCCGATGCCGCTGGACATGTTCATCAGCATCCTGACGGTGATGCGGGAGGCCTCGGGGAACTCCGGGTACCAGCGGTCGATCGTGTCCTCCAGGGCGATGCCGGATGTGCCTTCGCCGATGATCTGCAGGGCGACGCTGGTGACGATGCTCTTGGTGATGCTGCCGATCTTCTGCTGGTTGCCCGCTTTCATCGGCTCGCCGGTCTCGAGGTTCGCCGTCCCGCGCGATGCCACCCACTCGCCATGGCCGGGGATCCAGAGTCCGACGAGGATGCCGGGAAGCTGGGTCGCGCCGAACGATTCGTCCAGCGCCGCCTCCAGCGCGGTCACGAGCTCGGGGTCCATCGACGAACCGGGTGTCCGACCCTGGCCGGTCGGAGTCGGTGAGGCATCCGACGCTGCCGGCGCCGTCACGCATGCGGTGAGGCCGGTGCACAGGGCCGCGGCGGCGGCCAGCCCGATCACCGTGCGGAGGAGGGATCGGCGGCCACCGTCCCGGTCGACCCGTCGTGACATCCGCATCCGCGCCCCCCCCCGGTCCTGTCGGTCGTACCTCCAGGATCTGGCCCTCAACCTATCCACGATGACGACGGCGCGATACCCCGCACGGCGCAGTGGGTAGCGCGGCGTCTCGCCGGCCCGGTCGGCCGGCGACGGAGCCGTCAGATCGCGGTGTAGCCGCCGTCGATCAGATACTTCTGCACGAGGGCGTCGTACGCCTCTCGCGGGAGCGCCTCCAGGAGGGGGTGTCCATGTAGCCCGGATGGACCGAGTTGATCCGCACTCCCTGCGCGGCATACGCGGCTCGCGCCGACTTCGTCATGCCCGCGACGCCGTGCTTGGCGGCCGCGTACGGGGCCGCCGTCGGCTCGCCGACCACGCCCAGGATCGACGACGTGTTGACGGTCGCGCCGCCGCCGGCCGCGATGATCGCGGGATCTCGTACCGCTGACGGGCAGCCGCGAAGGCGGCAGGGGCGCGCTCGAATGACGACGGCAGCCGGGCAGACCGTGAGGATCCGGTGGCTACTCGTCGTAGGGATAGACGAACTCGAAGTCGGGGACGGCTTCGGGGTTGAGGACGAGTACCTGGCCCGGCTGGATCGCCTCATAGCCTTTGAGACCGTTCAACAGGGGGACCGCATTGCCGTTGTTGAGGCAGAACCGGTCGCCGATCGCCCACGGGGAGTCGCCGGGTTCGACGGTGTATGTCGCGATGCGGCCGTCCGCCGCATAACCGACATCACCGACCGCGAACTCCCGCGGCCCCATGTCGACGAGGTCGGGGCCGAGGAGGCTCGCGCGCCAGGGGCTGCCGTCGTCCCTCGTGATGTTGATGAACGACGATGCCGTGCAGTCGCCGGGACCGCCCGCGGGGATGGAGACGCCTTCGCCGATGTCCACATAGCCTTCGGGAAGCTCGGCGGTCGAGGCCGCCCGCTGTCCGGCGGGTTCCGACTCGGGTTCGGGCTCTTCGAGCAGCTTCGCTGTGTTGCTGCCCAGGGCTTGCGCGGTGGTGACGACTGACGACACCGCCGGGAGCGCGAGGGCGAAGAGGCCGACGACCGCCAGGCCGGCAACCCCCCAGCTGATCTTCTTCGTCGTGCTGTTCACGATCCTCCCCGCTCGGCTAGGTCTGCTGGCGGGCGCGCTCTGTCGAGGCCGACCGCCGTCCGATCGACAACCAGGCGATAGGCCCGAGCACGGGAAGAAGGAGCGTGACCAGGGTCCACCCCAACGCCTGAGCTGAGGTCAGGCGCTTGGCTGAGCGGGCGAGCGAGATCAGAGCCACAACGACAAGGCAGATCGTGAGCGCCGTGATCGTCGACCAGGCGATGTCGTACCCGGCTGGAAGCAGAGGATTCTGCAGGTCGCGCATGCTCCCAACCTATGAGACGGCGCGAGGGGAAGGCCAGAGTGAGATGCGTCGGGACGGTCCGGAGGGGAAAAGCAAAACCCCCGCCATGTAGAAGCTAGGCGAGGGTTTCTGGGATCACTGTAATGATGATCCTTGTGGCTCCGACCGGCATCGATCCGGTGACCTTTCGATTTTCAGTCGAACGCTCTACCAACTGAGCTACAGAGCCGCGCGGCACGAATGTCGCGCCCGAGACGAAAGGCCCTCTCCAGAAGAAAGGGCCCGTCGCTCAGAGCGACCCTGACGGGACTTGAACCCGCGACCTCCGCCGTGACAGGGCGGCACGCTAACCAACTGCGCTACAGGGCCTTGATGTATTCAATTGTATGTCGGTGAGTGACCCCAACGGGATTCGAACCCGTGCTACCGCCGTGAAAGGGCGGCGTCCTAGGCCGCTAAACGATGGGGCCGAGCGAACCCGGTGGGCTCACGCTTACCGAAGGTCAAGCATACGCATCCCTCCGCCGTTGCGCCAAATCGAGATCGCGGCCGTGTCCGCGCGCCGCCCGCGCCATGGGCTGAGACGGAGGGAGGATGACGCGAGCACGCCTTCGCCCTCAGGTGACGAAAACGCCCCGGACCGGGCAAAACTGTTGCGCATGTGAGTGAAGTTGTTACTGTGTTCAAAGTTGTGCTGTACGGAGAGGCTCCTGTGACACCCGAAGAATTCCCGCCGGCGGAGGATTGCGATTGCGCTCCGACGCCTCGTGAGCGTGCGCGCCTCTGGCCAGGCGTGACCCGCCGGGGCGCCCTCGGCGTCGGTGCGCTCGGCGTCGTGGGGCTCGGAGTCGTGGCCGGTCCGCACATGCCGCGGGCCTTCGCCATCGAGGGCTACCCCTCCTGGGATGACGTGCAGCGTGCCAAGAACAACGAGTCGGCGAAGAACTCCGAGATCTCTCGCATCGAGGGACTCATCGCCCAACTGCAGGCTGATGTCGCGAACAAGCAGGCGATCGCGCTGCAGAAGTCGAACGAGTTCTTCGCGGCGCAGCAGGCGTTCTTCGACGCCGCTTTCCGCGCGGACTCGCTGCAGACGCAGGCCGACGCGCAGGCCGCCGCGGCGACCGAAGCGGCCAACAAGGCCGGTCGCGTCGCGAGCCAGCTCTACCGCTCCGGCGGCGACGACACGTCGATGCAGCTGTTCTTCACGGGATCAGCGGCGGGTGCCGACGACCTGCTCGACCGGCTCGGCACCATGGACAAGCTCCTCGAGCGCAACCAGGCGGTGTACGCGGATGCGGTCACCGCGCGCAACGCCGCGGTGGTGCTCACCGATCAGGCCAAGTCGGCGCGCGACGAGCGCGACAAGCTCCAGCAGGCGGCCGAGGTCGCCATGCAGGAGTCGCAGGCGGCAGCGGACGCGGCCCAGGCGGCCCTCGACGCGCAGAACGCGCACCTGAGTGAACTGCAGGCGCAGCTCGCCGCGCTCAAGGACACCACGGCCAAGACCGTCGCCGACTACCAAGCCGGCGTCGCGGAGCAGCGGCGCCGTGAGGAAGAAGAGCGCAAGGCGCGTGAGGCAGCGGCCGCGGCCGCGGCGGCGGAAGCCGCCCGCCGTGCCGCCGAGGAGGCCGCCAAGAACAACCAGGGCGGCGGAGGCGGTGGTGGCGGCGGCGGCGGCGGAGGCGGTGGCGGTGGCGCTCCCGTCAACAACGGCTCCGGATGGGTGCGCCCGACCGCGGGCGGCGTGTCCAGCGAGTACGGGCCGCGGTACTCCCAGTGCGGACCCAGCTATTGCGCCAGCGGCACCCATTACGGCACGGACTTCGGTACCGGATGCTGGGGGAACATCTACGCCGCCGCTGCCGGCACGGTCAGCTATGCCGGCGGCAACGGCGGATACGGGAACTTCGTACGGATCGAGCACGGTGGCGGCGTCGCGACCGGGTATGCGCACATCGTGGGCGGCGGCATCCGCGTCTCGCGTGGACAGTGGGTCAACGCCGGTCAGGTCATCGCGCACGTCGGAAACACGGGGAACTCGTTCGGCTGCCACCTGCACTTCGAGGTCTACGTCAACGGCGGCACGACCAACCCGCGGCACTTCCTCGCGAACCGCGGCGTGTGGATCTAGACCGCCCCTGAAACGAGGAGGAGCGGATGCCGGTCGCCCGGCATCCGCTCCTCGTCTTTCGCAGCGTCTGAGTCAGACGGTCTTGGGGGACTCGCCCTCACCCTGCGTGCGGGTCTCGCCCTCGTGCTCCTCGAAGCGGGTGAACGCCTCGGAGACGAGACGTTCGGCCTCGGCCGCGTCGCCCCAGGCGTCGACCTTGACCCACTTGCCGGGCTCGAGGTCCTTGTAGTGCTCGAAGAAGTGGTTGATCTCGCCCTTGGTCCACTCGTCGATGTCGCCGACGTCCTGGATGTGCGCCCAGCGCGGGTCCTTGGCGAGCACCGCCACGACCTTGTCGTCGCCGCCGGCCTCGTCGCTCATCTTCAGGACGGCGACGGGGCGCACCTTGGCCATCACACCGGGGTAGATCTCCCGGTCGAGCAGGACCATGACGTCGAGCGGGTCGCCGTCCTCGCCCAGTGTGTTCTCGAAGAACCCGTAGTTGCTGGGGTATCCCATCGGGGTGAACAGGACGCGGTCGAGGAAGACCCGACCCGTGCCGTGGTCGACCTCGTACTTGACGCGGCTGCCGCGCGGGATCTCGATGACGGCGTCGTATGCGCCCATACGTGTGCTCCTTCGGAGGTTCGGTGGATTCCGCGCACCAGCCTAGCCGCGTGACCCGGGCGGCACCGGTGCCGTTCGGCCGTCGCGCGGCGCACAACTCCTGCAGATCGGGGGAGGGGGCCGCCGCGGGCGGCGGAGCCGGGCCGATTGCAGGAGTTGTGCGCCGCGCTACGGTGGGAGCATGCGTCCGAAGCTGGATCCTGCGGTCGCCGAGACCCGCCGAGCCGTACGGCCGGCCCTCGAGGGCCACACCACCGTCCTGATCGCCTTCTCGGGCGGGGCGGACTCGCTCGCGCTCGCTGCCGCGGTCGCCTTCGAGGCGGAGAAGGCCGCCGTCCGGGCGATCGCCGTCACGGTCGACCACGGGCTCCAGCCCGGTTCCGTCGCCGTCGCGGCCGAAGCGGCGGAGACGGCGCGGAGGCTCGGGCTCGAGGCCCACATCGTCGCCGTGGAGGTCGGCGACGAGGGAGGCCCGGAGGCCGCCGCGCGCGCGGCGCGCTACGAGGCCCTCCGCGACGCCGCCTACGACTACACCGCCTCCGCGGTGCTGCTCGGCCACACGCTCGACGATCAGGCGGAGACCGTGCTGCTCGGCCTCGCCCGGGGATCCGGTGCCGCGAGCCTGGCCGGGATGGCGCCCATCGTCGACGAGGACGAGATCGCCTGGACGCGTCCGCTCCTCGGCGTCCGGCGGGCCACCACCGAGGCGGCGTGCGCCGCGCAGGGTCTGACCCCCTGGCACGACCCGCACAACGAGGACCCGCAGTACGCCCGGGTCCGCACCCGCACCAGGGTGCTCCCGGTGCTGGAAGCGGAGCTCGGACCGGGCGTCGCGGAGGCGCTCGCGCGCACCGCCGAACAGCTGCGCGAGGACGCCGAGGCGTTCGCGGAGATGATCGACGAGACGATCGAGGACATCGTCGAGCCCGCCGAGGCGGGCATCGCGGTATCGGTCCCCGCGCTCGCGGCCAACCCCGCGGCGCTGCGCAACCGCATCATCCGCCACGTCGTCGCCAGCGAGTTCCACGTGTCGCTGAGCCGGACCCAGACCCTGGAGGTCGCGCGGCTCGTCACCGACTGGCGCGGCCAGGGTCCCATCGACCTGCCGGGCTGCCGCGCACACCGCGAGGGGCCCAGGATCGTCTTCACCTCGGCCACAGTTCCGGGCTCGTAGACTCAACCCATGCGCGCAGCCGATCTTGCGGACGACCTCACCACTGTCCTGGCCACGGAGGAGGAGATCCTCGCGAAGCTCGACGAGATCGCGGCACAGGTGGCCGACGACTACAAGGGCAAGGATCTCGTGCTCGTCGGCGTCCTGAAGGGCGCGATCATGGTGATGGCCGATTTCTCCCGCGCCCTGCCGCTCCTCGCCCCGATGGACTGGATGGCGGTCTCCTCCTACGGCACGGGAACCCGCTCGAGCGGTGTCGTGCAGATCCGCAAGGACCTCGACACCGACATCCACGACAAGCACGTCCTGATCGTCGAGGACATCATCGACTCGGGACTCACCCTGAGCTGGCTGCTGGAGAACTTCGCCGCGCGCGGCGCCGCCTCCGTCGAGGTGTTCGCCCTCTTCCGCAAGCCCGAGGCCGCGAAGGTCGAGGTCGACTGCCGTTACGTCGGATTCGACATTCCGAACGAGTTCGTCGTGGGCTACGGACTCGACTACGCGGAGCGCTACCGCAACCTCCGCGACGTCGCCGTCCTCGCGCCGCACGTCTACTCCTGAGCGCCCGCCCGGGCTGTACGCCGTGGGCGAATGCACAGACGGGTCATAGATGGCTCGCGCTACCCTGTAACGACCGTCCGGCAGGCGGTTCGTTGACGAAAGGGCCGGGGTCCGTCCCCGCACAATGGACTTCAAGAAGATCACCCGCAATCCTCTTTTGTATGTGCTCCTGATCGGGCTCTTCCTCATCGTGGGCTTTTCCCTGATCTCCAGCCTCGGCGGCGCCAAGCAGATCACCACGCAGCAGGGTCTGGAGCTGCTCTCCGGGAACACGGTCACGGAGGTCACCAACACGGATGGCGACCAGCGCGTCGACATGAAGCTGTCGAGCCCCTACGAGGGCGCCAACGACGTCCAGTTCTATTACGTGGGTGCCCGCGCCGACGAGGTCGTCAGCGCGGTCGACGCGGCCAACCCCTCGGACGGCTTCAACGACGTGGTGCCGCGCGCGACGTGGTTCGACGGCCTGCTCTCCCTGATGCTGCCGATCCTGCTGCTCGGCCTCATCTTCTGGTTCCTCATCTCCTCCGCCCAGGGCGGCGGCAACAAGGTCATGCAGTTCGGGAAGTCCCGCGCGAAGCTCGTCTCGAAGGAGACGCCGACCGTGACCTTCCAGGACGTCGCCGGTGCCGACGAGGCCATCGAGGAGATGCAGGAGATCAAGGACTTCCTGAAGGACCCGACCAAGTTCCAGGCCCTCGGTGCCCGCATCCCCAAGGGCGTGCTGCTGTACGGCCCTCCCGGAACCGGTAAGACGCTCCTCGCCCGCGCTGTCGCGGGTGAGGCGGGGGTCCCCTTCTACTCCATCTCCGGTTCCGACTTCGTCGAGATGTTCGTCGGCGTGGGCGCCAGCCGCGTGCGCGACCTGTTCAACCAGGCGAAGGAGAACGCTCCGGCGATCATCTTCATCGACGAGATCGACGCGGTCGGCCGTCACCGCGGCGCCGGCATGGGCGGCGGGCACGACGAGCGCGAGCAGACGCTGAACCAGATGCTCGTCGAGATGGACGGCTTCGACCCGAAGGTCAACGTCATCGTGATCGCGGCGACGAACCGCCCCGACATCCTCGACCCGGCGCTGCTGCGTCCCGGACGCTTCGACCGTCAGATCGGCGTGGATGCGCCGGATCTCAAGGGTCGCCAGAAGATCCTCGAGGTGCACGGGCGCGGCAAGCCCCTGGCCGACTCGGTCGACCTCGAGGTGGTCGCGCGGAAGACCCCCGGATTCACCGGTGCGGACCTCGCGAACGTGCTGAACGAGGCGGCGTTGCTCACGGCGCGCTCCGACGCTCAGCTCATCGACAACCGCGCGCTGGACGAGGCGATCGACCGCGTCATCGCCGGCCCCCAGCGCCGGACCCGCGTGATGAAGGACAAGGAGCGGCTCATCACCGCGTACCACGAGGGCGGCCACGCTCTCGCTGCGGCGGCGATGAACTACACCGACCCCGTCACGAAGGTCACCATCCTGCCGCGCGGCAAGGCGCTCGGGTACACGATGGTGCTGCCGCTCGACGACAAGTACTCCGTCACCCGCAACGAGCTCCAGGACCAGCTGACCTACGCCATGGGCGGACGCGTCGCCGAGGAGATCGTCTTCCACGACCCGACGACCGGTGCCTCGAACGACATCGAGAAGGCGACCAACATCGCTCGCAAGATGGTCACCGAGTACGGCATGACGACGGATGTGGGACCGGTGAAGCTCGGGGGCAGCTCGGGGGAGATGTTCCTCGGCCGCGACATGGGCCATGGCCGGGACTACTCGGAGCGCATCGCCGAGCGCGTCGACGCTCAGGTGCGTGCCCTCATCGAGCAGGCGCACAACGAGGCGTACCGGGTGCTCAACGACAACCGTGACGTCCTCGACCGGCTCGCTCTCCTCCTGCTCGAGAAGGAGACGCTCGATCACCTGGAGCTCGCCGAGATCTTCAAGGACATCCGTCGTCTGCCCGAGCGCCCGCAGTGGCTGTCCAGCTCCGAACGCCCGGTGTCTGAGGTGCCGCCGGTGCAGGTGCCGCGCCGCACCATGCCGGTCGGTGCCGTCGCGCAGGAGGAAGCGGAGTCGGCGGCCGAGGAGGCTCCTGCCCGTCGTCCTGCGGGACAGGCGCGCCCCGCGACCGCGTAGGCTCGGCCAATGGCCGTGGACCGGGAACGTGTCGCCGCACTCGTGCGCGAGATGCTCGACGCGATCGGTGAGGACCCCGACCGGCCGGGGCTGAAGCAGACGCCGCAGCGCGTGGCCGACACCTTCGCAGAGTTCTTCGCCGGTGTCGGCGAGGACCCCGCGGCCGCTCTGGCCCACACCATCTCGGTCTCCCGCGGTCCCGCCCCTGAGACGCTGCCATCCGGCGCCGTGATGGTCCGCGACATCCGATTCCGGTCGATCTGCGAGCACCATCTGCTGCCGTTCCGCGGCCGCGCGCACATCGCGTACCTCCCGGGCGAGCAGGTGGTCGGCTTCGGCGCCCTGCCGCGCGTGGTGGACGTGCTCGCCGCCCGGCCGCAGGTTCAGGAGCGGCTGGGCGAGCAGATCGCCGACACGATCGCCGGCGCGCTCGACGCCCGCGGGGTCCTCGTCATCCTGCAGGCGCAGCACGAGTGCATGACGATGCGCGGCGGCCGGCAGCCGGACGCCGATACGCTGACCATCGCCGCCCGCGGCGAGCTCTCCGAGCCCGCGGCGCGCGCCGAGATCATCGCACTCCTGACCGGAAGGACAGAATGGCCTGTCTGATCATGGGCATCGTCAACGTCACGCCCGACTCGTTCAGCGACGGCGGACGCCATGCGGATCCCGAATCCGCCGTCGCCCACGGGCTGCGCCTGCGGGAGCAGGGAGCGGCGATCCTCGACGTCGGCGGCGAATCGACCCGGCCGGGATCCGCTCGCGTCTCGGTCGAGGAGGAGCAGGAACGCGTCATCCCGGTCGTGTACGCCCTCGCCGAGCTCGGTGCGGTGGTCAGCATCGACACCATGAACGCGAGTACCGCGTCCGCCGCCATCGCGGCGGGTGCGCGCATCGTCAACGACGTGTCCGGGGGTCTCGCGGATCCCGACCTGCTGCCGGTCGTGGCGGAGTCCCGCGCCGACATCGTCCTGGGGCACTGGCGCGGTCATTCGGACCGGATGTACGCGCAGGCGGAGTACCGGGACATCACCCGCGAGGTCGTCGGTGAGCTGCGCGAGCGGTTGTCCGCCGCTGCCGCCGCGGGCATCGCGCCCTCCCGCGTGATCCTGGATCCCGGGATCGGTTTCGCCAAGCGCGGCGCCCAGAACTGGGAGCTGCTGCGCGGACTCCCGCACCTGGTCGGCGCAGGCGCTCGCGTGCTGGTCGGCACGAGCCGGAAGCGCTTCCTGGCCGACGTACTCGGGGAGGACGCGTCGGAGGAACGGCGCGACCTGGCGACGGCCGTCACGAGCGTCCTGTCCGCGCAGGCCGGCGCCTGGGCGGTGCGCGTGCACGACGTGCCGACCACGCGCGACGCGCTGCGGGTGGCCGAGGCATGGAAGAGCGGCGCGGCATGAGCGGTGACAGGATCACGATCACGGGCCTGCGGGGATTCGGCTTCCACGGGGTCTATCCCGAGGAGAAGCGCGAGGGCCAGGAGTTCGTCGTCGACGTCACGATGACCGTGGATCTGCGGCCCGCCGCCGCGAGCGACGACGTCGCCGACACCGTCCACTACGGCGAGGTCGCCGATGACGTGGTCGCCGAGATCGAACAGCGCCCGGTCGACCTGATCGAGACGCTCGCCGGACGGATCGCGGATGTCGTGCTCGCCCGCCCCCTGGTGCGTGCGGTCGCCGTCACCGTGCACAAGCCCTCCGCCCCCATCACCGTGCCGTTCACCGACGTGTCGGTGACGGTCGAACGCACCCGGGAGGACCGGTGAACCGTCGTCTCGCGCAGGGCATCCAGGTGACCGAACCGCACCCCGGACCGGCGGTGCAGGCGGTCGTAGCCCTCGGATCCAACCTCGGTGACCGGGTCACGCTCCTGAACGCCGCCATCGCCGACCTCGGCCGCCTGCCCCTGACCTCCGGTGTGCACGTCGCCACCCCGATCGAGACGGTCGCCGTCCGTCCCGATGGACCGGATGCGGATGCGCCGGCGTACCTGAACACGGTCGCCCTCATCTCCACCCGGCTGGCCCCCTCCATCCTGCTGTCGTACCTGCACGCGATCGAGGACCGGCACGGACGCGAACGGCGGGAGCGCTGGGGTGACCGGACCCTGGACCTCGACCTCATCGTGTACGGCGATCTCCGGGTCGACACGCCGCGGCTGACCGTCCCGCATCCCCGTGCCGCCGAGCGTCCGTTCGTGCTCGATCCGTGGCTGGAACTCGACCCGGACGCCGTCATACCGGGGCTCGGCCGGGTCGACGCCCTGCGCGCACAGCTGGAGCAGGACCGATGAAGCGCACGAGTCCTGCGGTCCTGGCCACCGCCGCCGTCCTGGGCGCGGGCCTCGGCTTCGCCATCGACCAGGCGCTCACCGCGTCCGGGAACGCGACCTTCACCCCGACGGCGACGCTGCCCATCCTGCTCGCCCTGCTCGGGGGACTCGTGCTCGCCCTCGCCATCCCCATCCGGCGAGCCACGCGCGGGCCGGTTCGGACACCGATCGATCCGTTCCGCGCCGTCCGGGTCGCGATGCTCTCGAAGGCCGCGAGCATCGTGGGAGCGGCCGTCGGCGGGCTCTCGGTGGGCCTCCTGATCTTCCTGCTCACCCGCCCCGTGGTCCCCTCGGTAAGCTCGATGGGGGCGGTCATCGCAACCGTGGCGGCGTGCGCGCTACTCACGGCCTGCGCGCTCGTCGCCGAGAATCTCTGCACCATCCGGAAGGACGACGATGACGACCAACCCGGAACCGGAGAAGCCGCCGGCGACACCCTCGCCCACTGAGACGGCCCAGGGCCCGGTGATCTCGGAGGTCCCCGAGCGCACCGCATCCGCCGCGGACTCCACGCTGGACGTCGGCACGTTCTCCACGATCCCTGAGCCGCGTCGGCCGGGTCTCGTCATCGGTGACGGGACATGGCACCAGCTCGCCCGTCCCTATCTCGTGGTGCAGCTGATCTCCACGGCGCTGTGGCTGGTGCTCGTCGCGGTCGCTGCGACCGTCCTTTCCCTCGCGACCGGCGTGGTCTGGGTGTGGATCCCCGCCTCCGTCCTGCTCGTGGTGTTCGCCGTCACCCTCGCGATCACGCCCCGCCAGGTGCGCTCCTTCGGCTACCGGCTCCGCGAGAACGACCTCGTGCTGCGCCGGGGCATCCTCTTCCAGCGCGTGGTCGCCGTGCCCTATGGGCGGATGCAGCTGGTCGACATCACTCACGGCCCTCTCGACCGCGCCTTCGGGATCGCACAGCTCAAGCTCGTCACCGCCGCGGCGGCCACGGCGGTCGCCCTCCCCGGGCTGACCCAGGCCGCCGCCGAGGAACTCCGGGACGCCCTGATCGAGGTCGCCGAGACGCGTCGGACCGGACTGTGAGCACGCCCCCGCTCGCCGCGCGATCGCCACTCAGTGACGGCGAATGGCACCGGCCCCATCCGCTGACCCCGCTGCTGCGCGGCGGGCTCTTCCTCGTGGTGGTCGTGGGCATCGTGATCGCCAACCTGCGGGACCGCCTGGTGGACATCTTCCTGCCCTGGTTCCTGCCGGACGAGGATGCCGAGCGCCCGCGGGACCCGCTCGACTACATCCTGAGCCATGACCTGGTGCTCCTCGCGCTGCTGGCGGTCCTCGGAGCGGTCCTGGTGCTCGTCGCCCTGTTCTGGCTGTCCTGGCGGTTCCACACGTTCCGGATCACCGGGGACGACGTCGAGGTGCGCAGCGGCGTCGTCTTCCGCACCCATCGCCGTGCGCCGCTCGACCGCGTGCAGGGGGTGAACCTCACCCGCCCGCTCGTGGCGCGCCTGCTCGGCCTCGCGAAGCTCGAGGTGGTCGGAGCGGGTCTCGACGCCAACGTCCGGCTCGAGTACCTGTCGACGCCCGCCGCGGAGGCGGTCCGCGCCGACATCCTCCAGCTCGCGTCGGGCAGGGAACTCGGCGCGGCGGTCACGTCCGCCGCGGGAGCCCGCACCTGGGCGGGTGGCGCGGCCGACACGATCGCGGACGGCGTGACCGGGATCGTCATGGGCGTCGAGGAGCCGGCCGAACCCGAGTCGGTCGTCCACATCCCGCCCGGCCGGCTCATCGGGTCCGTCGTGCTCAGCAGCACGACCATCGTCATCCTGGCCGCCGTGGCGGCGATGATCGTGGGTGCTTCGGTGGGTACGCCGTGGATCCTCATCGGTCTGTTCCCGATGGTCCTGGCGTTCGGGGCGTACACCATCCGGTCCGTGACGCGCGCGTTGCGGTACGCGATCGCCCCCACCGACCACGGAGTACGGATCGTGTTCGGCCTGTTCACGACCGTGACCGAGATCCTCCCGCCGGGACGTGTGCACGCCGTGCAGGTACGGCAGCCGTTGCTGTGGCGCCGGGCGGGATGGTGGACCGTCACGATCAACCGGCTATCCGGGACACGGTCCGGACAGCAGGCGTCGGAGGCGTTCACCAAGGTGCTGCCCGTGGGCACCCGCGCGGACGCGGAACGCGTGGTCGATCTGCTGCTGCCGTGGCTGACCGCCGAGCAGCGCGACCTCGTCTTCGCCCGCGGTGTGCTGGCGGAACCGGGCGACGACCCCTTCACGACCACGCCCGCGGCGCGCTGGTTCCTGCGACCGGTCTCCTGGCGTCGGAACGGCTTCCGGATGACGCCGGACGCCCTGTTCCTCCGTCGCGGCCGCATCCTCCGCTCCCTCGCGATCGTCCCGCTGGCACGCATGCAGAGCATCGCCGTGCACCAGGGCCCGATCGAGCGGATGCTGGAGGTGGCGACCGTCCGCGCGCACACCGTCACGGGCACCGTCTACACCGGCATCGGGGCGATCGAGCGGCTCGATGCGTTGGCGCTGTTCGCCGAGGCCGAGGCGGGCGCCATCGCGAGCTCGGCACGGGATCGCACGCACCGCTGGTACGCGGCCGAGCAGGAGCAGGAACAGGAGCAGGAGCAGGAGCAGGAGCAGGAGCAGGGGCGGGAGCCGGACGGCGGGACCGCCGACGTGCCCGTCGCGGTGACGCCGGAGCGCCCGGACCCGGTGGACCTGACGTCGCCGGGAAGGACGGAGACACGATGAGCCGCGACGGACGGCTGGGAGTCGGGATCATCGGTGCGGGCAAGGTCGGCCCCATCGTGGGCGCCGCACTCGCCGGTGCCGGACACGCCCTCACCGGCATCACCTCGGGTTCGGACGACGACCGGGTCGAGGCGATCCTGCCCGGTGTGCCCGTGCTCGAGGCGCCGGAGGTCGTCCGGCGCAGCGAACTGGTCGTCCTGGCCGTCCCGCACGAAGAGCTGCCCGGTCTCGTGGCGGGGCTCGCCGAGCTCGGGGCATGGCAGGTCGGTCAGCTCGTCCTGCATGTGGACGCCGCCTACGGCACCGACGTGCTGACCCCCGCCGCGGCGCGGGGCGCCATCCCGCTCGCCGTCCACCCGGCGATCACGTTCACGGGCACGAGCATCGACCTGCGGCAGCTGCCCGCCTCGTACGCCGCCGTCACCGCGCCCGCCGCGGTGCTCCCGATCGCCCAGGCGCTCGCCGTCGAGATGGGCTGCGAGCCGGTGGTGGTCGCCGAGGGCGACCGGCCCGCCTACGCGGAGGCGATCGCCATCGCGACCCAGTTCGCCCGCTCGATCGTGCAGCAGGCCACCGGCATCCTCGGCGGGATCGGCGTGGAGAACCCGGGCGGCTACCTCTCGGCGCTCGTCCGTTCGACGGTCGACGACGCGCTGACCCGCGCCTCGCCGCACGGCGGGACCCCGGAGCTTCCCGACGACCCGCTCGGGTGACGCGCGGCATCCGCGGGCTCTCCGCATCCGCGCCCGCGGGGCGGGGCATGCGCCGCGGATAGACTGGGCGGTGACTTCCGAGGAGCCCCCACGATGACCGAATCGCCTGATTCCGCCGCGCCCGCCGAGATGACCGATGAGGACGTCTTCGAGCAGAAGGCGGTGCGCCTGGCCAAGCGCGAGCGTCTGATCGCGGAGCGCACGGATGCCGCCGGTGGCGCCTACCCCGTCTCGCTGCCGATCACCGACACCATCCCGGCCCTGCGCGAACGCTACGCGGGTCTCGAGGCGGGCGAGGAGACCGGCGTCAGCGCCGGTGTCGCCGGGCGCGTCGTGTTCAGCCGCAACACCGGGAAGCTCTGCTTCGCGAGCCTGCAGTCGGGCGACGGCAGCCGCATCCAGGCCATGGTCTCGCTCGCGGCCGTCGGGGAGGAGTCCCTGCAGCGCTGGAAGGATCTCGTCGATCTCGGCGACCACGTGTTCGTCAGCGGTGAGGTCATCTCCAGCCGCCGTGGTGAGCTCTCGATCATGGTGTCCGACTGGGCGATCGCCTCGAAGGCACTGCTGCCGCTGCCGAACATGTACACCGAGCTGAGCGAGGAGAGCCGGGTGCGTTCCCGCTTCCTCGACCTCATCGTCCGCGATCAGGCGCGCGCCACGGTGCGGGCCCGCGCGGCGGTCAACGCGAGTCTGCGCCGGACCTTCAGCGAGCACGACTTCATCGAGGTCGAGACCCCCATGCTGCAGGTGCAGCACGGTGGCGCGTCCGCGCGGCCCTTCGTCACCCACTCGAACGCGTTCGACGCGGAGCTGTACCTGCGCATCGCGCCGGAGCTGTACCTGAAGCGCGCCGTCGTCGGCGGGCTCGACCGGGTCTTCGAGATCAACCGCAACTTCCGCAACGAGGGTGCCGACTCGACGCACAGCCCCGAGTTCGCGATGCTCGAGGCGTACCAGTCGTACACCGACTACAACGGCATCGCCGACCTGACGCAGGAGCTCATCCAGAACGCCGCCATCGCGGTGTCCGGCTCGACCGATGTCGTCTGGGCGGACGGCACCGTGTACGACCTCGGCGGTGACTGGGACCGCATCTCGATGTACGACTCGCTCTCCGCGGCGTGCGGACGCACGATCACGCCGCAGACCCCGCTCGAGGAACTGCGCGCGTTCGCCGCGGAGTCCGGCGTGGACGAGCCGCCGCACGCGACGCACGGTAAGTACGTCGAGGAGCTGTGGGAGCACTTCGTCAAGCGCGATCTGACGCGTCCCACCTTCGTCATGGACTTCCCGATCGACACGAGCCCCCTGGTCCGGGAGCACCGGTCGATCCCCGGGGTCGTGGAGAAGTGGGACCTGTACGTGCGCGGCTTCGAGCTGGCCACCGGATACTCCGAGCTGATCGACCCGGTCATCCAGCGGGAACGCTTCGTCGAGCAGGCCAAGCTCGCCGCGCGCGGCGATGTCGAGGCCATGCGGATCGACGAGGAATTCCTGCGCGCCATGGAGCACGGCATGCCGCCGATGGGCGGGATGGGGATGGGCATCGACCGACTGCTGATGGCGATCACCGGTCTCGGCATCCGCGAGACGATCCTCTTCCCGCTGGTCAAGTAGTTCCGTCCCGGCGGGGTCGGAAGGCCCAGTCAGGCAGATGGCCCGCCTGCACCATCGACAGCACGATGCGGCTCAGGCCGTGCTCGGGGTCGATCTCGCAGGCCCAGGAGGCGTACCGTTCCGCGTGCGTCGACCGGCCCAGGGCCCAGGCGATCCAGGCACAGACCGACAGCGGCCCCGGCCGGACGTCCCGCGGTGCGACGGCGGCGAGTCGCCGGGTGACCTCCAGCGCGGTCCTCAGCCGTTCGCCGTCCGGGCGTTCCCCCTCGCCCATCATCCGTTCGGCGAGCGAGGCCGGATACTCGTGGCCGCCCTCCCATCGCAACTGGGCGTCGAGGGCGGCGTCGCCGGCATCCAGCCCGTCCAGCCATGCCGTCAGCCCGATGTCGCGCAGTGAGGGCCGGGCGAGGCACCAGATGAGCGCCGCCTGGTCGTAGGGGTCGTCCGGCGGCTCTTCCAGCGCCTCCTCGAACAGCGCGGGCAGATCGTCGAGCGCGCACGCCGCCACGAAGGCGGCGGGATCGATCCGGTCGTCCGACCCCGCGGCGGAGCCGTCGCAGCAGACCGCGATCGCGCGCTGCACCTGCTGGAGCGCTCGTCCCACCCGCTCGCGGGCGGCGAGATCTGCCCGCGGGAGCTCTGCGCCGGCGAGGTGGTCCGGATGCAGCGGGTTCTCGGCGAGGGCCTGCGGGGGCGGCGCCGGGAGCCCGGCCAGGGGAGCGACGGGGTGGGGCCCCGGCCCGTACCGGGTCCACGCGTCCGTCCCCACGCAGAGGAGGTCCATCAGACGCAGGCCGCACCGCTCGGCGGCGGTCTCCAGCGCCGCGGCGAGCTCCCGGCGCGGGGGTGGGGCGAGCTCCGCCGCATCGCAGTAGACGATCGCCAGGACCGCGTCCACGGGGGAGACCCGGCAGGCGAGCCCCATGGCGGTGGAGGCGAAGCCGACGGGATCGGCGTCCTCCGGGGGCAGGTCGAACCGCATGCCGCCGAGGCTGCGGCCGTCGGCGAACGGCACCAGCACGACGCTCCGGCTCGGGGTGAAGCCCAGCAGGTGCGGGGCCAGGGCGAGGAACTCCGCGGCATCCGCGGCCTTGATGATGGTGGTCATGTCCCGAGCGTGCTCGCGCGGCGGCGGCCGTGACCGAGTCCACAGGCGGTCCGAGCGGAACTCTCCCAGGGGAGGACAGGTCGCAGGGGATTAGGATGGAGTCATGGAGAGCTACTGGGTCGCGGTGCTGTGGGCGATCCTGCCGACCATCGTCGTCACCCTGGCGTTCTTCTACATCTTCCGCTCGATCGTGCGCATGGACCGCACCGAGCGCAAGGTCTACGCGCGGATCGAGGCCGAGGAACGCGCCAAGCGCGGGATGCCGTCGCCTGCATCCGCTCCTGCCGACCGCTGACGCTCCGGGCCGGCGCCGCCTCTCCGGTCGACCGCATCCGCTCCGGCTCAGCGCCGCCACCGTCGACGCGTACTGCGCCGCCACCGCAGCCGTCGTCCCGCTTCCAGCCTCCCTGCCCGATACGCTGATCGAGTTGCCCGGGAGGCCGAGTGTTCCAGATCGATTTCGATGATCCGTGGTGGCTGCTGGCCGTCTTCGTGTTCGACGCCACCATCCGCATCGCGGCGATCATCATCGTGCCCCGGAACCGCCGCCCGACCGCGGCGATGGCCTGGCTGCTGGCGATCTACTTCATCCCCATCATCGGGGTCTTCCTCTTCCTGCTGATCGGCACGCCGCGGCTCCCGCGCGTCCGGCGGCGCCGGCAACGCGCGGTGAACGAGTACATCCAGGAGACGACCAGAGGGCTCGACTTCGGGACGCTCCGGCCGGATGCACCCGGCTGGTTCACGTCGCTCGTGACGCTCAACCGCAACCTGGGGGCCATGCCGATCTCCGGTGACAACGACGCGCACCTCATCTCCGACTACCAGGAGAGCCTGGACGCGATGGCCGACGCCATCCGCCATGCCGAGGCCTACGTGCACGTCGAGTTCTACATCCTGCAGTCGGACGCCTCGACCGACAACTTCTTCCGCGCGATGGAGGAGGCCGCGGCCCGCGGCGTCAGCGTGCGGGTGCTGCTGGACCACTGGGCCAACCGCGGCAAGCCCTACTACCGTCGGACGCTGAAGCGGCTCGACGCGATGGGCGCGAAGTGGAGGCTCATGCTGCCGGTGCAGCCGCTGCGCGGCAAGTACCAGCGGCCGGACCTGCGCAACCACCGCAAGCTCCTCGTGGTGGACGGCCAGGTGGCCTTCATGGGGTCGCAGAACGTCACGGACTCCACCTACAACCTGCGCAAGAACATCAAGCGCGGCCTGCACTGGGTCGACCTGATGGTGCGGCTGGAGGGCCCGGTCGTCGGCAGCGTGGATGCCGTCTTCCTCTCGGACTGGTACAGCGAGACCGACGAGATCCTGAGCGAAGAGGTGCGGCAGTACGACCTGAACCGGTCCACCGGCGATCTCGACTGCCAGATCGTGCCGTCCGGACCCGGGTTCGAGTTCGAGAACAACCTGCGCCTGTTCATCGGCCTGCTCTACGCGGCGAAGCGACGCATCTCGGTCGTCAGCCCCTACTTCGTCCCGGACGAGGCGATCCTCCTCGCGATCACCACGGCATGTCACCGCGGCGTCGAGGTCGAGCTGTTCGTCTCCGAGGAGGGCGATCAGGCCCTCGTCTACCATGCGCAGCGCAGCTACTACGAGGCGCTGCTCCGCGCCGGCGTGCGGATCTGGATGTATCGGCGTCCCTACATCCTGCACACCAAGGCGTTCACGATCGACGACGAGGTCGCCGTCATCGGCTCGAGCAACATGGACATGCGCTCCTTCGGTCTGAACATGGAGATCACGCTCATGATCCGGGGCGGTGAGTTCGTCGAGGAGATGCGCGAGGTCGAGGACAAGTACCGCAGCCTCAGCCGAGAGCTCACCCTCGACGAGTGGTTGCAGCAGCCGCTGCGCTCGACCGTGCTGGACAACCTGGCCCGGCTGACCTCCGCCCTGCAGTGAACCGCACGGTCCACGCGTGACCGTGCCGTGACCAGCCCTTCGGCGGACGCGCAGGCGTTTTGCGACATGATGTGGGGAAGACATGGATCGCGGAGGGGCGTACACATGAGTCGACGGGGATGGGCGATGGCGGGCATGGCTCTGGCGGCAGCGGTGGCGCTGTCGGGCTGTGCCGGGACGAGCGGTGGGACGCCCACGGTGATCGACGACCTCGAGGTCGAGGCCGCGTGGGTGGACAACGGGCGGATGATCGCCCTCGTCACCTGGGGGAGCTCGACTTGCGCACCGATCGCGGAGGAGGGTGTGCTCGAGCAGGACGGCGTGCTGAGCGTGACCCTGCTGGATCCGCCTCCGGTCGGCGAGGAGACGGAGCGGGCCTGCACCGCCGACATGGCGCCGCGGGCGACGCTCGTGGGCCTTCCGGAGGGGATCGACCCGGCACAGGACCTCGACGTGCGCGTGACGTACGCATCCGCCGTCGGTGACACCGAACTCGACGGCGTCCCGGGGCTCGCCGCCCCCACGACTCCGACGGACTACGAGCCCAGCGCCGGCTGGGTGGAGGAGGGCCTCTTCGCGGTCGTGACCTGGGGCTCCTCGTCCTGTGCGCCCGTGGTCGAGGACGTCCAGGCATCCGCGGAGAAGGAGGTCACGCTGACCTTCGCCACGCCGCCCGCCGATCGGATCTGCACGATGGACATGGCGCCGCGGGTGGCGCTCGCCGCCGTGGACGGTCTCGCGGACGACGACGGCGTCGAGCTGGTGTTGCAGGGCGACACCTTCTCCGGCGTCCGCATCCCCATCCTGGGCTGAGGGCGGTCGTCGAGCGGAGGAGATTCGGCGGGCGGAGGACCGGACCCGCCCTCTCCCTCCTCCCCTCGCGAGATCTCCTCCGCTCGCGCTGCGGGGGATGCGCCGGTTCGCGCAAGGCCGGATGGCGTCCGTGCGCCCAGGGCGAACACGCGCCTCCTGCCCGCCGCGGCTGGTTAGCCTCGATATACAGCGCCAGAGCTGCGCCCGATGTACGGCGCCGGAGTGCGCCCGGAGGAGTGGACGATGTTCGAGAGATTCACGGACCGAGCCCGTCGTGTTGTTGTCCTCGCCCAAGAAGAGGCGAAGATGCTCAACCACAACTACATCGGTACCGAGCACATCCTGCTCGGTCTCATCCACGAGGGCGAGGGTGTCGCTGCCAAAGCACTCGAGTCGTTGGGCATCTCGCTCGACGCCGTGCGCGAGCAGGTCCAGGACATCATCGGCCAGGGGCAGCAGCAGCCCACCGGCCACATCCCCTTCACGCCTCGTGCGAAGAAGGTGCTCGAGCTGTCCCTGCGTGAGGCACTGCAGCTCGGTCACAACTACATCGGCACCGAGCACATCCTGCTCGGCCTCATCCGTGAGGGCGAAGGTGTCGCGGCGCAGGTGCTGGTCAAGCTCGGCGCAGACCTGAACAAGGTCCGCCAGCAGGTCATCCAGCTCCTGTCCGGCTACCAGGGCAAGGAGCCCGCCGCTGTCAGTGGCGCCGCCAACGAGTCCACTCAGGCCGCCCAGGGAGGCTCGGCCGTGCTCGACCAGTTCGGTCGCAACCTGACGCAGGCGGCGCGGGACAACAAGCTCGACCCGGTGATCGGACGCGAGAAGGAGATCGAGCGCGTCATGCAGATCCTGTCGCGCCGCTCCAAGAACAACCCGGTACTGATCGGTGAGCCCGGCGTCGGCAAGACCGCCGTCGTGGAGGGCCTCGCCCAGGCCATCGTCAAGGGCGACGTGCCCGAGACGCTCAAGGACAAGCAGGTCTACTCGCTCGACCTCGGCTCGCTCATCGCCGGTTCCCGCTACCGCGGCGACTTCGAGGAGCGCCTGAAGAAGGTCACCAAGGAGATCCGCACCCGCGGCGACATCATCGTCTTCATCGACGAGATCCACACGCTCGTGGGCGCCGGTGCTGCCGAGGGCGCGATCGACGCCGCCTCCATCCTGAAGCCGCTGCTCGCCCGCGGCGAGCTGCAGACGATCGGTGCGACGACGCTCGACGAGTACCGCAAGCACTTCGAGAAGGATGCTGCGCTCGAGCGCCGGTTCCAGCCGATCCAGGTGGCCGAGCCGAGCCTGCCCCACGCGATCAACATCCTGAAGGGGCTGCGCGACCGGTACGAGGCGCACCACAAGGTGCAGATCACGGATGGCGCGATCGTCGCCGCCGCGAACCTCGCCGACCGCTACATCTCGGACCGCTTCCTGCCCGACAAGGCGATCGACCTGATCGACGAGGCCGGTGCCCGCCTGCGCCTGTCGATCCTGTCCAGCCCGCCCGAGCTCCGCGAGTTCGACGAGAAGATCGCCAAGGTGCGCGAGCAGAAGGAGATCGCCTCCGAGGAGCAGGACTTCGAGAAGGCCGCATCGCTGCGCGACGAGGAGAAGTCCCTGCTCGCCGAGCGCCTGCGCCTCGAGAAGCAGTGGAAGAGCGGCGACGTCGCCACGACCGCGGTCGTGGACGAGGGCCTGATCGCCGAGGTGCTCGCGCAGGCCACCGGCATCCCCGTGTTCAAGCTGACCGAGGAGGAGACCAGCCGTCTCGTCTTCATGGAGAAGGCCCTGCACCAGCGGGTCATCGGCCAGGAGGAGGCCATCGCTGCGCTGTCGCGCACGATCCGCCGCCAGCGCGCCGGTCTCAAGGACCCGAAGCGTCCCTCGGGCTCGTTCATCTTCGCCGGCCCCACCGGTGTGGGAAAGACGGAGCTCGCCAAGGCCCTCGCCGAGTTCCTGTTCGACGACGAAGGCGCGCTGATCTCGCTCGACATGTCGGAGTTCGGTGAGAAGCACACCGTCTCCCGCCTGTTCGGTGCCCCTCCCGGGTTCGTCGGGTTCGAGGAGGGCGGCCAGCTCACCGAGAAGGTGCGCCGCAAGCCGTTCTCCGTGGTGCTGTTCGACGAGATCGAGAAGGCCCACCCGGACATCTTCAACTCGCTCCTGCAGATCCTCGAAGAGGGTCGTCTGACCGACGGTCAGGGCCGTGTCGTCGACTTCAAGAACACCGTCATCATCATGACGACGAACCTCGGCTCGCAGGCCATCGCCGGCGGACCGGTCGGGTTCCAGGTCGAGGGCAACGCGCAGACGACGTACGAGCGGATGAAGGGCAAGGTCGACGAGGAGCTGAAGCGTCACTTCAAGCCCGAGTTCCTCAACCGCGTCGACGACGTCATCGTCTTCCCGCAGCTGAACAAGGACGAACTGCGCGAGATCGTGGGCCTGTTCACGAAGCGCCTGGCCGAGCGCCTGCTCGACCGTGACCTCACCATCGAGGTGTCGCAGGCGGCCAGGGACAAGCTCATCGAGATCGGGTTCGACCCGACCCTTGGTGCCCGCCCGCTGCGTCGTGCGATGCAGCGAGAGGTCGAGGACCAGCTGAGCGAGGAGATCCTGCACGGTCGCCTCAACGCCGGCGACCACGTGAAGGTCGACGTCCAGGACGGCAAGTTCGTGTTCGAGACCGCGCCCCGCGGCGAGAAGGTCGCCGTGGGCGTCGCCTCCGCCGGGGAGATCACCGCGACCCCGGACATCGTCGCCGGAGCCTGACACCGACGCACGAAGGGGCGGATGCTGCGGCATCCGCCCCTTCGTCGTCCCCGGGGCGCGCTCAGCGGACGCCCGGGGCACCCGGCGTAGGGTGGGAGCGTGAGTGAGTTCACCGTCCGTCCCGCACGGACCGCAGACGTCCGCGGCATCCACCGGATGCTGGATCCGTACGTGCAGCGACGGATCCTCCTGGGCAAGGACCTCGTCGTGCTCTATGAGGCCGTGCAGCAGTTCCAGGTCGCCGAGGACGAGAACGGCGAGCTCGTCGGATGCGGCGCCCTGCACGTCATGTGGGACGATCTCGGTGAGATCCGCACGCTCATCGTCGCCGACGACTGGTTGCACCGCGGTGTCGGTCGCGGGATCGTCGAGGCCCTCGAGGAGAGCGCCCGACAGCTGGGTCTGAAGCAACTCTTCTGCCTCACCTTCGAGGTGGACTTCTTCACCCGGCGGGGCTTCGTGCCGATCGGGGAGCACGTCGTCGACCCGGACGTCTATTCGCAGCTCGTCCGCAGCCCGGACGAGGGGATCGCCGAGTTCCTCGATCTCGCGCACGTGAAGCCCAACACGCTCGGCAACACGCGGATGCTGAAGACGCTCTGACGCGGCCCGCCGCGGGCGCGCCGCATCCGTGGGTCCCCGCCCGGGCGCTTAGCCTGGAAGGGTGAGCACTCCCGCCCGTCGTCGACACTCCCCGGCCGTCTATCGGCGCCGTCGGCTGGCGCTGCTGATCCTGCTGATCGGCGTCGCCGCACTCGTCTGGCTGCTGATCGCCCAACCCTGGCGGGGGGACACCGCATCCGCTCCGGCCTCCTCCCCGACGGTGACGCTCGCGACGACGACGCCCTCGGCCGCGCCGAGCTCGACCTCCGACGGTGCCACCGCGGACGTGCCGGACGCCCCCGCGGAGGGGGCGGACGGGGTGGCCGAGTGTGCACGGGGCGACGTGAGCGTGGAGGCGCTGACCGACCAGGCGAGTTACGCCGCCGACCAGAATCCTCAGCTCTCCATCCGGCTGACGAACACGTCCGACACGGACTGCGCCATGAACGTCGGCACGAGCGGTCAGTCGTTCACGATCACGAGCGGCAACGACACGTGGTGGCGTTCGACCGACTGCCAGACGGAGCCGAGCGACATGGTCGTGACGATCGCCGCCGGTCAGAGCGTGATGAGCGCTGCCCCTGTGACGTGGGACCGCACGCGGTCCTCGGTGGACTCGTGTCAGGACCCCAACCGAGCGACCGCGCCCGGCGGAGGTGCGTCCTATCACCTGGCGGTCGCCATCGGCGGCATCCCGTCGACCTCGACCGCCCAGTTCATCCTGGGCTGAGGCGCGCCCGCATCAGGGCTTCTGGTCGAAGACCTCCTTCGCCATGGTGTCGTAGCCCTCGGACTGCGGGTCCCGGTGCTGACCGCCGGAGAGCGCGTACTCCTCCTCCGGGGAGAGCAGCAGCCGGTGCCGGAAGAACAGGGCGAACCCGAGCAGGATGATCGCGTAGACCACCACGATCGCGATGATGGCGGGGAGGAACGTGGGGTTCAGCAGGAAGCCCACGAAGATGAGCGCGGCGATGACGGCCGCGACCACCGCTCCCGGGACGCCCCAGGGGCTGCGGTAGGGCCGCACGACATCCGGGAATTTCCGACGCAGGATGAGGAACGACACCAGCTGCAGGAAGTACGCCAGCACGGCGCCCCACACGGCGATGTTCAGGACGATCGCCCCGGCGACAGCCCCGATGCTCTCGTTGAGCTGGGAGAGCGTGTCCAGCACGACGAGCGCGACGAAACCGATCACGGCACCGATGACGAGCGCCACCCACGGCGTCTGCTGCTTGCCCGTCAGGGAGAGCCAGCGCGGGTAGTAGCCCGCCCGCGAGAGCGAGTACATGTTGCGTCCGTAGGCGAACATGATGCCCTGCAGCGAGGCCAGCAGCCCCACCAGGGCGAACAGCGCCAGTACCGCGGCGAGGCCGTCGCCGACGATCGCCCGGAAGCCGTCGAGGAGCGGTTCCCCGGCGACGCCGGTGGCCTCCGCGCCCAGGACCCCGGTGTTCAGGAACAGCACCAGCAGTCCGGTGACGATGAGCGTGCCGCGTGCCCAGAAGCCGGCGCGCGGGATATCGCGGACGGGATCATGGGATTCCTCGGCGGCCAGCGGCAGCTCCTCGATGCCCAGGAAGAACCACATGGCGAACGGCAGGGCGAACAGGATCGGGAGCACACCATGCGGGAGGAACGCCGTCTGACCCGGATCGGGGGCGATGTCCCACAGATTCGCCCAGGAGAACGCCCCGGAGAAGATCGCCATGGCCGAGAAGACGAGGATGATGCCGATGGAGATGATCGAGACCACGATCGCGAAGGTGAAGGAGATGTTCGCCCCGGCGGCGTTCAGCGCGATGAACGCCGCGTACAGGATGACCCACCACACCCACGCCGGCATCGAGAAGTCCAGCAGCTCGCTCGTGATGGCGTCGGCGTAGGAGGCGGAGAAGTACACGATCACGGCGGTCGTGGCGACGTATTCGATGGTCTCCGCCGCGCCCGTGATCAGACCTCCCCAGGGGCCCATCGCGGTCCGGGCGAACGAGTACGCGCCTCCGGTGTGCGGCATCGCGGCCGCCATCTCCCCGATCGAGAAGATCATGCCGTAGTACATGACGACGAGGATGACGAAGGCGATCGTCATGCCGCCGAAGCCGGCGAAGTCGATCCCGAAGTTCCAGCCGGAGAAGTCCCCGGAGATGACCGCCGCGACGGCGAGCGCCCACAGCCCCCACACCCCGGCGGACCGCTTCAGCGTGCGCCTCTCGAAGTAGCCGTCGCCGGCGCGCGTGTAGGTCGCCCCCGCGACCCTATGTGACTCACTGCTCTGAGACATCCATCCTCCGTGCGGGTTCGGGTGCTGCCGTGACCGCCGCACCGGGATGTGCGCCGTGGGCAAGATTGTGTTCCCTATTGGCACGCCATGTCTACCTTTAACGCCCGTCAGGTCGTTAGGGTGAGGGAATTCATGGCGCCCCCCGGTGCCGCAAAGGTCGGTTCGCCCGGACATCCGGGCTGACGGGAGGACGATGATGCCGGGAAACCTCAGCGTGGCCGACCTCGACGCGGCGATCGCCGCGGGCGAGATCGACACGATCGTCGTGGCCTTCCCCGACGCGCAGGGACGGCTGGTCGGCAAGCGCGTGTCCGGACGGATGTGGCGGGACGTGGTGCTGTCCCACGGTGCCGAGGCATGCAACTATCTGCTTTCGGTGGACGTCGATCTCAACACGGTCGAGGGATACGCCATGTCCAGCTGGGAGACCGGCTACGGCGACATGCTGCTCGTCCCCGACACCTCGACGCTGCGCCGCATCCCGTGGCAGGAGGGCGCCGCCCTCGTCATCAGCGACCTCCGCTGGGCGGATGGTGCCGCCGTCGTCCCCTCGCCGCGCAGCGTGCTCAACAGCCAGCGGGAGCGTCTCGCCGAGCGGGGACTCGTCGCGTTCGCCGGCACCGAGCTGGAGTTCCTCGTGTTCGACGAGACGTACCGGGATGCCTGGCGCAAGGGGTATCGCGGCCTCGCCACCACGAGCGACTACAACGTGGACTACAACCTGCTCGCCACGACCCGGATCGAGCCGCTCCTGCGGGACATCCGCAACGGGATGGAAGCCGCCGGCCTCTACTGCGAGGGCGTCAAGGGCGAGTGCAACCTCGGACAGAACGAGATCTCCTTCCGCTTCGACGAGGCGCTGGCCACCGCCGACGACCACACGATCTACAAGAACGGGGCCAAGGAGATCGCGGACCGGCACGGCAAGGCGCTCACCTTCATGGCGAAGTTCGACGAGCGCGAGGGCAACAGCTGCCACATCCACCTGTCGGTGCGGTCGGCCTCCGGGGAGCCCGTCATGTCGGGGGAGGGTGCGCACGGATTCAGCCCTCTGATGGAGCACTGGATCGCCGGGGTCCTCGCGACCCTGCGCGAGTTCACCCTGCTCTACGCCCCGACCATCAACTCGTACAAGCGGTTCGCCAAGGGATCGTTCGCGCCGACGGGGGTGGCCTGGGGGGTGGACAACCGCACCTGCGCGCTGAGGGTCGTCGGGCACGGGTCGGGACTCCGGGTGGAGAACAGGGTGCCCGGGGGAGACGTGAACCCGTATCTGGCCATCTCGGCGATCATCGCCGGCGGCCTCCACGGGCTCGAGCACGAGTTGCCGCTGCCGGAACCGCTCGGGGGCAACGCCTACACCTCCGGCGTCGACACCCTGCCGACGAGCTTGCGTGAGGCGGCCACGCTCTTCGAGGAGTCCGGCATCGCCCGTGCCGCGTTCGGCGACGACGTCGTGGAGCACTATCTGAACCAGGCCCGCGTCGAGGTGGAGGCCTTCGAGGCGGCCGTGACGGACTGGGAGCGCGTGCGTGGCTTCGAACGACTCTGACGGGATGCCGGTCGTGGCACTCACCACGTACCTCGAGCGTGCGACCCAGGGGGTCTGGGACGTGCCGGCGGCCTTCCTGCCCCGCCCGTACGTCGAGGCGGTCACCGCATCCGGGGCGGCCGCGGTGCTCCTTCCTCCGCAGGCCGATCCCGAGCCGGCCGCGGCCGCCGTGCTCGAAGGCCTCGACGGGCTCATCCTCACCGGCGGCGTCGACGTGCAGCCCGAGCTCTACGGAGCCGCCCGGCATCCGCTCACAGACCCCGCCCGCCCCGACCGTGACGCCTGGGAGCTCGCGCTCCTGCGCGGCGCGCGGGAGCGCGGCATCCCCGTCTTCGGCATCTGCCGCGGGCTGCAGGTGATCAACGTCGCCTTCGGCGGAAGCCTGCACCAGCATCTTCCGGAAGCGCTCGGCACCGAGCAGTACCGCCTCGGCGGCGGGGTCTTCGCCGAGAACACGGTGCGGATCACGGACGGGACCCGGTTGGCCGGCCTCCTCGGGGCGGGCGAGTACGTCGTGCACAGCTACCACCACCAGGGCGTCGACCGGGTGGGCACGGGGCTGGCTGTCACGGCCCGGACGGACGACGGCCTGGTCCAGGGCCTCGAGCTCCCCGGCGACGAGTACCTCGTCGCGGTGCAGTGGCACCCCGAGGAGAACGCCGCAGACCGGCGGCTGTTCCTCGGGCTCGTCGCGGCCGCATCCGCCTTCCGCGCCCGACGTACCGCATCCGCCCCCGTCCCGGCCGGAGGAACCGACGCATGAGCACCATCACCCTGATCGACCCCGCCACGGGGCAACCGTTCCATGAGCTCCCTCGGGCGACGGAGGCCGACGTGGACGCCGCCGTCGCGAGGGCCGTCGTCGCGCAACGTGACTGGGCAGCGCTCCCGCCGGGCGCCCGCGCGGATGCCCTGCGTGCGTTCGCCCGGGTGATCGAGGAGCACATCGAGGAACTGGCGCGGTCGGAGGTGCGCAATTCGGGGCATCCGATCGGCTCCGCGCGGTGGGAGGCGGGACACGTCGCGCAGGTGCTGAACTACTACGCGGGCGCGCCGGAGCGGCTGATGGGCAGGCAGATCCCGGTCGACGGCGGGATCGACGTGACCTTCCACGAGCCCTACGGCGTGGTCGGGGTGATCGTGCCCTGGAACTTCCCGATGACGATCGCCGCATGGGGTTTCGCGCCGGCGCTCGCCGCAGGCAACGCCGTGGTGCTCAAGCCCGCCGAACTCACCCCGCTCACGGCGGTGCGCATCGGGGAGCTCGCCCTCGAGGCGGGCCTGCCGGAAGGGCTGCTGCAGGTCCTGCCCGGACCGGGTTCGGTCGTCGGCGAGCGGTTCGTGTCCCATCCCGATGTGCGCAAGGTCGTCTTCACCGGATCCACGGAGGTCGGGGTCGCGGTCGCCGCGGGGTGCGCACGGATGCTGAAGCCGGTGACCCTCGAACTCGGCGGGAAGAGCGCCAACATTGTCTTCGCCGACGCGGACCTGGAGCGGGCCGCCGCGTCGGCGCCGGGCGCCGTGTTCGACAACGCCGGCCAGGACTGCTGCGCGCGCAGCCGCATCCTGGTCGAGCGCTCCGCGTACGACAGGTTCCTGGAACTGCTGGAACCGGCCGTCGCAGCCTGGCGCGTGGGGGATCCCTCCGCAGAAGGGACCGACATGGGTCCGCTGATCTCGGCCGCCCATCGGGACGGCGTCGCCTCCTTCCTCGACGGGGCGGACATCGCATTCCGTGGCTCCGCTCCGGGCGGGGACGGCTTCTGGTTCGCCCCGGCGGTGGTGCGCGCCGCATCCGGGGACCGTGTCGCGCGCGAGGAGATCTTCGGCCCCGTCGTCGCCGTGCTGCCGTTCGACGACGAAGCGGACGCCATCCGTCTGGCCAACGACACGGTCTATGGGCTCGCCGGCTCGATCTGGACCGAGAACCTCGGCCGCGGCGTCCGGGTGTCGCGGGCCGTGAAGAGCGGCGTGCTCTCGGTCAACTCGCACGCCTCGGTGCGGTACTGGGCGCCGTTCGGCGGCATGAAGGCATCCGGCCTCGGGCGGGAACTCGGTCCGGACGCCGCGGAACACTTCACCGAGACCAAGAACGTGTTCTACGCGACGGAGGCGTGACGGTGCGCCGTCCGTCCCGGCCAGTGAGGGGGAATCCATGGATCTGACGCAGCGTCTGCAGAACCGCGTCGCGGTCGTCACCGGGGGCGGCAGCGGGATCGGGCTGGCCACGGCGCGCCGCTTCGCCGCGGAGGGAGCCCGGGTGGTCGTCGCCGACCTCGATCGCGGGGCCGGTGAACGGGCCGCGGCGGAGGTCGGCGGCAGCTACCGGACGGTGGACGTCGCAGACCAGCAGTCGGTCGATGAGCTGTTCGACGGGGTGGCCGCGGAACTGGGCGGGATCGACATCGCATTCAACAACGCGGGTATCTCCCCCGCGGACGACGACTCGATCGAGACGACGGAGCTTCCGGCGTGGGACCGCGTGCAGGACGTGAACCTGAAGAGCGTGTACCTGTGCTCTCGGGCAGCGCTCCGGCACATGGTGCCAGCCGGGCGCGGGTCGATCATCAACACGGCGTCGTTCGTCGCTCTGCTCGGGTCGGCGACGTCGCAGATCTCCTACACCGCATCCAAGGGCGGCGTCCTGGCGATGACACGCGAGCTGGGGGTGCAGTTCGCCCGGCGGGGTATCCGCGTGAACGCCCTGTGCCCCGGGCCGGTGAACACCCCGCTGCTGCAGGAGCTGTTCGCGAAGGACCCCGAGCGTGCCGAGCGCCGGCTGGTGCACGTGCCGATGGGCCGTTTCGCGGAACCGGAGGAGATGGCGGCGGCCGTCGCCTTCCTCGCCTCCGACGACGCGAGCTTCATCACGGCGACGGCCTTCGTCGTCGACGGGGGGATCACGAACGCCTACGTGACGCCCCTGTGACCCGCTGATCCCCGGGGCGGTGGGCGCGGCATCCGCAGGTCGGCGCTGCTCGGTCCGGGTGTGAGGGCCCGCACAACTCCTGCAGAACCGGGGTCCAGCCGTGCCGGCGGCGTGCGG
This sequence comes from Microbacterium caowuchunii, assembly GCF_008727755.1. NCBI lineage: Bacteria > Bacillati > Actinomycetota > Actinomycetes > Micrococcales > Microbacteriaceae > Microbacterium > Microbacterium caowuchunii. The sequence continues at coordinate 279,684 of NZ_CP044231.1, forward strand.
GGTGGCCGGACTGCAGGAGTTGTGCCGCGGGCGGCTCTGCCGTGCCGCGGGTACCGGCTCCGCCGTGCCGCGGGTACCGGCTCCGCCGCGGGCGGGGGCAGCGGGCCCGGCGGCGGGCACAACTCCTGCAGAACGGGGCTGGTGGTGGCTGTCGGAGGGCGGGCAGGGCGGAACGCAGGAGTTGTGCCTCGTGAGAAGCTCGGAGCATGAGTGTGGAACCGGGCTGGGACGAGGCGCACCGTGCGGTGTACCGTCCCGTACGCCGTTCCAACGCCCTCGAGGACACGGTCTCGCGCCTCGTGCAGACGATCCGGATCGGGGTCGTCGCCCCCGGGGAGGCGCTGCCGCCGGAGAGAGGGCTCGCCGAGATGTACGGCGTCAGCCGGGACACCGTCCGTGAGGCCATCCGGGAGCTCTCCGACACGGGCTTCCTCGTGCGGCGGCGCGGGAGATACGGCGGCACGTTCGTCGCCGACCCGCTGCCCCGTCCCACCGACCCCGCAGAGATCGACCCCGCGGAGATCGACGACGTCCTCGGGATGCGCCGGGTGCTCGAACCGGGAGCGGCGCGGGCGGCGGCGTTGCGCACGATGACCGCGGAGGAACGGGACTCCCTCTGGCAGCGGTACACGGCGACGAGTTCCGCATCGCTGCAGGACTACCGCCGGCTGGACTCGTTGCTCCACCTCGCCATCGCCGAGGCCGCCGGAATCCCCTCGATCGTGCCGCTGATCGCCGACAGCCGGGCCCGGGTCAACGCCTGGCTCGATGCATTCCCGCTGCTTCCCCGCACGATCGAGCATTCCGAGGAGCAGCACGAGCGGATCATCACCGCGATCCTGGCGGGACGTCCGGATGCCGCCGACGCCGCCATGCGCGACCATCTCGCCGCGTCGGAGGCGCTGATGCGCGGGTTCCTCTCCTGAGCACGGGCGCACAGCAAGGGCGATCGCCCGACCGGCGATACGCTGGGACGATGGCCGGTAAGAAGGGGAAGAAGCGCGCAGCGCCCGATGTCGACTTCACCAACACGGCGCTGATCGACGCCCTGCAGACGCAGGACATGGCCGCGATCGCGTTCGCCCTCCGGCACGGCCCGACCGTGGTGCCACTCATGCGTCCCGGGACGCGTGACAACCCGCTGGATCAGGGCGAGGTGTGGACCTATCGCGATCCGGAGACCGGGCAGGTGGCCCTGCTGCTGTTCAGCGACGCGACGCACAAGCCGGAGAGCCTCCCGCCAGCCGTGGGGCTGCAGTCCCCGGAATGGCTGAAGACCTTCCTCACCGCGCACAGCGACGAGATCACGACGGTCTTCCTCGACATCGCCGGACCCCACCCCCTGCAGGCGACGCCCGCCGACATCCTGGCCGCCCTCGAAGTCTGAGCCCGACGGTAAACCCCGCACGCCCGAACCCGCCCGGGGACCAGCCCTCTAGAAGCCCGGGTGTTCGGAGATGCCGTCGTCGGCCGCCATTCCCGACCCGGCGGCGATCCGATCCGGAACGCGAGCCGCGGGACGGGATGGCCCGGCCGACTGTTCGCGCCGCGCCGGAGACGACGCGCGGTTGGCCGGCTGCTCGCGCCGCCCGCGGGATGCGCCGCGTTCGACCGGGGCGTCCTCGCCCGGTCCGCCGGAGTCGGGAAGCAGTCGCAGCCGCTCGAGCGCGGAGGTGAGGTCCTGCACGCCGGCGTCGATGAGGCCGGTGTAGCCGAGGCGTCCGGCTTCGGTGCGCCGCTGCGCGAGCTGCGCGACCGGGCGGATCTCGCCGGTGAGGCTCAACTCGCCGAAGGCAGCCACCTGGTGCGGGATGGCGCGATCCGTGGCGGCGCTGGAGATGGCCAGCGCGATGGCCAGGTCCGCGCCCGGCTCGGTCAGTTTCACACCGCCGACCGTCGACACGTACACGTCCCGCTCGCTCAGCTTCAGCCGCGCCCGACGCTCCAGCACGGCGAGGATCATCGCGACACGGGAGGACTCGACACCGTTCACGACCCGGCGGGGGTTCGGGGCGGATGTCGGGATGACGAGCGCCTGGATCTCGACCGGGAGGGCACGGCGTCCCTCGAGCGCGACCGTGACGCACGTGCCGCTTACCGGTGCGCCCTTGCCGAGGAAGAGTCCGGAAGGGTCGGGCACCTCGCTGATGCCGTCGCCGGTCATCTCGAAACAGCCGACCTCGTCGGTGGGCCCGAACCGGTTCTTCAGCGCCCGGACGAACCGGAGTGAGGTCTGCCGGTCGCCCTCGAAATGGCAGACGACGTCGACGAGGTGCTCGAGCAGTCGCGGTCCGGCGATGGAGCCGTCCTTCGTGACGTGCCCGACGATCAGGACGGGCAGTCCCCGTTCCTTGGCGATCCGGATGAGGGTGGCGGCGACCTCACGGACCTGACTCGGATGCCCCGCCAGACCCTCGCTGAGCGAGGACGAGACCGTCTGCACCGAGTCGACGATGAGCAGGGACGGCTTGACCTCGTCGACGTGCCCGATGAGTGTCGCGAGGTCGGTCTCGCTGGCGAGGTAGAGCTCGTCGTGCAGGGCGCCGGTGCGTTCGGCGCGCAACCGCACCTGTGCAGTGGACTCCTCGGCGCTGACGTAGAGCACGCGGTTGCCGTCCCGCGCGGCCTGAGCCGCGACCTCGAGCAGCAGCGTGGACTTGCCGACGCCGGGCTCGCCGGAGAGCAGGATGGCGGCGCCGGGCACGATGCCCCCGCCCAGCACGCGGTCGAACTCCGCGACGCCGCTCGGACGGCGCGGGGATTCGGCCGTCGTGAACTCGGTGATGGGCCGTGCGGCCCGCGCCGCCGACGGCGCCACGGGGGAGAAGTTCCGGAGAACGCCGGTCTGCGCGGCGGCTTCGACGACGGTGCCCCACTGCTGGCACTCGCCGCAGCGACCCGCCCACTTGGAGGTCGTCCATCCGCACTCGGTGCAGCGGTACGGGGCGGGTGCCGGTCGACGAGAGGCCATGTCCCCAGGCTACGCGGGGGTGCGGACATCCCCCGATGCCGCGGCGACCATGGAGGCGGCCCGGATGCCGCCGCGACCGGCGACCCCCGTCACCCGAGGCGACCGGCGACCGGCGACCCCGTCACCCGATGCCGCGGCGACCCGCGGAGCCGCACAGCCCGGCGAGGCGTCACCACCGCGGTGCGGACACCGGGAGAGGCCCGGCCGGGGCTGACCGCGTAGGGGGCGCGCTGTCATCCCCGGCCGGGGGTCGGTCAGACCGTCTGCAGCACCCAGCCGCCGACGACCTCCTGGCTGAACGGCACGGAGTAGGCCATCAGCGCGCCCGCCTGAGCGTCGCGGAAGATGCGCTGGATGGGCGAAGCGAGGAGGTACCCGCCGCCGCCGCCGACGCGCACCGCGAGCGCGGCGGCGCGCTTGGCCACCTCGTTCGCGAGCATCTTCGTCTCGGTCGCGGCGAGCATGGCCTCGGGGGAGCGCTGATCGGCGAGCCAGGTGGTGCGCTCGGCCATCAGGCGGGTCGCCTCGACCTCGGCCCACATCATGCCGGTCTCCTGGCGGACCCACTGCACGTCGGCCAGGGTCGTGCCGCCCTTGCTCTTGTTGGCGGTGTCGCGCAGGGCGTCGAGCGCGGCCTGTGCGATACCGACCGACAGGAACGCGAAGCCCACCGTGATGAGGTTGGCGTAGTCGGGTGCCGGCGGAGCGCACAGGCGCGCGCGACGCAGCGGCGTCTTCTCGAACACCATGCTGCGGCTGCGGGTCGCGCGCATCCCCATGGTCTCGTCGATAGGCGGGAACGTCACGGTGTCGTCGAGGGTGACCCCGAAGAACGCCGGACCCCCGTCGACGCGGGCGTTCAGGAACAGGTGGGTGGCCGCCTCCGAACCAGACACGAAGAGCTTGCGTCCGGTGAGGGTCCAGTCCTCGCCCGCCGGGTCGGCGTCCTGCTGTGACGCGAGGAAGTGGTTGCCGCCGGCCGGCTCCGACAGGGCGTTCGCGAAGCGGCGTCCCGCACGCAGCTCGGCGGCGAAGAAGGCCGCCTCCTCCGGTGCGGAGAGCGTCACCAGAGCGTGCGCTGCGCCGATGTGCATGAGCCAGACGGTCGCGACGGCGGGGTGGGATGCCGCCAGCGTGCGGACGATCGTGCCGAGCGTGGCGTAGGAGAGGCCCTCCCCGCCGTGCTCGACGGGGAGGAACGCGGCGTCGAGGCCGGAGGCGTGCAGCGTCTGCAGGTGGTCGATCGGCAGCCGCGCGGCGGCGTCGTCCGCGGCGACGGTGGCGGCGAAGCCGGGTGCGAGTTCCGCCACGGTGTCGACCCAGCGCTGTTCGGCGGCGGGGACGGAGACGGGGGAGGGACGGGTGAGCATGCGGATGCTCCTTTCGGGTCGGACTGTTCGGGTCAGTCGGTCGGGTGGGGATCAGGCCAGGCGCAGTCGTGACGCATGGCGTCGGATCTGCGCGCGGGAGGTGAGCACGAGCACGAGCAGCGTGACCAGGTACGGGAGCGTCGTGTAGAGCTCGCTGGGGAGCTCGATGCTCGTCGATTGTGACAGCAGCGAGAAGCTCTGCAGGAATCCGAAGAGGAGGCCGCCGAGCGCGATCCCGGCCGGCGTCATCCGGCCCATGATGACGATCGCGAGCACGATGTAGCCGCGTCCGGCCGTCATCCCGGGGGTGAACGAGCCGATCGAGCCGAGGGCGATGAACCCTCCGGCGAGGCCCGCGAGCGCGCCGCCGATGAGCAGCGCGTTCGCGCCGACGCGACGCGGTCGCACCCCGCGGAGGGCGGCGGATGCGGGGTCCGCGCCGGCCGCACGGATCTGCAGGCCGAACCGGGTGAACCGCATGACGGCCCACGCCGCCACGAGGATGACCAGCGTTCCGTAGACGAGCGCGCTCTGCCCGAAGATCATCGGGCCGATCAGCGGGATGTCGGTCAGCGGGCCCATGTCCAGGCGGGGGAACGTCGGGACGCTGACGTTCGTCGTCCCCGCGGGGATCCACAACTGGTACAGGTACGTCGACAGCCCGAGACCGAGCATCGTGATCGCGAGGCCCACGACGATCTCGTTCGCCTTCAGGGCGTAGACCAGCACGTTCATGAGGAGGGCCAGCAGTATCCCGGTGACCGCCGCGGCGAGGAGACCCCCGACGGGACCGACGAGGTGCGCGGCGAAGACGCCCGAGAACGCGCCGAGGATCATCATGCCCTCGATACCGAGGTTCAGCCGGCCCGCGCGCTCCACGAAGCCCTCACCGACACCGGCGAGGATCAGCGGGGCGGCCAGCGCCACCGCTCCGGCGAGGATGGAGGCCCACAGGGCGAGGCTCATCGGGCGACCTCCCGGTCGGCGGTCTCGGATGCGGCGAGCCCGGCGGACTCCGCGTCCTGGCCGGCGGCGACGATCTCATCGGGGGCGAAGGCGCCGTCGTCGGGTGCGGGGGACGCCACCGGGTGCGCCGGAGGCACGACGCCGGGGCGCCGTGCGGCGATGACGGCGACCCCGAGCAGGAGGACCCCTTTGATGACGTCGGCGATGGAGGAGGGGATGCTGCCGGTCGCCGACTGCATGCCGATCGCCCCGACGGTGAGCGCGGAGAAGAAGACCGCTGCCAGGACGATACCGACCGGCAGGAGTCCGCCGAGCAGGGCCACGGCGAGGCCGGAGAAGCCGACCCCGCCGGAGACCGAACCCATGAGGCGGTCGTTGACCCCGGCGACCTGCATCCAGCCGACCACGCCGGCGCCGATGCCGGAGATCAGCATGGTGCTGTACAGCGTGCGGGACCGCGTGGCGCCGAGGCGCAGCGCCAGCGCGGGGCGCTCCGCGAAGACGGCGACGCGCGTGGCGCCGGCGGTGCGCCGCCACCATTCGAAGAGCACGACGGCCACGATCACCAGCAGCACGCCGACGTGCGCGCGGGTGCCGGGGATGACATCCGGCAACGCGGAGGCATCAGGGAGGCGTTCGCTCTGCGGCGTCGCCGTGTTCTCGGCACTGGCGAGCCAGGTGCGCAGCGAGAACCCCAGGATCCCGGTCGCGACGTAGTTCAGCAGCAGGGTCGACAGGATCACGTTCACCCGCCAGCGCACGGCGAGCCAGGCCGGCACGAGGGCGAACGCGGCGCCGCCGATCGCCCCGGCGATGATCCCCGCCGGGAGGTAGAGGACGGCGGGTGCCGCATCCCCGGTGACCGTGCGGATGCCGAGGATCGTCGCGGTGGCGGCGATCGCGCCGATCGTGACCTGGCCCTCCGCGCCGACCGAGAACACCCCTGCGCGCAGCGCCGGGATGAGCGTGAGAGCGACGATCGCGATGGGCACGGTGCCGATCAGCAGCTCCCCGACCCGGTAGGGGGAGCTCGAGACGCCCTCCACGAGTCCGCGCAGCCCGACCAGCGGGTCGGCCCCCGCGAAGAGGATGAGCGCCGTGGCGACGACGAGGACGACGAGGACGACGACCGCCGTCACCGCCCCGCTGCGCGCACGCGCTGTGTTCACCGCGGCTCCTCGTCGTGGACGTGACCGCAGTTGTCCACCGGGCCCGGCAGGAGCACGTCCACGAACTGCTGCGACACGGCGTCGATGAGTCCGCGTTCGGTGAGTCCCAGGTCGGGCACGACGTACAGGCCGACGAACGACAGGATGATGTAGGGCGAGGAGATGGGGCAGCCGAGCCCCGCGGTCACCGCGTGCCCGTTCGCGAGGGCCGCCGCGGTCTCCTCGAACGGCGCCGCGCTCATCATGCCGCCGACCGGCAGGGGGACCCTCGCGAGCACCTCGCCGTCCGCGACGGTGACGTACCCGCCGCCCATCCGGCCGAGCTCCTCCACGGCCAGGCGCATCGAATCGTCGTCCACCCCGACCACCGAGATGTTCATGTTCGGGCAGTTCATCGTGATGGCGATCGCTCCTCGGCGGAGCCCGAAGCCGCGCACGAAGCCGATCCCGGTGAGGGCGTCGCCGTGGTGCCGGTCGACGACCGCGATCTTCAGCACATCCTGTGCGGGGTCCGCCGCGACGGACCCGCCGGCAACCGGCAGAGTCGCGGTGAAGGCCCGCTTGAAGTAGCCGTTGTACATCGCCATCGCCCGCACCTGGACGGATGCGGCACCCTCCGGCGCGGCGACACGGAAGAGGTCCTCCGGCAGCACCTCGGGCAGCCGCATCGTGTCGGTCGTCCAGGCGGGGATCTCATCGGTGTTGCGGAACAGCGCGGTCCCGCCCTGGGCGACGATCGCGCCCGCGACGATCACGGTGGACGGCCGCACCTCGGCGAGATCGGGGATGATCTGCAGGTCGGCCAGGCGGGAGGGGGCGAGCAGCCCCAGCACCTGGTCGAGCCGGTAATAGGCGGCGGGCTGGGTGGTCGCCATCCGGTACGCCTGCTGGGGGTCGATGCCGAAGCGGATCGCCTGCCGCACGTGGTGGTCGATGTGGCCCTGCGTGGTGAGGTCCAGGGCGTGCTTGTCGTCGGCGCAGAAGCAGAGGCTGGGCAGCGCCGGCGCGATCGCGTCGAGGTCCGCGAACAGCGGCACCGTGTTGTCCGTGAGCGACGAGCCCATGACGGTGACCATGGCGCCCAGTCGGGTCCGCTCCAGTGCCTCGTCGATGGTCGCGGCGTTGTGGTCGTCGCTCACACCGGCGGCGAGGTAGCCCCAGAGCGACTCCCCGGTCTGCGCGGCCGTGTGGCCGGTGATGCGCCTGCCGGCCGCGAGGGCTTCGCGGAAGCGGGCGGTGGAGACCTCGCCGTAGTCGAAGGGGTTGCTCTCGCCGAGGGTGAGGGTGACGTCGTCGTGGAGACGCGCCAGCACGGTCTCCTCGGGGATGACGGCGCCGCCGAGCTCGAGGTCGAACGACCCCGGTGTCGTCGGGGAGACCTGCTGGAAGACATGCAACGGCGTCCTCGTCTGCAGGAGGAAGTCCATGCCGGCGGCTCCCCAGACGTTGGCCGCACCGTTGGGATCGGTGAGCACGGTCGTCGTGCCGCGTGCCACGGAGAGGCGCGCGAGCTCACCGGGCGTGAGGTTGGTGTACTCGATGTGGAGATGCGCGTCGATGAATCCGGGGACGACGTGGCATCCACCGGCGTCGATCTCCTTCGCAGCCTGGGCCACATGCCCCCACGGGGTCAGGGTGGCGATGTGACGGCCGGCGATCAGCACGTCCCGTTCGAGCCACTCATGCGTGCCGGGGGACTGCACCAGCCCACCGCGCACGATGAGGTCCGGCGCCTCGTGTCCCGCGGCGACCGCACGCAATCGCACGAGCTCGGCAGTCGTGGGCAGCAGATCGTTGAGTTCGGTCATGTCGTCTCCTCCGTATCCGCGTCGAGTCCGGCCATCGCCGCACCCACGCGTTCCGTCGTCGCCTCGTCGGCGGGTAGATCGGCGACGAGGCGCCCGGAGAACAGCACGACCACACGGTCGGCGATCGCCCGGATCTCCTCGAGGTCATGCGATGCCACGAGCACCGCGGCGCCGGCTTCGGCGGCATCCACGAGCCTGTCGCGGATCGCCTGCGCCGCGCGCAGGTCGAGACCCTGCGTCGGGCCGTAGGCGAGCACGGCGCGGGGCGCGCCGTCCGTCGTCCCCTGCCATCGGCGGCCCAGTTCGCGCGCGGCGAGCAGCTTCTGCTGGTTGCCGCCGGAGAGCCCGCCGGCGGCCAGCGTCGGCACGGGCGGACGCACGTCGAAGCCGGCGAGTGCGGTCGCCGCCCGCTCGCGTCGGGAGCCGCGCTCGGCGCGTGGTTCCGCTGCGCCCTGCGCCGCGTCGTAGAGCGCGAGCGTGTCGGCGAGGTTCATCGTGGCGACGAGACCCTCGGAGCGCTCTTCCGGGATCCACGCCACGCCGCCGCGCAGCAGCTCGACGGCGCGCGGATCCGTGCGGTCTCCGAAGACGAGTCGGCCGGAGGAGGGGCGGCGGATCCCGGCGAGGACGTCGAGCAGGGTGTTCTGGCCGCTCCCGGCGACGCCGGCGACGCCGACGATCTCACCGGCGTGGAGGGTGAGGGTGACCTCGTGGAGGGCCGAGTCGGTGTCGGATGCCGCGCTGACCGCCTCCGCGGCGAGCACGGCCTCCCCGCGGAGGCGGGGGGTGCGCGGAGCGGGATCGGGGAGATCGCCGACCATGAGGCGGGCCACCTCGTTCGCGCTGAGCCCACGGGCCGGGCCGTGGTGTACGCGGCGGCCGTGCGAGAGCACGGTGACCTCGTCCGCGACCGCGCGGACCTCGTCGAGCCGGTGGGTGATGAGCACGATGGCGGTGCCGAGGTCGCACAGCTGGCGCAGGTGTGCGAAGAGGCCGCCGACCTCGACCGGGCCGAGGCTCGCGGTCGGTTCGTCCAGGATGAGGGTCGTCGCGCCCTCGGCCAGGGCGACGACGATCTCGCCGAGCTGCCGGTGCGCCTGACTCAGCGAGGCGGTGGGGACGTCGATGTCCACGCTGACCCCCGCCCGTTCGAGCGTCTCGGTGAGGATCCGGCGGGCGGTGCCGCGGCGCGCGAGGCGGCGCTCGCCGACCAGGAGGAAGTTCTCGACCAGGCTGAGCTCGCCCACGAGGCTGAGCTGCTGGGGGACCATGTTCACACCCCGGGCCTTGCCCTCGGCGCGGTCGCGCGGGGCGTAGGCGGCGCCGCCGAAGGTCATGCGGCCGGCGTCCGCGGGTTCGATGCCGGCGAGGATCTTCGCGAGCGTCGACTTGCCGGCGCCGTTCTCCCCGACCAGGGCGTGGACCGTCCCGGGGTGCACGACGATGTCGACGTCGTCGAGGGCGCGCACCGCCCCGAATGCCTTGGAGACCGACCGGGCGGCGAGCGCCCGGTCGGTCGTGATCCCCGGAGCGGTCATCAGGGGATGGTGATGGATCCGTCGCTGATGCCGGCGATGAGCTCGTCGACCTTCGCGGTCACGTCGGAGGGCACGCGGCCCTCGACGTCGTTGATCTTCTTGTAGGTGAGGCCGCCGTTGGCGAGGGTCGAGACGACGCCGTCACCGCCGAAGCCGCCGTCGCGCACCTCGTCGATCCACGCCTTCAGGATCGGGTACATGTCGAGGTCCACCGTGGAGACGTTGGTCGCGAGGGCGGCCTCGCCGGCGGCGGGGGACACGCCGACGGAGAGCACGCCGGCCTCTGCCGCGGCGGCACCCACACCGGCGGCGATACCGTCGCCGGTCGTGTAGACGAGATCGGCGCCCTGGTCGATCAGACCCTTCGTCGCGGAGGCGGCCGCCTCCGCATCGTCGAAGCTGCCGGCGTAGACGACCGGCAGGAGCGTGGCGGCGGGGTTCGCTGCGGCGACGCCGAGCTGGAAGAACTCGTCGGTGACCTTGACGAAATCGAGCTCCATGCTCTCCACGCGGCCCACGACGGCGGCGCCGGTGAGTCCGGCGATGTAGCCCGACAGGTAGCCGACCTGGGTGGCGTCGTAGGTCCAGGTCTCGACGTTGTCGGTCCCCTTCTCGAGGATGTCGACCCCGCCGGACGCGGTGAAATCGACGTCCGGGAAGTCCTCGGCGACGGAGAAGATCGCGTCCCCGAGCTCGATGCCGTGGCCGACGATCAGGTCGAAGCCCTGGCTGGCGAAGTCGGCGATGACCGGCTCGCTGGTGGCCGGGTCCGCCATCTGCTCACGGAGTTCGTACTCGATGAGTCCTTCGTCCGCCAACCGGGCGAGGGCATCGGCGAGCGCCTGGTTGAAGGCTCCGTCGTTGGCGTTGCCGGGGGTGAGCGCGCCCACGCGGATGACGTCGGACGCCGCGGCGGCGGGTTCCGCGGACGACGAGTCGGCGGCGCAGCCGGTCAGCACGAGGGCGGCCGTTGCGGCGACCGCGGCGGCGGTGGAGAGGGTTTTGAGGCGCATGACGGGTCCTTTGTCTGGGCAGTGGGATGTCTCGGGGATCAGGACGAGGGGGTGCCGGCGGTCACGGTGAACCCGTCTGCGAGGGTGGCACCGACGAACGCCGCGCTGTCCGGGGACCAGTGCGCGACCACAGCGCCGGAGGATCGCTCGAAGCAGGGATCCAGGGCGACGGCCGCGGCCCCCGCATCCGGATGCAGGGCCTCGTCGTCGATGCAGATCACGGGGGTTCCGTGCAGCTCCCGCAGTTCCCCCACCGCGGGCAGGCGGCCGTCGCGGGACAGCCCCAGTACCGCCGCGGTGGCGAGGAACCCGCGCAGGGCGATGTCGTCGGCGCACAGGGCGGCGCTCTTGCCGCATCCGTCGGTCCAGGTGATGCGGCCGTCGTGGTCCACGCGGACGGCCCCGTGCTGGGTGCCGAGCTCGGCATCCCCCTGACCGCGCACGTCGATCGTCACCTCGAACCGGTCGCCGTCCCGCGCGACGTGGATGAGCTCCGTGTAGAGCGGCTCGGCCTTCGTCCCGCGGACGTCGTAGGCGTCCGGCCACGCCGCGACGACGGGCGCGAGTTCGACGAACGAGGGCGATGACGGGGCCAGGGCGGATCCGGTGATCGCCGACGCGACGACGACCGCCGCGGCAGCGGAGGCTGCCAGGACGATCCCGTCACGCCGGCGGATGCTCATCGTCCTCGTGCCTCCGCGACCGCGGCGAGCTCCGCGTGCAGCCGGCTCTTCGTCTCGGGCTCCGCGAACGAGGCGTCGATGGATCGCGCGGCGAATCCGACGAGGTCGGCGTAGGTGAACCCGAACTGCTGGGCGGCGACCGACCAGTCGCTCTCCAGGGTGCTGCCGAGTGGAGCCGGGTCGTCGGTGTTCAGCGTGACCTGGACGCCCGCCTCCAGCAGCCGCCGCACCGGGTGCTCCGGCCAGGAGGGATAGATGCCGAGCGACACGTTCGAGCGCGGGCAGACGCCCAGGCTGATGCCGTCGGCGACGAGCCGCTCGAGGAGTGCGGGGTCTTCGATGGACCGCACGCCGTGGTCGATGCGCTCGGCCTGGAGGAGCTCCACGGCGTCCCAGACGCCCTCGGGCCCGCTGGACTCGCCAGCGTGCACGGTGCGCCGGAGGCCTCCGGATGCCGCGAGCGCGAACGCGGTCCGGAACTTCTCGCCGGTGCGTCCGCTGACCTTCTCGTCACCGTCCACGGAGAGGGCGATCACACGCCGGGGGCGCAGCTCGAGGATGTCCCGGACGATCCGCTCGGCTTCCTCGGCGCTCTGGCTGCGCAACAGGGAGTAGGCGATGCGCACCTCGCACAGGCCGTCCTGCTCTGCCTCGTCGAACCCGGTGGCGAACGCCTCCAGGAGGTCGAATTCGCGCCCGCGCCACGCGTTCCAGTGGGTGGGGTTGACGATCACGTCGCTGTACCGGATGCCGGATGCGCTCTGACGGACGGCGAAGGCGTACGCCACGCGGGCGGCCTGAGCCGGGGTGCGCACCAGCCCGCACTGCCAGTCCAGGAACCGGAGGAAGCCGGTCAGGCCGGCGGCGCCTGCTCCCGCCCCTCCTCCGGTGGTCACCGCCGGAGCGGTGAACGCGTCGTGCGTCGTGATGTCGAACAGCGTCGCCGCGGGACCGGGCAGGGCGACCTGGTTCTCCTTGGCGAGAGTCAGGATGTCGAGCAGCGAGAACGTGCCTTCGAGGTGGATGTGCACCTCGGCCTTGGGCAGGGCGCGGATGGCATCCTCGTCGATGTGCTCGAGAACGGTGGGGTGGTGCATGAGGGCCTTTCGCCGCGAACGGGATACACAGGAACGCTAGCGACGTCGTCGCCACTTGTTGACAAGCAAACGCATCATTGTTCGGAACTTGTAACGCCCGTGTAATCCGCCCTCAGATTCTGGGGGTTTTCGCAAGTACAGTGAAAACGGTTCGTAGTACTTGTTCACAAGGAGTCGATTCGATGGAAACCACGCTGTCCGATGCCGACCTCGCGCACCTGCGCGAGAGCATCCGCGTCGCCGAGAACGCGCGGGCAGAGGGCACGCATCCGTTCGGCTCGATCGTCGTCAGTGCGGCGGGTGAGGTCGTCGCCTCGTGCGGCAACAACTCGCTCCCGCCCGAGGGTGACCCGACACAGCACGCCGAGCTGCAGGCGGTCGCGGCGGCGTTCCGGGTCCTCGGGGCGGAGGGCATGGCCGGCTCGACGCTGTTCACGAGCGCGGAGCCGTGCGCGATGTGCGCGGGCGCGGCGTACTGGACCGGGATCGACCGGGTCGTCTACGCGCTCTCCGAGCACCGTCTGCTCGAGCTCACCGGAGACCACCCGGAGAACCCCACGTTCTCGCTGCCTTGCCGTGAGGTGTTCGCGCGGGGTCAGCGCCCGATCGAGGTGGTAGGGCCGCTTCTGGAGGACGAGGCCGCGGCTGCCCACATCGGCTTCTGGAACTGAGCCGGACCGTCCGTCCGCGTCAGTGGCCGCGCCAGGGCGGGCGGACGGTGCGCACCAGCGAGTAGGACACGATGTCGGGATCGTGGTACTCGACGCTGTGCATGAGGCGGCGCCCGCTGGCACCGATGCCCACGATCTCGAACGTCAGCACGGGAGTGCCCGCGGGACGTTCGAACAGGGGGGCCAGGTCGGTGTCGAGCGTGGCCACGCCGGGGGTGGAGACCTCCCAGATGACCGGTTCGCCCCAGACCCGCGCGGCGACCGAGAAGATCGATTCGGACGGGTCGTGCTCGACCTCCGTGTCGAGCGGGACCACGTCGTCGGCGATCATCGCCACGGCACCGTCCGCCCGCCAGCGCTTGCGCACGGTGATCGCCGGCATCGTCGGAGGCAGTTCCATGACGGCCCCGATGTCGGCGCCGAGCGTGCCACGGTGGGCGGAGAGCGTCTCGACCTCCGAGCGGTATCCGAGCCGGTCCAGGAGCTCGGCGTGCTCGAACTGCTCCTCCAGTCGCACGCTCAGTCGCAGGGCGATCGGGTCGACCGTGGTGACGGTGCCCTGCCTGCGGCGGACGATGCCCTGGGCCTCCAGGTCCGACATCGCGTTGCGCAGTTGCTGACGTGTGCAGCCGAGCCGCGACGTCAGTTCGAGTTCGCCGGGCAGCGGGGCGCTGGAGTGCGCCGCCTCGCGGACGAATCGCAGCAGTTCGTGCTGGACCCGCATGTGCGCGGTGTCGGCCTGTGGTCGCGGAAGCGGCAGGTACGTCACGATGTCCCCCTCGTCGTCGCGCGCGTGCAGGGCTCCATCATGGCCTAGGCGGCGCCGGATGGGGCGGCTTCGCCCAGATGAAGGATCGGGATGCCGCTCGATGCGGCGTGCACGATGCGGCCCAGGGGAGGATCGAGGATCTCGGTGAGGGCGACCTCCACCACGTAGTGGGTCTCCGCCTCGAGGAGGTGGCCCGCCACGGATGCACCTGACCGGTCCTTGGCGCCGAAGGCGACGTGGACGTGCACGACATGCGTGCCGTCGTCCGCACGGGTGACGGTGCCCGAGCCGACGCCTTCGCAATAGGAGATCGCCGTCGCATCCGGCATCGGCAGCTCCGGATCGGCGGGCGCGTGGTCCGCGGCGATGATGCGCCCGGAGCGGAACGCGCCGCTGAAGGTCGTGATCACGGCCTGATCGATGCCGTGCCGCCGGCATGCTTCGGCGAGGGAGCCGAGGACCTCGTCACCGGGCTCGAGGACGACGACCAAGGTCCGGCCGGGGGTTGCGACGGCTGCCTGCATGGCGTCCTCTCCTCTGTGCCAGATCGTCCGGCTTGTCGACAAGTATTGATCACGCTGAGTCCTGCTCTGAGCGCTGATATTGCATCGAAGGCTGATTTCATCGGCGCTGGCGAGATGTTTCAGAGTCGTAAACATTGCCGTTGATGACGCGACTTGTCGATGTGTGACCCGCCCGGGCCGGTATGGTGGCGATCGGACGGGGCTGTCGATGACAGTCCCGTCCTGCCATTTCCCCTCACCACACTTGGAGTGCACCGTGTCCTCGAGCGCGCAAAGGCTGGCCGGCATCACCGTCTGGGACGGCGAGTCCGACCGTGGGGCCTCGGCGATCGCCTGGGACGGCGACCGGATCACCGAACTCGGTCCCGCCGAGCAGACGCACAGCGAGTTCAGCGTCATCCCGGGCCTCATCGACACGCACGTGCACCTCGACTCCTCCGCCGTCCCGGGTTCGGGCGACTGGATGACCTGGCCGCTGATCACGCCCGTGTCCGAGCGGGCGTTGCACGTGGTGGCGCATGCCCGGCGGGCGGCCGCCGCGGGCGTCACGACGTTGCGCGACCTGTCCGGGAGCGAGGCGCAGCTCTCAGCCGCTCGCGCGTTCGACGCAGGTCTCATCCCGGGTCCCCGCGTCCTGGTGAACGGTGCGGTGGGGATGACCGCCGGGCACGGCGACCTCTTCACTCCGCCGCACTACCCGCACCGCGGCCCGGTGGCGGATTCTCCCGACGAATGCCGCAAGCTCGTGCGGGAGTGGGCGCGCTCCGGCGCGGACGGCATCAAGATCTTCACGAGCGGCGGCGTCCTCTCGATCGGCGACAAGGTGGGATGGCGCAACCAGACCAACGCCGAGATCGCCGCCACGGTCGACGAGGCGCACGCCCTCGGCATGCTCGTGGCCGCGCACAGTCACTCCGCGGAGGGCATCGACATCGCCCTGGAGTTCGGCGTCGACTCCATCGAGCACGGCACCGGGATCCAGGAGCGCCACCTCGAGATCCTCCTCGAGCGGAACATCCCGGTCGCCCCGACCCTGCTCATCAACGACGCGATCGCCGACCGCCGCATCCCGGTCAGCGACGACGCGGCCGAGAAGGGCCGCGCGGTCGTGACCGAGCGGGACGCGAACTTCGTGGGCGCCGCCGCAGCCGGTGTGCGGTTCGTGCTCGGCACCGACGCGAACGGCGTGTTCGTGCGCTTCGGCGACCAGCTCGAGGAGGTGCGCCTGATGAAGCGGTCCTTCGGCTGGACCTCCGAGCGCGCCCTCCGCTCCGCGACGTCCGACGCCGCCGACGCGATCCGGCTGACCGGCAAGGTCGGCCGGCTCACGCCCGGGCACGGCGCGGATCTCGTCGTCGTGCGGGGCCGGCCGTGGGAGGACATCGACCAGCTCACCGCCGAGAACATCGTGGCCGTCGTCGCCCGCGGGCAGGTCATCGCCGGCGCGCTGCCCGTCTGAGTTTCCCCCCAGCACCCCCGCACCACCCTCACCTCAAGGAGTTCACGTGACCCGCACACTTGGCCGCAGCGCTAGGCGCGCAGCCGTTCCGCTGACGGCGGCTCTCGCCGTCGTCTCCCTCGCCGGCTGCGCCTCCGGCGCCGAGTCGGCGGCGACGCCCGGGGCGGACGTCGCTCAGGACATCGTCTTCGCGCTGAAGGAGGACGTGGTCTGCCTCGACCCGCAGCAGACCTCCGTCACCACGTCGCTCAACGTCGGTCGTCAGCTCACCGACTCCCTGCTCGACCAGGACCCGGACACCGGCGAGATCGTGCCGTGGCTCGCTGAGAGCTGGGACGTCGCCGACGACCTCACCTCGTACTCGTTCACGCTGCAGGACGGCGTGACCTTCAGCGACGGCACCCCGCTCACCTCGGAGGTCGTCGCCGCGAACTTCGACGCCATCATCGAGATGGGCGCGGCTGCATCCCTCGCCAACGGCTACCTGGCCGGCTACGCGGGCACCGAGGTCACCAGCGACAGCGAATTCACGGTGCTCTTCGCCGAGCCCAACGTCCAGTTCCTGCAGGGCGCGACCACGATGTCGCTCGGCCTCCTCTCGGCCGAGACCGTCGCGGGCGCAGCGGAGGACCGCTGCCAGTCGCTCGTCGGCACCGGGCCGTTCGTGCTCGAGTCCTACGTCCCGAACGACGCCGTGACCATCGTCAAGCGCGACGGCTACGACTGGGCCTCCGAGCTGCGCGGCCACCAGGGCGAGGCCTACCTCGACACGGTCACGTTCCCGATCATCGCCGAGGCGAGCGTCCGCACCGGCGGGCTGCAGTCCGGCGAGTACGACGTCATCCAGGACGTGCCGTACATCGACGAGGCCCGCTTCGCCGGCGACGACTACATCCTGTACGCGAAGGCGAACCCGGGTGTCCCCAACTCCTTCGTCGTGAACACCACGAAGGGCGTGCTCGGAGACGAGGCCGTGCGCCAGGCGATCAGCAAGAGCCTGGACCGCGACGAGATCAACGTCATCACCGGTTCCGTGAGCGGCAAGGCCCCGGCCGGTGTGCTCACCTCCTCCACCCCGGGATACCTGGACCTCGGCGACACGCTCGCCTTCGACCCCGAGGGTGCGGCCGACCTGCTGGAGGGCGCGGGCTGGACGCTCGGCTCCGACGGCATCTACGAGAAGGACGGGCAGAAGCTGACCGTCACCGTCACCGCGTTCTACGCCCAGGACGTCCTGGAAGCAGCGCAGATCCAGCTGAAGAACGCCGGCATCGACCTGCAGATCAAGATGGTCGCGGCCGGTGACTTCTTCGGCGCCGTCGCCAGCGGCGACTACGAGCTGCTGGGCGCGGGTCTCACCCGCACCGACCCGGACGCGTTGCGCACGCTGCTGTCCGTGGACTCCGCAGCCCGCTGGGGCATCGTGGACGACCCCGAGCTCGAGGCCCTCCTGCAGGAGCAGGCGCAGACCGCGGATGTCGCGGAGCGTCAGAAGCTCGTCGACCAGATCCAGGAGATCGTGGGTGAGCGCGCATACGTGATGCCGACGCTGGAGACCGTGCAGTTGCACGGATCGCGCGCGGGTGTCGAAGGCATCACCTTCGACTCGGCCGCTCGCGTGCACCTCTACGACGCGATGGTCACCTCCGACTGATGTCGACGCAGCGCGTGGATCCCGCACGGACGCGATCGACCCTGATGTCGGTCGCCCGGTTCCTTCTCCCGAAGATCGCCCAGTGCATCTTCGTGGTGTGGGCGACCTACACGGTCGCGTTCCTGCTGATCCACGCGCTGCCCGGTGACCCGGTGCTGGCCGCGCTGTCGCTCAAGGGCGGTGACGCGACCAGCACCGACCCCGCCCAGCTCGAGGCGCTGCGTGCCCGGTACGGCATGTCCGGGCCGCTCTGGGAGCAGTACATCTCGAACTTCCTCGCGCTGTTCCGCGGCGACCTCGGCACCTCCATCGCCACCGGGCAGCCGGTCACCGACATGGTCGGCCGGGCGTTCCCCCTCACCGCGGCCGTCGCGGTCTTCGCCCTCGTCGTCGGATTCGTCTCCGCTCTGGCGTTCACCGTCTGGGCCTACGTCGCCCGGCCGGCGTGGGTGCGCAACGTCGTCACCCAGATCCCGCCGCTCGGCATCGCCATCCCCGCCTTCCTCAGCGGGATCGTGCTGATCAGCGTCTTCGCCTTCGGGCTCGGCTGGTTCCCGGCATCCGGCACGAACGGCTTCGTCAGCGTCGTGCTCCCCGGCATCACCCTGGCCCTGCCCACCGGCGCCATCTTCTTCCAGGTCTTCTCCGCCGCCGTCTTCGACGCCGGCGCGAGCCCGTTCGTGTTCACCGCGAACGCCAAGGGCCTCGCCCAGCGCACGGTCGTCGTCCGCCACGTGCTGCGCAACGCCCTGCTCCCCTCCATCACGATCATCGGACTGCAGATCGGCTATCTGGCCGGTGGCACCGCCGTCGTCGAGACCGTCTTCTCCCGGGACGGGATCGGCCGGCTCACCGTCGACGCCGTCCTCGCCCGCGACGTCAACGTCGTGATGGGCGTCGTCATCGTCGTGGCCACCGTCTACGCGGTCGTCACCCTCATCGTCGACGCGCTGTACGGCGTGATCGATCCCCGTACGAGAACCCGCCTGACCGGCCGGAAGGCGGTGTCCGCGTGAGCATCCTGCGCAAACCCGGCCTGATGCTGTCGATCCTGATGCTCGCGCTGACGGTGGTGGCGATGATCGTGCCGCAGCTGATCGCCCCGTACGACCCCTACGACTCGGTGGGGTCGATGCGACTCGCTCCGCCGAGCCTCGAGCACCTCTTCGGCACCGACCACCTCGCCCGGGACGTCTTCTCCCGGGTCGTCTACGGCGCCCAGCTCTCCGTCACCGCCGCGGGTCTCGCCGTGGTCGGCGGGGTCATCGTGGGATCGATCGTCGGACTCGTGTGCGGCTACCTCGGCGGGACCGTGGACTTCATCGCGATGCGCTTCGTCGATGTGCTCATCGCCATCCCCGGCATCCTGCTCGCCCTCATCGTCGTCGCCTCCCTCGGTTTCGGGCCGTTCTCGATCGCCCTCGGTGTCGGCCTCGGCACGGCGGGTTCCTTCGCCCGCATGATGCGCTCGGCGGTGCTGCGCGTGCGCAGCGAGGAGTACGTGGAGGCCGCGCGCACGCTCGGCGCCCGCGGGCCGGCGATCCTCGTCCGGCACGTCCTGCCGAACGCCGCACGGCCCATCGTCGCGATGGCGGCGCTCGAGCTGGCCGTCGCCATCCTCTCGGTCTCGGCACTGAGCTTCCTCGGGTTCGGCGCACAGCCGCCCGCGCCGGAATGGGGTTCGCTGGTCTCGGCCGGACGCGACTTCGTCGCGACCGCGCCCTGGCTCAGCATCCTCCCCGGTGTGGTGATCCTCGCGGTCGTCCTGTCCGTGAACCGCGTCTCACGATTCTTCGGAGGTGACCGATGACCGCTCTGCTGCGCGTCAGCGACCTGCGGGTCGACTACGGGTCCGGCCGCCGGGCGAACCCGGCCGTCCGTGGCGTCTCCCTCGAGGTCGCGCCGGGCGAGATCGTCGCCGTCGTGGGTGAGTCCGGCTCCGGCAAGAGCACGATCGCCCACGCCCTCGTGCGCCTGCTCCCGGGCGAGGCCCACATCCGGGGCGGATCCATCGTCTTCGACGGCACCGATCTGATGAAGGCGTCGACCGCGACTCTGCGCCGCATCCGGGGCGGCCGCATCGGGTTCGTGCCGCAGGACCCGTCCCACAGCCTCAACCCGCTGATGCGGGTCGGCGAGCAGGTCGCCGAGACTCTCCGCCGGCACCGCCGGCTGTCCCGCGCGGACGCGGCGGCCCGGGCCGTCGAGATCCTGCGCGAGGTCGGCATCCCGGATCCCGAGCGGCGCGCGAGCCAGTACCCGCACGAACTCTCCGGCGGACTCCGGCAGCGGGTGCTGATCGGCATCGCCTGGGCGTGCGAACCGGCGCTGGTCATCGCGGACGAACCCACCAGCGCGCTCGACGCCACGGTGCAGCGCCACGTGCTGGACCGGATGCAGGCGCTCGCCCGGGCGCACGGCACCGCCGTTCTGCTCGTCACGCACGATCTCGCGGTGGCCGCGGATCGCGCCGACCGCATCATCGTGGTGGAGAAGGGCGAGATCGTGGAGGCGGGAGCTGCGCGCGACGTGCTGTCGGCGCCGCAGAACGGCTACACGCGTCGGCTCGTCGCGGCGGCGCCGGGGCTCAACAGTGAGCGGCTCCAGTCGCGGCTGAACGTGGTCGACCGGATGCAGCCGAGCTCGCCCGAACCGCTCGTCGTCGTCTCCGGCCTGACCAAGACCTACGGTTCGTCCCGCTCCGGCGGGGGTGCTCCCGCGGTGGACCGGGCGGAGTTCTCGATCGCCCGCGGCTCGACCTTCTCGCTGGTGGGCGAGTCCGGTTCCGGCAAGAGCACCACCGCGCGCATGGTGGCGCGCATCATCGGGGCGGACGAGGGCAGCATCGTCTTCGACGGGGCCGACATCACGACGCTCTCCGGTGAGCCGCTGCGGCAGCTCCGTCGCCGCATCCAGGTCGTGTACCAGAACCCGTTCGGGTCCCTCGATCCGCGGATGACGGTCGAGCGCCTCGTCGCCGAGCCCCTGCGAGCGTTCGGGGTCGGGACGGCGAAGGAGCGTTCCGCGACCGTGCGGGAGCTGCTCGGTCAGGTGCGGTTGAACGCGGACCTGCTGGGTCGGCGTCCCGCTCAGCTGTCCGGCGGGCAGCGGCAGCGGGTCGCGATCGCCCGGGCGCTGGCGCTGCGTCCGGAACTCGTCGTGCTGGATGAGCCGGTGTCCGCGCTGGACGTGTCCGTGCAAGAGCAGGTGCTGCGTCTGCTCGTCGAGCTCCAGGCCGAGTTCGGGCTGACGTACCTGTTCATCTCGCACGACCTCGGGGTCATCCGGCAGATCTCGGACCGGATCGCGGTGATGAAGGACGGTCGCATCGTCGAGCAGGCGGACGCCGAGCGCATCTTCGCCGACGCCGAGCACCCCTATACGCGCGAACTGATCGGCGCCATCCCCGGCCGCCTGGCCTGACACCCGGCGGGGGTCCGGCGTGACGCCCGGCGGGGACCGTCGTACCTGCGGGTCCGTCGTGCCCGCGGGCCCGTCGTGAGGTCGGGCCCCGTCGTGCCCGCGGGCCCGTCGTGAGGTCGGGCCGGTCGGTGGAACCACGGCGGCCCCTCGCCGGTAAGGCGCGGCGTCCGGGGTGCGCCTGTCCCGGTGCCCGGGTCGCGCGGTACCCGTGTGCGGGCGGCTCGGGCCGCGCAGGTCCCGGT
Source organism: Microbacterium caowuchunii (assembly GCF_008727755.1). Classification (NCBI taxonomy): domain Bacteria; kingdom Bacillati; phylum Actinomycetota; class Actinomycetes; order Micrococcales; family Microbacteriaceae; genus Microbacterium; species Microbacterium caowuchunii. The sequence goes on from NZ_CP044231.1 coordinate 301,041, forward strand.
CAGGCGCGCACAACTCCTGCAGAATGACCGGTTCCCGTCCTGCTGAGCCCCGGGCTTCCGGTTCTGCAGGAGTTGTGCTCGAAACCGGTCCGGCGGCGCTGCCCCGGCAGGAGTCGGAACAGCCAGGACGACGGACGGGCCGCCTTGGATCGGTGGCTTCGTCCGGGCCCGGAGTGGGGTTTGGCCTGCCCGCCGTGGCACAACTCCTGCAGAATGACCGGTTCCCGTCCTGCTGAGCCCCCGGGCTTCCGGTTCTGCCGGACTTCTGTTGCCGATCCGGCCCGGACCCCCGGTGCCGCCGGCTCCGCCCACGGTTGCGCACAACTCCTGCAGAGTGGTGGTCGGCGCCCGGTGGTGTCGGTACTCCACCCGTTCCGCCGGAGTTGTGCTCGAAACCGGTGTGGCGGCGCTGCCGCAGCAGGGGTCGAGCGACAGGCGGGGATGCTGGGCGGGGCCCCCGTGGGACGCGGCCCTCCCTCGGGGCTGGGTTTACTCACGGCCTACCCGCCGGGCGCACAACTCCTGCAGGTGGCTGAGGCCTTGGCCCGTCAGGCGGGGTCGCTCCTGGTTTTGCAGGAGTTGTGCGGGCGAGCGGGGACGGACGTGGCGGCGGGCCGGGAGCCCCTCACCCCGGGTTGCCGCGGCCCGACGCTCAGCGCACCGCGTCCCGCGCTCAGCGCACCGCGGCCGGACGCTCAGCGCACCGCGTCCCGCGCCGGGCCTCAGCCCGGGGTGCCAGCCCGAGGATCAGGACGCGGGATGCAGCGCCGCCAGCACGCGGCGGACGATGAGCTCGCTCTGGACCACCACATGGTCGATGATCCGCTCGCCCTTCTCGGCGGTGGCGGGGCGGGGATCCCCGAAGACGCCGCTGGGCGAGAGCGGGGCGAGCGCCATCTGCCGGAGTCCGAAGTCCGCGGGCAGTTCCGGATACGCCGGCTGCATCCGGTCCCTGTGCACCAGCTCGGGCGCGACCGCCAGGATCATGGAGGTCTCGATCTCGTCCGCGTGGCACAGTCCCGGCGCCGCCCACGGGGAGTCCTTGACCTCGTCGCCGATCTCGACGAGCCCCGGGTAATCCAGAACCAGGACGGGCATCCCGTCGCGCGCCGCGGACTGCTCCGCCGCACGTTGCAGGGGCAGCCGATTGCCGAAGTCGCCGTTGACGATCACCAGCAGCGCGTAGCCCGCGCGCTCCAGGGATGCGGCGACGTCGGCGGCGAAGGCCGTCACGGTGTCCGCGCTGATCGACACCGTGCCCGGCAGGGCGTCGTTGCTCCAGGTGTTCCCGAAGGGGAGCGCCGGCAGCAGGACGGCGTCGAGTCGCTCCGCGAGCCGGCGGGCGACCGCGTCAGCCTGCAGGGTGTCGGTGGAGAGGGGCAGGTGTGGGCCGTGCTGTTCCAGCGCGCCGACCGGCAGCACGGCGATCGCCGGATGGCTCTCGAGGTGTGCGGCGACGTCGGTCCAGGATGCTCGGGACAGTTCCAGCATCACGAACGCAGGGTGTCCACGACCTGGCGCAGGTGGTCGGCGGAGTGGCGGAGCTGATCGAACTCCTGCTCGCTGAACGACGTCCCTGCCACGGGAACGGCCCCGGATGCGCTGACGATCGAGGGCACGGAGAGGGCGACGCCGTCGATGCCGTGGTAATCGTGCAGCACGGTCGATACCGGCAGCACGGCGTGCTCGTCGTGGAGGACGGCCTCGACGATACGGGCGCTGGACAGGCCGATCGCGTAGTTGGTGGCACCCTTGCCCTGGATGACCTTGTAGGCCGCGTCGCGCACGTTGACGGCGATGTCGTCGAGTTCCTCCGTGGTCATCGGCGGCTGTCCGGGCGTCTCCCAGTCGAGGATCGGGACCGTGCCGATGGTGGCGGCGGACCACAGCGGGAACTCGGTGTCGCCGTGCTCACCGACGATGTAGGCGTGCACGCTGGAGGAGGACACCCCGGCCCGACGGGCGAGCTGCCACCGCAGCCTGGAGGTGTCCAGCACGGTTCCGGATGCGAAGATGCGCTCGGGCGGGAGCCCGGTCGCCTCCTGCGCGAGCACGGTGAGCACGTCGCAGGGGTTGGTGACGATGACGTAGATCGCGTTCGGCGCGACCTCGAGGAGCTGCGGCATCATCGTCTTCAGGATGCCGGCGTTGACCCCGGCGAGTTCGATCCTGCTCTGGCCGGGATTCTGCTTAGCGCCGGCGGTGATGACGACGACGTGCGAGCCCTCCGCGACGGACACGTCGCTGCCGCCGATGATGTCGCTGGAACCGGTGAACTGGGTGCCGTGCGCGAGGTCGAGAACTTCGGCCTCCACCTTCGTCGTGGCGATGTCGTAGAGGGCCACATGGCGGGCGGAGCCTCGGATGAGGGCGGCGTAGGCGACGCTGGAGCCGACGCTGCCCGCGCCGACGACGGTGAGCTTGGAGTTCTCGATCGCGGTCATGTGTTCAGTGTGGCAGCGCAGGTCGAGCCTGTGTAGACCACCGGCGGAGCGTGGCACGCAGCCGTGCCTCGCACCCGGGCGGAATGACACGCCGGCGTGCCGACCCGGACGCGGAGGGGCGGATGCGGACGACCGCGGTTCGCCCGCGGAGCCTCCCGAGCCCCGCGGGGCCCGGGAGGCGTTCCGGATCAGCGGGCGTCGGCCCAGGACCAGATGTCGTCGCCGCGCAGCGTCGCGTCCGCGCCGCCGTCGTCGTAGATGACCTGCCCGGCCAGGTGGGTGTTCTCCACGCTCGTCAGCCAGAGCAGCAGCGCCGCGATCGACTCGGGGGGCTGGTGGTAGTTCAGGGGCATCGGCACGGCGGCGTCGACCATGGTCGTCCCCTCGGGGGTGGCGAGCAGCTGCGCCGTCATCGGGGTGACCACGGTGCCGGGGGCGACCGCGTTCAGCGGGATGCCGGCACCGGCCCACTCCGGAGTGATCGATGCGCGGCGCACCCAGCGCGACAGTGCGCGCTTCGACGAGGGGTAGACGAGGTAGCCGATCTCCGGTCCCTGGGCGGCGAGCTCCGCGGCGATGGCCACGGCCTTCTCCTCGTCGCCGGCGAGGGCGGCTTCCACCATCTCGGGCGAGTTGGGCTGCAGCGACGCCATCGAGGACACCACGGCAGCGCGGGGTGCGTCCGACTTCGACAGTGCCGGCAGCAGGGCGGTGAGCAGCTCGGTCACCCCGAAGAAGTTGACCGAGATGGTGGCGGGAATGGGCGCGGAGATGCCCGCGCAGGCGATCACCGCGTCGACCCGGCCCTCGGCCAGCTCGATCGCACGTCCCGCCGCGTTCTGGCGGCCGGAGGGAGTGGAGAGATCGGCCTCGATGTCGGCGTTGCGCAGATCGATGCCGATCACCTTCTCGCCGCGGGCGCGGAGCATCTCGGCGGTCGTGGCGCCGATGCCGGATGCGGAACCGGTCACGATGTATGTGCGTGTCATGGTGTTCTTCTTTCGGTTGTGGGGCCTGTGGGCCCCGGGGTCAGCCGTCCGTGGGATCCGTGACGGATGCAGAGGGGGCGATGCCGAGGGAGTCGGCGAACGCGGCGAGCTGCTGCGCGAACTGTGCGGCGGCGTCGGGGGCCCAGCCGGACATCGCGGCCGCGGCCATGGTGCGTCCCTGCGCGACGAGTCGCTCGTGCAGCTTCCTCCCCTTCGCGGACAGGGCCACGATCGTGACCCGCCCATCGCCGGGCTCCGCCGTACGAACGACGAGCCCGGACCGATCGAGCCGGGCGAGCTGCTTGCTCGCGGTCGGCCTGCTGAGGTGCAGCCGGTCGGCGAGATCGCTTGCGCGCAGCGGTCCTTCGAGCCCGAGCATGTACAGCGCCGGGATGTCGGGGGTGTCGATCTCCGCACCGGCGTCGCGAGCGATCTCGGCCTGGACCTGCGCGGACGACCACCGGGCCATGAGATGCGTGAGCGATGAGAGCACGCTCTGGGGGGCCTGGTTGCCGTCCATGCCGCCAGCTTATGCGAGATAGTTGCCTGAGGCAACTATCCGGCCGCGGCCCCGTCCCGCCCGGCCGGGTCGTGACCCGGCGATCGCCGAAGCGGGTTCGGCTGAGACCGGGATGATCGGGGCCGTGCCTGCTCCGTCCGCCGCGAGGCTTGCCGATTGGCGCCGTGGCGACGCGTGACGTAAGCTTTTCGGCGGTGACGTGTCCGAGCGGCCGAAGGTGCAACTCTCGAAAAGTTGTGTAGGGTAACCCCCTACCGTGGGTTCAAATCCCACCGTCACCGCCACTGAGAACCCCCGGTAAAACGGGGGTTTTCGCTTTTTCTGGATGGTCTGTGGTGCAGATTTGGTGCATATTCCCGTGGTCCTGCACCGAAGGGTGGCTGTCGAGGAGACTCTCACCTGTGACCGAATGGTCTTGAGCTTTCCGATTGCGTGTTGTCGTCAACACTCGGCCGGCTGATGCGACATAACAGCTAGTGCGTATGAACAGGTGTGTCATGGATCGGGGCGCGTGTGACCCGACTGGGGCCCTGCTATCAATGGAGCAGGGAAGGAGGCGTGCAATGACGTTGAGCATAGAAGAGATGCTCGCGAAGCGGCCGGTCGACGGCGAACATGTCGAAGCTCACATGCAGCGGATGCTCGCTGAGATTCGCGAGAATGAGCAGCGGGAGCGCGAGCGGCCTGGAGCCACGCAAGCTGACTAGCACTCTCACTCACGCCCGCACTGCGCCAAAGGGTGGGAGTAAGGCTCTCGTGACCGTGCAGAGGGGGTTCGGCTCTCTCTCTGAGAGCGGGCGGTAGATGCTGAGCGCGGCAAGGGGCGCTCTCGCTGAGCACTCCAACAGCGGAGTCTTCGGTAGAGGCACAACTCGCCGTCGCCTCTCGTCGCGGAGGTATCGGTTTATAGCAGCCCGGTTTCGTCCGACCGCTGCGAGCGCATCGTGCAGCACCGCGCGAGCGGCCGCTGCTCTCCGGCTCCGGCTCCGGCTACGGCTGGGAACGCGCTGACCCGCTGACGGTCTCACTCATGCATCACCAGCATCGGGGCCTCGATCGCGCGCATCCATGAGCAGCGTCTACGAGGCTCGGAACCGCGTGAATCCGGCGAATCCGACCCCATTCGAACGGAGAAGGTCGAGCCTCTGTTGGCGTGACGCAGTAGGTTCGGTCTCCATGACCCGCTCGCCTCTGACCATGCCGACCCCGCGGACGTATCCCCTGCGCGGCGGGCCGGCTCTTCGCTGGGGCATCGTCGCGCCCGGCGCCATCGCCGCGGACTTCGTGCACGCCCTGCACACGCACACGGATCAGCGGGTGGTGGCCGTCGCATCCCGATCCCCGGAACGCGCTGCGGAGTTCGCGCACAGGCACGGCATCCCCCGCAGCCACGGAGGATATGCCGCGCTCTTCGACGACCCGGCTGTCCAGGTCGTCTACGTCGCCGCGCCGCACAGCGAGCACCTGAGCCTCGGGCTCGCTGCGATCGCGGCGGGAAAGCACGTCCTGATCGAGAAACCCATCGGGTTGTCCGCCGCCGAAGCGCGGACCATCCGGGACGCCGCGCGGGCGGCGGGTGTCTTCGTCATGGAAGCGATGTGGACCCGGTTCCTCCCGCAGACCGACGTCATGGTGCAGCTTCGGGATGCGGGGGCCCTCGGTGACGTGCGACTCCTCACGGCGGACTTCGGCTTCCGGGCGCAACCGGGGGGCCGCATCTTCGACCCGGTGCTCGGCGGCGGCGCCCTGCTGGACCTCGGTGTCTACCTGGTCTGGCTGAGCCGGATGTGGCTCGGCGCCCCGGACTCGATCACGGCGAGTGGAACGCTCAGCGAGACCGGGGTGGACGATCAGAGTGCGACCGTGCTCGGATACGCGTCCGGTGCCCGGGCCGTACTCACGACGAGCCTCCTGGTGTCCTCGCCCGGCCGGGCCGGCGTTTCCGGCACGGAGGCGCACCTCGACCTCGATCCGGACTGGGTCTTCCCGAGCGGGTTCGACCTGGTCGCGGCGGGGCGGGGGGAGCGAGCCCGGTTCGCCGACCGTTCCGGCATGACCCGGCGACAGGGGATGGCGTGGCAGACGGCGGCGGTCGCGCGGCACGTCGCCGACGGGCGGACGGAATCCCCGGAGCACCCTCTCCAGGCATCGATCGAGATCCTGGGGGTCATCGACGAGGCGCGCCGCCAGGTTCGCGCCGCCGCGGAGGAAGCCCTCCGCGAGAGCGCTCCCAGATAATTCTTGACGTCGACGCCCCGAAGACGTACCGTCAACGCAAGTCATGGGAACGTGCCCATGGGAACGTGCCCATGAGTTCCGGACTTACGCACACAAAGGAGTGATCGTGAAAGCAACGCGAAGCAAGATCGCCGCATCCGTCGTGGGTGCAGCGTCACTGGCCCTCATCGCATCGGGATGCTCACAGGGGGCGGGCGGTAGTGCGGCGGGGGATGACGGCAAGACCACGCTGACCATCACCACCTTCGGCACCATGGGCGTCGACGCCAAGTACGAGGAGTACATGGAGGAGAACCCGAACATCGTCATCGAGGCGACCAACCTCGAGGGCGGCGGGGCGGCGCGCGACGACGCCTACGCGAAGATCGCCGCCCGCACGGGCCTGAGCGACATCGTCGCGATCGAAGAGGGGTGGCTCGGCACGATCGCGGACGTCTCCGACGCGTTCGTAGACCTGCGCGACTACGGCATCGAGGACGTCAAGGACCAGTGGCTGGACTGGAAGTACGACCAGGGCACCACCACCGACGGCCGGGTCATCGGCGCCGGCCTCGACATCGGCCCCCAGGGCCTCTGCTACCGCGGCGACCTCTTCGAGGCGGCGGGTCTTCCCAGCGAGCGCACGGAGGTCGCCGAGTACTTCGGCGGCGATGACGCGACCTGGGACCGCTTCTTCGAAGTGGGCCAGGAATACGTGGACAACACCGGCAAGGCGTTTTACCACAGCCCCCGATTCTTCTGGAACTCCTTCGTGAACCAGCAGGAGGAGGGCTACTACAAGAAGGACGGCGAGACGCTCAACATCGAGGACAACAAGGTCTTGAAGGAGCAGTTCACCAAGATCGTCGAGGCGGAGCAGGCGGGCCTCGGCGCCGGTCTGCCGGGCTGGGACGTCGGCCCGGAGGCCAAGGCCGGCGACTTCGCCGTGTACATGTGCCCGAGCTGGATGCTCGGTATCGTGCAGGGCTACTACGACGAGGGGACCACCGACAGCGGCTGGGACTTCGCCGATGTCCTTCCGGGCGGTGCGGCCAACTGGGGCGGCGCGTTCCTCGGCGTCTCCGAGTCGTCCGAGCACAAGGAAGAGGCGGCCAAGCTCGCCCTGTGGCTCGCGTCCCCCGCGCAGCAGGCGGCATCGTTCGAGGTCGCAGGTCCCTTCCCGAGCACGGTCGAGGGCCAGGAACTGGTCGCCGACACGACGAGCGCGTTCTTCAACGACGCCCCCACCGGTGAGATCTTCGCCGCCCGCGCAAAGGGTGTCGTCGCGCAGGTGAAGGGCCCGGAGGACTCCAACATCCAGGACAACGTCTTCGGCCCGACCTTCGACCGCGTCAGCCAGGGCGAACTGACGGACCCCGACAAGGCCTGGGATGAGGCCATGACGCTGCTGGGTCAGATCGTCCCCTGATCGATGCCGGGCGGCCCGGTGCATGCGCCGGGCCGTCCGCTTCCCTCCCGCCGTACCTCACCCTCGCGGATTGGCTCAATGATGACCATGCTTACCCGGAGTCGCCCCCTCCGGTCGGAACTCACGTTCCGGCAGAGGGTGAGTCGCTTCGACTACACCGTCTCCCCGTACCTCTACGTCGCGCCGTTCTTCATCCTGTTCGCGTTGATCGGCGTCTTCCCCATCGCGTACACGTTCAACGTGTCGCTGTACGACTGGCACCTCCTGAAGGGGCAGGGCGAGTTCGTCGGCCTCGCGAACTACGTCAGCGTGCTGAGCGACCCGTTTTTCTGGAACGCGTTCGGCAACACCGTGAGCATCTTCCTGCTCTCGGCCATCCCGCAGCTCGTCGTGGCGACCGGCATCGCCGCGCTCCTCGACCAGGCGATCCGCGGCAAGACCTTCTGGCGCATGAGCATCCTGCTGCCGTACATCGTGGCTCCGGTCGCGGTCACCGTGATCTTCCTGCAGGTCTTCAACCAGTACCACGGCCCCGTCGCCGGACTCCTGGAGCTGTTCGGACTCGACCCGATCCGCTGGACGTTCGACGCCTTCCCCTCCCACGTCGCCATCGCCACGATGGTGAACTGGCGCTGGACCGGCTACAACGCGCTGCTCCTGCTGGCGGCCATGCAGGCCGTGCCGCGCGACGTCTATGAATCCGCGGCCATCGATGGCGCGAACAAGCTTCGCAGGTTCTGGTCCATCACCATCCCCATGATCCGCCCGACGCTCATCTTCGTCGTCATCACCGCCACCATCGGGGGCCTGCAGATCTTCACCGAACCGCGGCTGTTCGACGCCCGCTATTACGGCGGCAGCAACCGGCAGTTCCAGACGATCGTCCTCTTCCTCTACGAGATGGGCTTCGTGCGGCGCGACTTCGGTCGGGCATCCGCCACCGCCTGGATCCTGTTCCTCATCATCGTGCTCGTCGGGCTCCTCAGCTTCGCGGTCACCCGAGCCATCCGCACCGCCGACACCAAGACCCGTCGGATCAAGATCGCCACCATCGGCGCGCAGCAGGGAGAATCATGACCGGCATCGTCACCTCCCCCCGGCCGTCCGCGCCGGCGCAGGACAAGGAACGCCGCCTCGCCGCGGCCGAACGTCGCGCGAAACGCCGGCGGGCCTACGAACGCCCGGGAGCGCTCACCTACGCCCTGCTGATCGCGTTCTTCGCCGGCTCCGCATTCCCGTTGTGGTGGTCGTTCGTCATCGGCAGCCGCCAGTCCTCCGACGTCAACCTGGTGCCGCCGGCGATCGTGCCGGGAGGGAACTTCCTCACGAACGTGGACAAGGTGTTCGACACCGTGCCGTTCTGGCTGGCGCTCGCGAACAGCATCGTCATCTCCGGTGCGATCACGGTCTCCGTGGTGTTCTTCTCGACGCTCGCCGGGTACTCGTTCGCGAAGCTGCGCTTCCGCGGGCGGACCGGCTTGCTACTCGCGGTGATCGCGACGATGGCGATCCCGACCCAGCTCGGCATCATCCCCCTCTTCATGCTCATGGGCGAGTGGGGCTGGATCGGCACCGTGCAGGCGGTCATCGTGCCGGGCATGGTCACGGCCTTCGGCGTCTTCTTCATGCGGCAGTACCTGGTCGACGTCATCCCCGACGAACTCATCGAGGCTGCCCGGGTCGACGGCGCGAGCATGTGGGGCACCTTCTGGCATGTCGCCCTCCCGGCGGCGCGGCCGGCGATGGCGGTGCTCGCCCTGTTCACGTTCATGGCGTCGTGGACCGACTACCTCTGGCCACAACTCGTCCTGAGCCCCCGCAACCCCAACGTGCAGACCGCGCTCGCCGCGCTGAGCGCCGCCGGCGGGCAGAACCCGGACAACGCCATGGTCCTCGCGGGGGCCGTCCTCTCGGTCATCCCGCTCCTCATCCTCTTCTTCGCGGCGGGCAAGCAGCTCGTTGCGGGAATCATGCAAGGCGCGGTGAAAGGCTGATATGACCATCAACACTCCGACGCACTCCCGGGAACGTCCCGAACACTTCGAGGTGGGGTCGGGCTTCCCCGCCGGATTCCTCTTCGGCTCTGCCACCGCCGCATACCAGATCGAGGGCGCCACGGAGGCGGACGGGCGCGGCCCGTCCATCTGGGACACATTCAGCGCCACTCCGGGCAAGATCGTGGGCGGCGACACGGGTGCCGTCGCCGACGACCACTACAACCGTCTCGATACCGATCTCGACCTGATGGCGGAACTCGGCCTCGAGGCCTACCGCTTCTCCATCGCCTGGTCGCGCATCCAGCCGACGGGGTCGGGTGAGGTCAACCCAGCGGGTCTCGACTTCTACCGTCGCCTCGTCGACGGGCTCACCGCCCGTGGCATCCGCCCGATCGCGACCCTCTATCACTGGGATCTCCCCCAGGCCCTCGAAGACCTCGGCGGATGGAGGAACCGGGAGACGGCCTACCGTTTCGCCGAGTACACGCGCCTGGTCGTGGCGGCGCTCGGCGACCGCGTCCCGGTATGGACCACGCTGAACGAGCCGTGGTGCAGCGCGTTCCTCGGTTACGGGTCCGGGGCGCACGCGCCCGGCGTCACCGACGGCGACGCCGCACTGCGCGCCATGCACCACCTGAACCTCGCCCACGGTCTGGCCGTGCAGGAGATCCGCGAGCTCGCGCCGCACGCCGAGGTGTCGGTCACCCTCAATTTCCACGTCGTCCGCGGCGATGACAGCGAGGCGGTGCGACGGATCGACGCGCTGGCGAACCGGTCGTTCACCGGCCCGATGCTGCGGGGTGCCTATCCCGCCGACCTGATCGAGGACACCTCGACGGTGACGGACTGGTCGTTCGTGCTGCCCGGCGACGACGTGATCATCCACCAGCCGCTCGACTTCCTCGGGGTCAACTACTACTCGACGACCCGGGTGCGCACATGGGACGGGGTGTCCCCTCGCGAGCGGGCGGACGGGCACAAAGACGCCGGCGGCTCGCCCTGGCCCGGGAGCGAGCACGTGGAATTCCTGCACCAGGAGGGTCCGTTCACCGCGATGGGATGGAACATCGCTCCGGACGGGCTGGAGGAACTGCTCGTCTCCCTGAGCGACCGGTTCCCGGATCTTCCCCTCATGATCACCGAGAACGGCGCCGCGTTCGAGGACGAGGTCGTCGGCGACCGGGTGCCGGACCGCCTCCGCGTCGACTACCTCCGCCGGCACATCAGCGCGGCGCACCGCGCGATGGGACGGGGCGTGGACCTCCGCGGATACCTCGTCTGGTCGCTCCTCGACAACTTCGAGTGGGGCTACGGGTTCAGTAAGCGTTTCGGCATCATCCACGTCGACTACGACACGCAGAAGCGCACGGTGAAGGACAGCGGTCGCTGGCTGGCGGCCCTCATCGAGCGTCGCGCCATCCCGGAGTAACACGTCGGAGGGTGTGCCATACGCTACACGGAGGGGCGGATCAGGGGATGCCGCCGGTCGTGCCTGATGAGACGTCGGGGGAGGGAGACAAGGGTTGAACATCCAGACGACGGCGTCGTCGAGGTCGCAGATCCCGACGCTGCGGGCGGTCGCCGAACTCGCCGGAGTCTCCACTTCCACCGCGTCGCGCGTGATCACCGGTTCTCCCCAGGTGACCGAGGATTCCGTCGCGCGCGTCACCGCGGCGATCGCGGAGCTCGGATACGTCCCGAACCGGGCTGCACGCAGCCTCGTCCGCCGGCAGCCGCAGACCATCGCGATGATGATCCCCGAACGCACCGCCGAGTTCTTCGCCGACCCCTACTTCGCGGAGGTGATCCAGGGGGCGGCAGCGTATGCGTCGTCCACGGACTACTCGCTGACCCTGCTGATCGAGTCGGAGTCGGATCCGGAGAAGACGCATCAGGTTCTCAGCCGCGGCAATGTCGGGGGAGCCTTGATTCTGTCTCACCACAGCGCCTCCGAGGCGTACTTCACGCTCTCGCGCTCGCTCCCCGTCGTCTTCGGCGTCCGGCCGCCGGGTGGCGAGGATGCCGACATCCACGTCGTGGACGTGGACAACGTCGCCGCCGCGGCCCTCGCGACCGGGCATCTCGTGGAGCGCGGCGCGGTGCGCGTGGCCACGATCACCGCGCCGCTCGACACCTCGGCCGGGCGCGAACGGCTCCAGGGCTGGCGCGACACCCTGGAATCGGCCGGGCTGGCTCCGGGCGGGTGGGAGGAAGGCGACTACACCCCGGCGGGGGGCGCCGCGGCGATGAGGCGACTGCTCGACCGGGCCGGTACCTTCGACGCGGTCTTCGTCGCCTCGGCGCAGATGGCGTCCGGGGCGCTGGGGGTCCTGCAATCGAGGGGGGTGCGCGTGCCCGAGGATGTCGCCATCGCGACGCTCGACAACAACTACTTCTCCACCAGCACGACGCCGCCGCTGACGACGGTCGATCTGCACACGGAGGAGAAGGGCGCCATGATGGTGCAGGCCCTGGTGCGCCTGATCGAGGGAGCGACGGTCGACACCGAGGTGTTCGTCCCCATCACCCTCGTCGAGCGGGAGTCCACCGCGCTGCGGCGCGGGTGACCCTCCGCGGACGGTGGCGACGGGGTCCGCGCGGTGTAGGTAGGGCGCCCACCCGCGTGCCCGGGAGCGGGGAGGCGAGCGTCCGGTCAGGCCTCGTCGAGCAGTCGCTTCAGCTCCTCGATGATCCGGCGGGAGCCGTCCTCGGTCTCAGAGCCCTCGCGCGTTCCCGCCTGCGCTCCCCGATGCGTCAGGGTGATGCGGCTTCCGGAGTCCGTCGGCTCGATCTCCCAGTGCAGCGAGCCCTGGTCGTCGGGTGCGCCGTACCAGGTAGCGATGAAGGTGTGCGCAAGACGGCGCGGCGGCTCGTACTCGAGCACCTCACCGACGATCTGCGCGTCTCCGTCCTCGTCGACGAACTCGATGGGGGAGCCGATGCGCCAGCTGGTACGCGGCGACGTGCCGAAGTAGTACCTCTTCACGGTGTCGGGATCGGTCAGCGCCCGCCAGGCGGCCGAGGGGGCGGCTGACACCTGCACCTCGTAGATGCGATCGTCGGTCATGGTTCCTCTCCTTTCTCCAGGTCTGCTTTGAGCGCGAGCAGTCCCGCGGAGGCGCGTGCTCCGAAATCGTCGATCCAACGCTGGGCGAGTTGGACGATCGGCACCGGGTTGAGGTGGCAGACCCGCGCCCGTCCCTCTTTGCGCGACACGACGAGGCCGGCCGCCTCGAGCACGCGTACGTGTTTGAGGACGGCATGCCGTCCGAGCGGCGCGAGTGCATCGGTGAGCTCGCCGACGCTCTGGCCGTCGCGGTCGCGCAACGCGTCCAGGATCCGTCGACGCGATGGATCCGCGATCGCCGCGATCACGGAATCGGTGTCCATGCGACGACCTTAGGTGACTCCAGAGTCACCTGTCAATCGGGTGAGCGGACGCCGACGACGCCCAGCTCGTACGCCTTGATCACCGCCTGCACGCGGTTGGGCAGCTGCAGCTTCGCGAGGATCCGCCCGAAGTGCGCTTTGACCGTCGATTCGCTGAGATGGAGGGTCTGCGCGATCTCGACGTTGGTCAGTCCTCGTCCGATGAGGACGAACACCTCCCGCTCCCGCTCGGAGAGGGCGGACAGCGCCTCTTCCGGCGCTCCGGAGTTCCGCTCCAGGTGCGGGACGGCGACCTCGATGAGCTTGGCGGTGACCCGGGGCGAGACGACGGAATCCCCCGTCCGCACCGCGCGCACGGCGGCGACGAGCTCCTCCGGCCGGGTGTTCTTCAGGAGGAAGCCGGCGGCTCCCGCCTTCAACGCACCGAAGGCGAACTCGTCACGGTCGTACGTGGTCAGCACGAGCACGCGGGTATCCGGGTGGTCGAGCGAGATCTGCTTCGTCGCCTCGATCCCATCCAGATCCGGCATCCGCACGTCCATGAGGACCACATCGGGCTCGAGACGCCGCACGGATCGCAGTGCCTCGATTCCGGTCGCGGCTTCGCCCACCACGAGGATGTCGGGCTGGGCTTCGAGGACGAGGCGGAGCCCGTACCGGACGAGCTCCTGGTCGTCGACCAGCAGAACCCGGATGTCGTCGCCCACCATCGTCTCCTCGGTCATCATCCGTCCAGCGGCAGCCGGACGAACACGCGCCACCCGCCGCCGTCCCGGGGGCCCGCTTGCACCTCGCCATCGTAGAACGCCCCTCTCTCCCGGATGCCGACCAGCCCGCGGCCGGGCGAGTCGATGGGCCGGGCGGGGGCGGACGAATCCTGCACCAGGACGGTGACCTCGTCGTCGGCGAGCGCGACCCGCACCCACACGTCCCGCACCTCACGCGCGTGCCGGAGCACGTTCGTCAGGGACTCCTGCACGATCCGGTAGACGGTCGGTCCGACGGCGGAATCCGACGACAGGACACCGGTGAGCTCGAGCCGGACGGGAAGCCCCGCGGCGACGAACTCCTCGACCAGGGCCGGCAGCTCGGCGGGACCGGGGGACGCGGACACCCCCGCGGCGTCGTCCACCCGCGCCAGGAGCCGGCGCACCTCCCCGAGCGTGCGCCGACCGGTGTCGGCGACCCGGGCGATGACCCGCTGCGACTCCTCGGGGCGCGTCGGGGCCACGGCGCTCGCGCCGTCGGCGAGAGCGATCATCACGGCGAGCGAATGAGCGATCACGTCGTGCATCTCGCGCGCGATCCGCTCGCGTTCCAGCGCACGCGCGATGCTCGCCTGCTGATCACGTTCCCGCTTCATCTGCTCCGCGCGCTCGAGCAGGGCGGCCACATACCGCCGCTGATGTCCGCGGTTGATCCCGAGGAGCGTGGCCACCAGCGTGACGGCGCCGAACACGGCCATCATGCTGAGCCAGTCCATGGGCCAGGATTCGAGAGGCGAGCGCGGGGCCAGACCGAGGACGGGCGGGCCGAGGCGCACACGCAGCGCCAGGATCAGTGCGGCCGCGCAGCCTGCCGCCAGAGCCAGGCCGAACGCGCCCCAGGCGCGCCGTGCTCGGCTCGTGAGGCCGACCGTGTACAGCGCGGGGACCACGAGTGCGGCCTCGGCGCCGGTGCCCCATGCTGCCGAGGCGGTCATCAGCACGAGCAGAGCGAGGAAGGACGCGCGGGGCGCGCGGTGCCGGCAGAGGACGACGGCGACGCCGCCCGCGGTGAGCAGGAGGATCGGCCAGAGCGGGGTGACGATGGTGGACTCGACCGACAGGTAAGCGAAGGCGGCGGCGAGCAGGAGATAGCCGCCCAGAATCGGGCCGTCCACCACCAGGGCGCTCCGCGCCCCGGGTCGCGGTGCCGACGCCGGAGCGCCGGGCACCGCGACTGCGGCATCCGGCACTCCGGCGGAGGGCGGTCTCACGCGTCGCGCTTCGTCAGCGCCACCGCGCCCGCGATCAGCGCCGCCGCGGCCCAGGCGGATACGAACAGCCAGCCCGCCCCGGCGCTGATGTGCCCGCCCCACACGTCGAGGAAGGGGCCTCCCTCTGCGGTCACGCGGGACATCGCGTCCCCGGCATTGCCGAGCAGCATGACCCGCAGCACGCGCGAGAACAGGCTGTACGGGAGCACGGACGTCAGCACGGGTCCGAGGAGCGTGGCGACGAAGACCAGGATGGCGCCCGCGGTCGTGGAGCGTACGAGCGCACCGAGCCCGACCCCGAAGACCGCGCACAACCCGAGGTACGCGGCGGCGCCGAGGAGCGCCGGCAGCACGCCGGGAGAGGTCAGCGGCGCATCCAGTCCGAACTCCGCATAGACGGGGTTCGTCACGGCCCAGGACGCGAAGACCGTGACGAGCGCCACCGCCGTCACCGCGCCGCATGCCACGATGGCCTTCGCCCACAGTGCCCGCAGTCGCTTCGGTGAGGCGAGGAGCGTGGACTGGATGGCGCCCGAGGAGTACTCCGCGCCCATGGACATGACGCCGAGGATACCGGCGATGATCTGCCCGAGGATCACCATCGGGATCGTCACGTCGCCGATCGTGCGCTCGAGGGACGGCACCGAAGGGACACCGGAGGATTCCAGGGTGAGGGCGAGGAACAGGCTGCCGCCCAGCCCGATGGCGAGGATCCCGCCCAGCGCGAGGAACGAGGACGGCAGGCTCGTGAGTTTCAGCCACTCCGAGTGGAGGGTCGCCGCGAACGGGGGGCGCCGCGTGCGTGCATCGGTGCGGTGGGCCTTGGTGATGAGCGACATCATCGGCCGGCTCCTTCCCCGGCGGCGGGCGCCGATCGGTATTCGACGGAGTCTGCGGTCAGGGCGAGGTAGGCGTCCTCGAGCGACCCTTCGACGGTGGTGATCTCGTAAAGGACCACCCCGGCGGCCGCAGCGGCATCCGCCACCTGCTCCGCGGTGAGCGACGTGACCTCCACGGCCCCGTCCGGATGGGTGGACACCGTCACCTCGGGGGCGGCGATCGCCGCGATCAGCCGGTCGACGTCGCGGGTGCGCACGCGGACGGCCGAGCGGGTGGCGCCCGCGACGACCTCGCGCATCGGGCCGTCCGCGAGGATCCGTCCCTGCCCGATCACGATGAGGTGATCCGCCGTCTGGGTCATCTCGCTCATCAGGTGCGATGAGAGCAGCACCGTCCGTCCCTCCGCCGCGAGCCGGCGGAGCAGACCCCGGATCCACAGGATGCCCTCCGGATCCAGCCCGTTGACCGGTTCGTCGAGGATGATGGCCTGCGGATCGCCGAGGAGTGCGGCCGCGATGCCGAGCCGCTGACCCATACCGAGGGAGAACCCGCCGACGCGCTTGTCCGCCACGGCGTCCAGCCCGGCGATATCCATCACCTCGCGCACCCGCTCGGCTCCGATGCGGTGCGTCGCCGCGATCGCCAGCAGATGCTTGTACGCGGTACGGCGCCGGTGCGCGGCGCGGGCGTCGAGCAGGACTCCCACCTCGCGCAACGGCGCGGGAAGCTCCCGGTACGGCCGTCCGTTGACCTCGGCCGTGCCCTCCGTGGGACGGTCGAGTCCCACGATCATGCGCATCGTCGTGGACTTGCCTGCGCCGTTCGGGCCGAGGAAGCCGGTCACTCGGCCCGGCTCGACCGTGAAGTCGATGCCGTCCACCGCCACCTTCCTGCCATAGCGCTTCGTCAGGGATCGAACCCGGATCATCTGTGCACCTTTCGTCGCCTTCGACGCTACGAAGGCGCACGGCGTTCCACATCCGCCTGCGGTCGCGACTTCGGCGCCCGACCAGTACCCAGGTCCATACGTCCGGGCGTGTGCGCGGGTGGCCGGCTCGCGTCACCCGGGGAGTTCGGCGGGCCCGATCCGTGTCACCCGGGGAGCTCGGCGGGCCCGATCACCGTGCGGCGCCGATCGCGCACCCAGCGCACCCCGTCACGGTGGTGCGTGGCGCGGTCCGCGAACCGGTACCGGTAGGAGACGGCGCGCACCCAGCGCGGGCGTCGGGCCTCGAACGGGTCCGTCCGCAGCAGCGCGAGGGTCGCCGGGTCCGCCTCGAGCAGCCGTGCCAGGAACGGGGTGAACCACTCGTCCAGGGATGCTCCGAGGGGCAGGAACCACATCAGCCAGTCCAGTCGCAGGTGGTACGGCGCGATCTGCGGCGGAATGCGGCGCGGGTCGCCGGGCTTGCCGCGGAAGCCGTACTCCCGCCACGTCGCGGCGGCCGGGTCCTCGTCCATCGTGCCCTCGACGACGATCTCGATCCGCTCCTTCGTGACCGTGCCGAAGGCGCCGTACGCGTTGGCTAGTTGCCAGCGGTTGAAGCTCGCGTTCATCAGCTGGCGCCGGGAGAAGAGGTTCCGCACCGAGGGGACGCTGAGGGCGATGTACAGAACCCCGACCGCGGTGGTGGCGACGAGCCACGGCAGGGGCTGGCCGTCGATCGTCCAGGGCGGGTCGGATGCGGGCGGCCGGCCCGCATCCGGGATCCCCACCGCCGAGAACGCCAGCACGATCGTGGCCCAGTTCAGCCACGCGAAGTTGCCGGTGAGGACGAGCCAGAGCTGGGTCGCGATGATCACGGCCGCGGCGATGGTCCCGATGAGGACCGGGACGGGGCCGGGGACCCAGAGGCCCGCCAGCGGGGCGAACAGCAGGAACGGCATGACGAGCTGGCTGATGTGGTTCCCGACCACTTCGGTGCGGTGGAACCACCTCGGCAGCAGGTGCGCCTGCCGGCTCAGCGGGCCGGGCATGGGCTGCGTCTCGTGGTGGTACATGAGCGCGGTGAGGTCGTGCCATTCCCGACCGCCGCGGATCTTGATCATGCCGGCGCCGAACTCGAGTCGGAACAGCAACCACCAGAACAGCACGATGATGACGGTCGGCGGAGGCTCGGTGCCGGAGCCGAGGAACGCGGCGAGGAATCCCGCTTCCAGCAGCAGCATCTCCCATCCGAAGCCGTAGAAGGTCTGGCCGATGCTCGAGATCGACATGTAGCCGAACCAGAGCGCCAGGAAGCACGCCATCGGCACCCACGGTCCGGCCAGTTGCGGCAGCCCTGCGACCAGCGCGGCGGCGACCACCATCCCGGCCACGCACAGGGCCACGAGCCTGCGGTCGGTGTACCGGATGCGCAGGAACAGGGTCGGGCGCAGCATCCTCCGACGAGCCGGGGACGATCGTGCCCAGTCCAGCAGCTCGGGGGCGGGCAACAGGCCCCGTTCGCCCAGGAGCGGCCGGAACTGGTTGACGGACGAGAGGAACGCGATCAGGTACAGGGCCGCGATGCCCCGCTGGAGCACCTGTCTGCCCAGCTCGTAGTCGACCGCCGCGAAGCCGTCCATGCCGCACACGGTAGTCCCGGACCGCGGGTGTCGAAGGGGCTTGCATCCCTGCCGCGCAGCCGCGGCTGCGCGCGTCCCGCACAGGGACGGAGGGGCCGGCCCGCGGCGTCCGGCAGCGGCCGGAGTGACCGGCCCGCCGAAGCCGCCCGATGCTGAGCTGCCGGGACGGTCGACGCCGGTCGCCCTGCACAACTCCGGCAAGAGCCCGGGGTACCCCCGGTGTTTCCGGCCGAAGCGGCGGTTTTGCAGGAGTTGTGCACGATCCGCGGTCTCGCCGCGGGACCGAGGTGGTGGCCCGCCGAAGCCGCTCGATGCCGAGCTGCCGGGACGGTCGACGCCGGTCGCCCTGCACAACTCCGGCAAGAGCCCGGGGTACCCCCGGTGTTTCCGGCCGAAGCGGCGGTTTTGCAGGAGTTGTGCACGATGCGCGGTCTCGCCGCGGGACGTCACGCGGTGGTGGCCTCCTCCAGCAGCCGCGTGCCGGCCGTCCCCATGCTGTTTGAATCGCGCGTTGGGACCCTGCGGTGCAGCAGCAGTGCCCCGGCCGGTCGGGCCGAAACATCAACGTAATGGCGGGGAACCGGCACGGAAACCGCGCCTCGACACACTGGTCCCACCCCCCAGTGAAAGAGGCACCATGTCCCGCACCGTCCCCCCGATGCCACTCACGGAATCCCCCGGCACACCGGCTCAGCGCTTCGGAAGGGCGCTCCGCCATCCGGCCGCGCTGATCGGGATCGCGGCGATCGCCGGCATCGTCTTCGGTCTCGCGGTGGGCGACTGGGCGGCGAACCTGAAGTTCGTCGGTGACATGTTCATCCGCCTCATCCAGATGTCCATCGTGCCGCTCGTGATGGCCTCGGTGATCGTCGCGACCGGTTCGCTGACCGGCACCGGGATGGGAAAGCTCGCCGGACGTACGTTCTCCTGGATGATCGGGTTCTCCGTCATCGCGGCCGTGGTCGCCTGGGGCCTGAGCGCCCTCATCCAGCCCGGCGCGGGCATGGTGTTCGAAGGCGAGCTGGACCCCGCCCTGCAGGAGTCCGCCTCGCAGGCGACCGGGTGGCAGGACACCATCCTCGGCTTCGTGTCGACGAACATCTTCTCGGCCATGTCGACCGCGACGATGGTGCCGATCATCCTCTTCTCCCTGCTGTTCGGCCTCGCTCTCAACAGCTACATCGCCAAGACCGGCAACCGTCTCGTCCTGGACCTCCTGGACCAGGTGCAGCAGATCGTGCTGACGATGATCCGGTTCGTCATGTACATCGCCCCCATCGGGGTGTTCTGCCTGCTGGCCGCGCTCGCCGGCGACGTGGGCTTCGCCGTGGTCACCTCGGCCGTGGCATACCTCGGCACGACGCTGATCGGTGTCGTCATCATCACGCTGATGTTCGTCGTCGTGGTCACCGTCCGCACGCGGTTGAGCCCGTGGCGGCTGCCCGCCAAGCTCGCCGAGCAGACCGTGGTCGCCGTCACCACCACCAGCTCCGCCGTCACGTTCCCCACGGTGCTCCGCAACGCCGTCGAGAAGGTCGGGATCAGTCAGCGGGTGGCGAACTTCACCCTGTCCGTGGGATTGACGATGGGTTCCTACGGCGCGGTGCTGAACTACATGATCGTCGTGATGTTCCTGGCGCAGGCCGGCCGCGTGGACCTCACGATCGGACAGGTGGTGCTCGGGATGGCGCTCGCGATCCTGCTCAACATGGGCACGATCACGGTCCCCGGCGGTTTCCCGGTGGTGGCGATGTTCCTGGCCACCTCCGTCGGGCTCCCTATCGAAGCGATCGGCCTGCTCATCGCCGTCGACTGGTTCACCGGCATCTTCCGCACGTTCCTGAACGTGAACGGTGACACGATGGTCGCGATGCTGGTCGCACAGTCCACCGACGAGATCGATCGCGACGTCTACAACGGCACCGCGGTCGTCAGCGCGACGGAGATCGACGAGGTCGCGTACCGGGAACGGTTCGCCAAGGCGGATGCCGCCGACTGAGGGCGGTCACCGCAATCCCGCCGCGCGGAGGACCTCCGCGGCCACGCGGTCGGGCGCCCGCTCGGGCAGCCAGTGGTTCTCATCGAGCTCCACGAACCGGTACCGGGCCCGGACGTACCGCCGGGTGAGCTCGGCCGCGCGGCGCCCGAGCGCCTGGTCGCGGTTGCCCCAGACGTAGGTCGTCTCCACCGTGACCGGGCCCCTCGCCCGGTCACGGTCGCGGCGGTCCGGCAGCCACATGCCCCGGTACCAGTGCAGGGCGCCGCGGATCGCGTGTGGCGCGGAGAGGAAGCGCTGATAGTCCTGGGCGAGTGCGGACGGCAGGCCGGACCGGGTGAGCAGACGTGCGAGTCGCGGGCGGAGCACCGCTTCCGGGATCCGCGGGAGCTGGAAGAACGCGATGTAGGCGGAGCGCGCCGCCTGCGCGGAACTCACGAGCGATCGCCGCAGGGCGCGCGGATGCGGCGTCGACAGCACGGTCATGCCGTCCAGCCGCTCCGGTGCGACGTGCGCCATCCGCCAGGCGACGAACCCGCCCCAGTCGTGACCGCACAGGTGCACCCGTTCCGCGCCGAGGGCGTCGATGAGGGCCAGGACGTCTCCGCAGACGTCGACCGCGCGGTAGTCCCGCCGCCGGCGGGGCCGCGCCCCGGGGGAGTAGCCGCGCTGATCGAACGCGACGACCCGGGCGCCGCCCGCCTCGAGCAGGGGCGTGACGGCATCCCAGGTGCGACGCGAGCCGGGGAACCCGTGCAGCAGGACGATGACGGGGCCGTCCGTCGCCCCGGTGTCGGACACGTCGAAGACCAGGCCGCCGCGGGAGAAGGTGGTCACGCGTGAAGTGCGCATCCCCGCATCCTGGACTGCGGGCAAGGGCGCGGATACGGGGTTGCGGACCGTCAGATCCTGCCCTTCAGGATGCCGTGCCAGTAGAGCTGAGGCAGCACGTGCCGGTCCAGGACGTACCACCACGGCCGGGACCGCAGGTTGTCGAGGAGCGGGATGCTGCGCGTCACCTCGTGCGAGCGGCTGAGGTACTCGCCGAACACCAGTGAGCGCCGCGAGGTGGCGATGGGGGCGACCGTGTATCCGTCGTACTCGGTCAGCGAACGGCCCGTGCGCTGGCGCTGGATGTTCTCGATCACCGTCTGCACCTGGTGTCGCAGCGCGCCCCCGGTGCGCGCGTCGCCGAGATCCGCCGCGTCGCCGATGCACCACACGCGCGGGTGACGCGGATGCTGGAGGGTGACCGGGTCCACCGCCGCGAAGCCGCCCGTGTCGCGCCCGTCCAGATGCGACGCACGGACGAGCTCCGGTGCGGCGTACGGGGGAAGAAGGTGGAGCAGATCCGTCCGGACGACCCGGCTCCCGTCCGGGCCGTCGACCGTGATGGACGGGCCCTCGACCTCCCGCACCCGCGTACCGAGCCGCAGCACGATCCCGTACGCATCCAAGTGGCGGCGGATGGCGACCGCGATCTCGTCGACCGGATGCAGCCGCTCGCCGTCATGGAGGAGTTCGACCTCGATGGAGCCGAGGACACCCCGGCGGCGCCAGTGATCGCACGCGAGGAACAGCGGTTTCAGGGCCGTCTCCCGTCCCGACGCGGGTTGCTCGTGGAGGGTGAACACCGCCCGGCCCGAGGTGAGGGAGCGGATGGCGTCGCGGGTCGCCGCGAGACGATCGTCCTCGAACGTGGTGACCGCGGTGCCGCTCGTCAGCGCCTCCTCCGCGCCCGGCACCGCGTTCCAGTCGGTGACGGCACCGCAGGCGAGCACGATGTCCGCGCCGAAGAGGGCGGTGCCGTCCTCGAGCTCGACCCGGCGCTCGGCACCGTCGATGCGCGCGGCTGCCGAGCGGTGCCACGCCACCCCCTTCGGGATGAGGCGCGCCTGAGGCCGCGACAGCGAGGAGGCAGCCGCGAGGCCGGTGCCCACGTAGTTCTGCAGCGGCTTGTAGACGTGCGTGGCCGCGGGATCGACGAGCGCGACGTCCTTCGCGCCTCTCCGGCGGAGCTGGGCGGCGGCGGCGATGCCGCCGTTGCCGCCCCCGATGATCACCACGTCGTACGAATGGGGGGCCATGACCGGCACGATACGTTCCGATGGTCGATCCCGATATGGAATCGTCGGGATCCCGCGACTCTTGACAGAGCCCGGGCGGTATGCGCGCATTCGCGCCTGCGTGGATGCACCTGCTCCGTAACGCCCGTGCCGCGGGTACTTGGTCTCTGTTCGCTCCCGGCTGCGCCGGTGTTGACTCCTTGGCGTCACGCCGCAGCTTCGGGGCAGGAGCCGGCCGTCGGCGGAGAGGAGGGGTTCCGTGCGCAGGCTGCAGGAGGTCGGTCCCGTCTGGCACGCGCTGATCTGGATCGGAATCTACATCGTCGCTGTGAGCGTCGGTGACGCCGTCGGTGATGCCGTCGGCTTCCCCGGGATGACGAGCATCGTGCTGCTGGTACTCTCGGTCGTCCTCCTGCTCTACCTCCGTGCCGGCGACCGGATGGCGTTCTACGGGATCCGGCGCGTCCGACCCGGGACCGGGCGGTCGACGCTCTTCTTCTTGCCGCTGTTCGCCGTCGCGTTCGTGCAGTACGGCGAGGGGTTCGCCGACGGGCTCGACGTGCGGGACGTGTTCTTCGCGGTGCTGCTCGTGCTCGGCGTCGGATTCGTCGAGGAACTCGTCTTCCGGGGTTTTCTCCTTCAGGCGCTCAGGATGGAGGGGAGCGCCACCCGCGCGATCCTGATCTCCGGCGTCACGTTCGGCGTCGGGCACGTGGTGAATCTCCTCCGCGGAGCGACACCCGTCGAGCAGATCGTGCAGATCGTGATGGCTATCCTGGCCGGCATCGCTCTGGCCTACTGCGCGGTGCTCACCGGCAGCATCCTTCCCGGAGTCGCCTTCCACGTCCTGTTCAACCTGAGCGGCGCGCTCACCGCGGACTCGGTGCTCGGCGACACGATCAGCGCGGTGATCATCGGGGTCGTGATGATCCCCTACATCCTGTTCCTGCGGGGTCGTCTGGCCAAGGCTGGGCCCGCTGTCCCCGTCCTCAGTGCGAGGGGGAGGTGACCGCGGCCCGATCGCGGGAGCGGGGCCGGGTCGCTGTGGACCCGCGGGCGATGAGCTCCGTCGGCAACTCGATGGCGGAGTGCTCCACGACGGTGCCGTTCCCCCTGGCGGTGAGGGTGCGCACCGCTGCCGCAGCCATCTCCCGGATCGGCTGGCGGATGGTCGTCAGGGGAGGCTGCAGCCACCGCGCACCGCGGACGTCGTCGAAGCCCACCACGAGGACATCCCGGGGGATGCTGAGGCCGGCATCGGCGATCGCGGGGTAGGCGCCTGCGGCCATCTCATCGGAGCAGGCGAAGACGCCGATCGGACCCGCGCCGTCGAGACATCCGATCGCCGCGGCGCACGCCTTGCGGGCGTCTCGTCCGCTCCAGTCCGCGCTGGTGCGCACGAGTGGGGCCTGCGGGGCGAGCGCACGGAGCGTCTCGGTGAAGCCCTCGACGCGTGCGCGACCGTAGCGGTAGGAGGGCGCCCCGCCGATCACCAGGAACCGCTCGGCGCCGCGTTCCACGAGATGGCGGGCGGCCTCCGCGCCACCGGCCCGATCGGTGGTGCGCACGCTCGGCAGAGGGAGGGCCGCGTCCGACGGCGGATCGAGGAGCACCAGCGGGATCCCCGCGCTCGCCAACGCCGCCCGCTGTGCCCTGGTCGGCAGGATCAGCCCCAGGATCACCCCGGCCGTGCCGCGGGAGCGGATGCGCACCGGCCAGTCTTCGCGTGGATCGTCGCGTTCGGCGGTCAGTACGAGGTCATAGCCGAGCTGCGAGGCCGCCGTGCGTGCGCCGGCGGTCACCTCGTCCGCGTACGGGTCGTGGAAGGTGCCCAGCACCAGGTCGATCATCAGCGCGGTCCCTCCGCGCGGCCGCCCCCCGGTCCGGTCCGCGGCCGGGTAGCCGAGATCCTCCGCGACGGTACGCACCCGCGCGCGGGTGTCGGCCGCCATCTCGCCGCGCCCGCGCAGCGCCCGGGACACCGTGGAGATGCTCACGCCCGCCGCAGCCGCGATGTCGGCGAGGGTGGCGGGACGGGGGACGGACACGTCCCCGAGTTTTGCGCAAACGACGGGACGTGTCATCCCCGCGGTGGCATCGTGTTCACCCGTGACCATGTCCCATCGACGAGGAGGGGGAGACCGATGACGACGACACTCCGCGTGGCCATCATCGGGGGCGGCTTCATGGGCCGGATGCACGCCCACGCGTGGCGCACCGCGCCCCGCTTCTTCGACCTGGCGCGGAGCCCCGGGGTCGCGCTGCTCGTGGGCCGCGACGGCGACCGTGCGGCCGCGGCCGCCGCGCGGTTCGACGTCCCGGAATCGACCGACGACTGGAGAGAGGCGATCGCGCGGGACGACATCGACGTGGTCGACATCTGCACGCCGGGTGACACGCACGCCGAGATCGCGCTCGCCGCGCTCGCCGCCGGGAAGCACGTGCTGTGCGAGAAGCCGCTCGCCAACAGCGTGGCGGATGCGGACCGGATGGCGGCCGCGGCCGACGTCGCGGCGGCCCGCGGCATCGTGAGCATGTGCGGGTTCAGCTACCGGCGGACGCCGGCCCTCTCGCTCGCCCGGCGGCTGGTCGAGTCCGGCCGGATCGGACGCATCCGGCACGTGCGCGCGCAGTACCTGCAGGACTGGCTGAGCGACGCCGATGCCCCGCACACCTGGCGCCTGGACCGGGATCGGGCGGGGTCCGGTGCCCTCGGGGACATCGGAGCGCACAGCGTCGACACCGCGCAGTGGCTGACCGGCTCATGGATCACCGAGGTCTCCGCCACGGTCCGCAC